>JAPOYR010000013.1 GCA_026706485.1 Chloroflexota bacterium | reverse complement strand
CTGGAACCCCGCCATGGCCAGCTAAACCCGTCACCGGCCACACAGTTGCTCTCCCACAGGGAGAGGGGACCGGACGGCCCGTGAGTGTGGCGGAGACAGGCCGTACCACCTCACCCCCGTATCAAGTACGGGGCAGGCTCTAACCCTCTCCCGCTGGGAGAGGGGACCGGACCTAGTCTCCAATTCCCGTTGGAGGGGTTGCGTAAGGGCGTCCAGGCGCGAATGGGACTAGGCGGATGGTAACGGGAGATGGCGCCGAGGTGGAATCGTGACCCTACGCGGCGCGGGTTCGGACGCGGGCGATCACCTGATGGACGAGGGACCGCAGGTGGCCGAGCTCTTCGACGCGAAACAGGACGAGTGCCACGACATACACCCCGAAGGAGCCGCCGCTGGCCAGCAGGAGGGTCAACCAGCCGCCGCGGCCATCGGCTTCGAGGCCCGCGATCAGGGCCTCGCGCAATCCGAGCGCGACCAGCGCCATGACACCACCGGCGAGCGCCACCTTGATGGCAAAGATCCAGCTGCCACGCTGGACCGTGCCTCGCATGAGCCACCAGAGTCCGAGGCCAAGCACCAAGCCATGGAAGCTGTTCTGCACGGTGTTGGCGGTGACGAGGCCGAGCATGCCGAGCGGCTCGACGAGCGACAGGGCGGTGGCGAGGTACACCCCGCCGCCGACGATGCCCACGGCGACGGGCGTGATCGTGTTTCGCATGGCGTAGAACGCCACGATGAAAAGTTGGTCGAGCACCGTGAGCGGGAGCTGGATGGCATAGATCAGCAACGCGGGGCCTGTGGTGCCGGTATCGGCGGCGTCAAACGCGCCGCGCTCGTAGACCGCGCGAATGACGGGCGTGCTCAGCACGGTCATGACGACCGTGATGGGGACTATGAGGAGCGTCGAGAGCTTGGCGGCCAGCGCGAGGTGGCGGCGGAAATCGACGGCGGTCGCCAGCTGGCGAATGGATTCGGGCGCGGTGCGCGAGAGCGTGGGCAGATAGGCCAGCGCGAGCGCCGTTGCCACGAGCCCGATCGGGAATTGCTGCAGGCGCGTGGCGAAGCGCATGGTCGCCAAGCTGCCTTCGCCGGTGCGCGAGGCCAGATTGGCGTCGACCACGACGAGCACCTGGGCCACGACCACACCGGCGGCGATCGGCGCGTAGAGCCGCAGGATCTGGTGAAACTTTGGGTCGCCGAGCCAGGCCGGGGGCGAAAGACTGGCGCGATCGCGCACCAGCGCGGGAAGCTGGACCAGCAGGTGCACGGCCGCGCCGGCCAGATAGCCCAGCGCCACGCCCGGCGGTCCGACGATGGGCGTGAGCGCCAGCGCGAACACGATGAGCGTGCCGTTGAGCGAGGCGGTGCTGAAGGCGGGGAAGGCGTAGCGGTCGCGGGCGTACAACCGTGCCGTGGTTACGGCCGAGATGCCGAGGAACAGCAGCGACGGCAGGGTGATGCGGGTGAGCGTGACGGCGAGCTCGCGCGTTTCGGGCGGGAGCCCAATGGCGGCCAGATCCACGAGCGGTTCCGCGAGGATCACGAGGATCGCCGTGGCGAGGCCGGCGATGGCGATCACCGTGGCGATGACCGTGGAGAACGTGCGGCGCAGCGCCTGATCGTCGCCGGCCAGCTGGCTGAACACGGGGATCAGGGCGCCGGAAACCGCGCCGCCGATCACCAGCTCGTGCATGAACTGGGGAATGCGGGTGGCGATTTCGAGCGCGTCGACGGTGCCGCCCGCGCCGAACAGGGCGGCGATGACGGGCTCGCGCACGAATCCGAGCAGCCGGCTGAGGATGTTGCCGCCGGCGATGAGGAGGGCGGCGATAGCGATTCGCCGTCCGGTGGACTCGGTCACGGCTCCTGGCGCAGTCGCTCGACCAGGCTGCTGGTGGAGCGCCCGCTCATCAGCGGGACGTAGACGACGCGCACGTCGAGGGCGTGCAGCGTGGCTGCCTCGGGCAGCTCGCGACCACCCGCGTCAACGTCATAGTCGGCGCCCTTTACATAAACATCCGGACGGACACGCCGGATCAGCGCGTCCGCGGTGAGTTCTTCGAACACGGTAATGGCATCGACCCAGCGGACGGCGGCGACGAGCGCCAGGCGATCGGCGAGCGGCGCCATGGGCCGCCGGGGGCCCTTGAGCGCCCGCACGCCGGCGTCGTCGTTGACACCCACAGCCAGGAAATCGCCCTGGGCAGCCGCCGCGCGAAGGAGCGCGGCATGCCCGGCGTGCATCACGTCGAAGCAGCCGTTGGTGAGGACGATGGTGCGACGTTGGGAGCGGGCGGCGTCGAGGACATGGTCGAAGGCGTCCGGGGTGGGCGGCGATGCCTCAGCCATTGACCGCGCCCGCCTCGGCCAGGATGGCCTCCGTCGGCGCCACGGCCACGCCGAGGCGGCGGATCACGATTCGCGCGGCAAGCTCACCGAGCAGGGCGGCTTCCAGGATCGAGCCGCCGCCGAGCAGTCCGGCGGTGACCGCGGCCGCCACGGTGTCGCCGGCGCCCGTGGGGTCGGCGACGCGGGCCTGCGGCGCGGCGGGTATGAGCACCGGATCGGCGTCCTGGGCGGCCGCCACCATGCCGGCGGCGCCAAGCGTGATGATTACACCCTGCGCCTCCAATCGCTCGCGCAGCTCGGCGGCGCCCCGGCAAGCTACCTCGGGGGAGGTGAGGGGGTAGCCCAGCTCGGCCTCGGCCTCCGGCTGATTGGGCGTGACGACGGCGGCGCCACTAAACCGCGTCAGGCCGCCATGGGCGTCCACGGCGATGATCAAGCCGTGCTTGCGGGCCAGGGGCAGCGCCGCGGCGACGACCTCCGACCCAACCACGCCGTTCCAATAGTCGGAAATGAGCAGCGCATCGGCGGTGGGGATCGACCGCTCGAGGTAGGCGATCAGTGCCGCGGCGGCCGCGTCGTCCAGGTCATGTCGGTCCACGGTGTCGACGCGCGACACCATGTGCTGTGGCCGTTGGCGGTCGCCGCCGGCCCAGATGCGCAGCTTGATGGACGTTGTTCGGGAGGTGTCGGCGATGAGTCCCGTGGCGCCGATGCCTCGATTGTCGAGCTGTTCCCGGAGCGCCGCGCCGGCGGCGTCGTCGCCGACAACGCCGCAGACGCTCACGTCGCAGGCAAGGGCGCGCAGGTTGGCGGCGACGTTGGTGGCCCCGCCGGGCACGGCGTAGCGCGACTCTTGCTCGACGATGAGCACCGGTGCCTCGCGCGCCACCGCCTGCGCTCGGCCGACGATGTGCTCGTCGAGCATCATGTCGCCGAGCACGACGACGCGGCGGCCCTGGGCGCGACGCAGGATGTCGCGGACGCGGGCGCCGTGGAGCGTGGGGGCGCCGGGCTGGTGGGCGGCCGGGTCGCTCATGGTGTTCGGACGGCCGGGAAACGGGGCAACCGTCTCCCCACCCAAGCCCTCACCCTAACCCTCTCCCAGAGGGAGAGGGAACCGGACCGCTGTCCCGGCTACGGGAGACTTCTGGGCCGTTGCTATGATTCATGGGTTGGCGTGAGCGGCATTCGCGTCGTTCGCGCAATCTTAGGAGCATTGTGAACAAGCCGAAGAAGGTTGCCCTGCGTAAGCGGCGCAAGACCGCCAAGCGCGGTCGTCTGCAGCGCAAAGCCGAGCGCGAGGCGGCCGGCGGGCAGCGACGCCAACAGCGCGGCGGACGCAGCGCCGGCTAGCCACTCCGCCGGTCCATCCCCCTGCTTCCTGAGGGAGCATTGAGCACGTTTCGCGACCACCGCACCGCTCGTTCGCGCCTGCCCAATGGCGCTCATGTGCTTGTCACCCCGGTTCCGCACGCGCGTTCCGTATCCCTGATTGCGGCCACGCGCATCGGCTCGGGATTCGAGTCGCCGCCGGAGCAGGGGATTTCGCACTTCGTGGAGCACATGCTCTTCAAAGGCACCGAGCGACGCCCGTCGTACACCGACATTGCAGCTTCCGTGGAGCGCCTTGGCGGGATGATTAACGCGTTGACCGAGCCGGAAATGACGGTGATCTGGGCAAAAGTGGCATCGCCGCACTGGCGCAACGCCCTGGATGTGATCACCGACATGATCGGGCACTCCCGATTCGACGCCGGCGAGATCGAAAAGGAGCGCCGGGTCATCCTGGATGAGATCGGCATGACGGCCGACATGCCGGAAGAGGCCGTGCGGCGATCGCTGCGCTCGCGCCTGTGGCAAGGCCACGGACTGGGGCGCGAGGTGGCTGGAACGCCGGCGAACCTGGAGACGTTCACGCCGGACCAGATGCGTGCCCACGCGCGCCGCATGTTTTCGGGGGCCAACCTGGTGGTGAGCCTGGCGGGCGACCTGGATCCAGCCGACGGCGCCGCGGCCGTCCAGGCGGGAGTTGGCGACCGTCCAGCGGGACGCGAGGCCGTGTGGCCGTCCTACGTGCCGGACGGCCCGCCGTCGCCGCGGGCGGTGGTGGAATCGCGGGAGGCAGATCACGTGTACTTCGGCATTGCCGGACGCGCCGTGTCGCGCAACGATCCCCAGCGGTATGACGTGGACGTGCTGACGGCGATCTTGGGCGAGGGCATGGGGTCGCGCTTGTTCGAGGAGCTGCGGGAACGGCGCGGCATCGTGTATGAGGTGCTGGCGTCGGTCACCGCGACGAGGGATTCCGGCGCGATGGTGATCGAGGCGGCGACTGAGCCGGATACTCTGAATGAGGCGATGCAGGCCGTGCTCGACGAATTGGCCGCCGTGCGCGACGACGGGGTCACGGAGGACCAGGTCGATCGGGCGCGTGAGGTCATCAAGGGGGAAATCCAGCTCTCAATGGAAGACACCTACGCCGTGGCCGGCTGGGCGCTGCGCGAGCAGTTGCTCGAGACCGAGCAGCTCACACCCGACGGCGTGACCGCCAAATATGACGCGGTTACCACGGAGAGCGTGGTCCACGCAGCGCGCCGGCTCTTCAGCGACGACTGGCCGATCGTGGCCGCCTCGGGACCGGTGGACGACGATGCCGTGCTCCCCCACCGCTTCGACGGCGCCGGCGCGCCGGCTTCCTGATCGGCGTGAGACCAAGCGAGATCATCGAGCAGGCGCGGCAGGCGTTTCGTGAAGGGGCGTCGAATAGGGCGGTGGAGCTTGCCGAGCACGTCATCGCGCGTTACCCGCGCCACGCGTCGGCGCGTCTGGTCCGCGCCCTGAAGGCCGAGGCCGACGGCGAGCTCGACCAGGCGCTCGAAGACCTGCGGTTCGTTACCTCGGCCGAGCCGCTGAATGCCCGGGCCGCGGCGGCGACGGCGCGGATCTTCCAGCAACGCGAGGACGATGCGCGGGCACAGGATGAGGCGCGCCGGGTGGTGGAGCTGGTACCAGACGTCGGCGACAACGCGTCGCTGGAGTCGGCGCTGGACATTCTTGGCGTGGACGCCGACGCGCTGCCGATAACGCCCGGGGTGTTTGCGCGCATTCACCTGCGCAGCGGATGGCCGGGGACCGCGGAGCGGTATGCCCGGCGCGCCCTCGACGAGGAGCCGGACCGCATCGACATCCGTCTGACGCTGGCGGAGGCGCTGTGGCAGCTGAATCGACTGTCCCAATGCGAAGAGCAGTGCACGATCATCTTCGACCGCGCCAACGATTGCGTACGGGCGGCCGTGATGCTGGCGCACGTGCTGGCGGAGCGCGGACGCATGGCCGAAGGGCAGGACTTGCTGGGTCGCGCGGGCGAGATCGATCCGGAATACCTGGAAGCGCGGCAGATGCTGGCGCAGCTCGAGATTCATCGTCTGGTGCTGCCCGACGTGCCGCAGATCGACGTGCCGGCGTCGATTCGTCCGACGGATGGGGCGCCGGAATCGGCGACGGCGCCGTCAGCCTCGTCCGACCAGAAGGCCCCCACAGCCGCGGAGCAGCCGTCCGACGATGGACCGGCGACGCCCGAGGGGGATTCCAACGCGGATCCGGCAGCGGCGCCCGACGGAGCGGCGTTTACGCAGATCGACTGGACCCGGGAGCTGATTCGACGGGAAGACTGGCGCGAGGCGGAACGGGTGCTCCGCGAGATCGTGGAAGACGACGGGCTGCCTGCCGCGGATGTTGACGCGCTGCTGGAGGAAGCGGCGGGGCGGCCCGCGTTCGCGGCGACCGGTTGGCAGTTGCTGGGCGACTTCCGCATGCGCACGCGCCGCCCTCAGGCCGCCGCGGAGGCGTATTTGCGCGCCGCCAACTCGCCGGAGGCGACGGATGCCTGACGCGCAGGCCTTGCTGGCGGACCTCAAGGCCCTCGATGACGTCGACGGCGCGGTGGTCTGGCGCACCGGCGAGGCGCCGGTGGGCGATCTGGCCGAGAATGTGAGTCCGGTGGCGCCCGGGCTGCTGGCGTCGGGTATCGGGACCATGGAGCAGGTGGTGGAGACCGTGGGCTTGGGCCAGGTCGATGAACTGTGGTTCCTGACCGAGGCGCACCAGGGATTGGCCGTGCGCTTGGGCGATTGGCAGGCGATTATTGTGGTGAGCCTCGACGCGGACATCGATAGCCTGCGCAACGCGGTGACCGAGCGGCTGGAACGCCAGGCATGATGGCCGGATTGCCGTCGACGGCATATCACCGACTGCGGTAGGAGGACGACGCACGTGGAACGCACGCTGGTCTTGTTGAAGCCCGACGCCCTGCAGCGGGCGATTGCCATGGAGCTGTTGGCGCGATTCGAGCGCCGCGGTCTGCGGTTCGTGGCGCTGAAGCTGGTGCAGATCGAGGAGTCGCTGGCCCGCCGGCACTATGCGGTGCACGAGGGCAAGTTCTTCTTCGACGACCTGGTGCAGCACCTGACCAGCGGTCCGGTAGTAGCCGCGGTGCTCGAGGGTCCGGAGGCGATCCAGGTCGTACGGACGATCGTCGGCGCGACCAGGCCGCATGAGGCCGCGGCGGGCACGATCCGCGGCGACTACGCCCTGGCCGGTTTGCGCAACCTGATTCACGCGTCCGATGCACCCGAAACGGCGCGGGAAGAGATTGAGCTGCACTTCGACGCGCATGAGCTGGTGGACTACGCGCGCGGGCTCGACGCTTGGATTGTCGAGGACGCTGCCGAGTGAAGGTCCACGAGTCCGACGCCCGGCAAATCTTCGCCGATCAGGGTCTCCCCGTCCCACCGAGTCGAGTGGCGACCACGCCCGACGAGGCGGCGACCGCGGCTGGAGCGTTCGGCGGCCTGGTCGTCGTGAAGGCGCTGGTGTTGGCCGGCGGCCGCGGCAAGGCCGGCGGCGTGAAGCTGGCCGACGGCCCCGAGGCCGCGCGCGAGGCTGCCGACGCGATCCTGGGGCTCGAAATCCGGGGCGAACGGGTTCGGCGGGTCCTCGTGGCGCCGGCCGTGGATATCGACCGCGAGATCTACCTGGGCGTGACCATCGACCGCGAGCGTCAATCGGCGGTCGTGATGGCGAGCGCGGCCGGCGGCATCGACATCGAAGAGGTCGCGGCAGCTACGCCCGAGGCCATCCAGCGCGTCGAGTTTGACGTGGCGCGCGGCGTGGAGGCTTGGCAGGCGCGCGCCGTGGGCTTTGCGCTCGGGCTTGGTGGACGGCAAGTGCTCGACTTCGTTCGCATTCTGAACGGGCTGGTGCGCGTCTTCGTGGAGTGCGACGCGTCACTGGCGGAGGTGAACCCGCTGGTGGTCAGCCCGGACGGCAAGCTGTGGACCATCGACGCCAAGCTGAACATTGACGACAACGCGTTGGGACGTCGTCCCGCGCTGGAGCAGCTGCGGGACGCCGCCGCCGAGGAGCCGGCGGAGGCGCGGGCGCGTGCCGCGGGCATCAGCTATATCAAGCTCGACGGCGATATCGGCTGCATGGTCAACGGCGCCGGCCTGGCCATGGCGACCATGGACGTGGTGAAGCACTACGGGGGCGAACCGGCGAATTTTCTGGATGTCGGCGGCGGCGCCGGCGCGGAGCGCGTGAGCGCCGCGTTCGCCATCATCCTGGACGATCCCAACGTTCGGGCCGTATTCGTCAACATCTTTGGGGGGATCACCCGTGCTGACGAGGTGGCCCGCGGGGTGCTCGCGGCGCGCGAGAGCATGCCCCGCGCCGTGCCGCTGGTGGTGCGCTTGATGGGCACGAACGAGGCCGAGGGGCTGCGTCTGCTTGCCGACGCCGGCATCCAGGCCGAACGGTCGATGGATGCGGCGGCCCGCCTGGCGGTGGAGGCCGTGCGATGAGCATCTTGCTCGATGCCTCGGCGCGGGTGGTGGTGCAAGGAATCACGGGGCGGCAAGGCACCTTCCATGCCCAGCGCATGGCGGAGGCGGGCACGAACGTGGTGGCGGGCGTGACGCCCGGTCGCGCGGGCGCGGCGGTGGACGGCCTGCCCGGCGTGCCGGTCTTCAACACCATGGCCGAGGCGGTGTCGGACACGGGTGCGAATGCGGCGTGCATCTTCGTGCCGCCGCCGTTCGCGGCGGACGCGATTCTGGAAGACATCGCGGCTGGTCTGGAGCTGATCGTGTGCATCACCGAGGGCATCCCGACCATCGACATGCTGCGCGTGATGCCGGTGCTGCGGGCCTCGGCATCGCGCCTAATCGGGCCAAACTGCCCGGGAATCGCGGTGCCGGGGGCGAACGTGAAGGTGGGCATCATGCCCTGGGAGATTCACGCGCCGGGCCGCGTGGGGGTCGTCAGCCGTAGCGGCACGCTGACCTACGAAGTGGTGCAGCATTTGACGGACGGCGGTCTGGGGCAATCCGCGGCGGTTGGCATCGGCGGCGACCCGATTATCGGCACACGCTTCACCGATGTGCTGGAGCTCTTCGAGCGAGACGCCGACACGGACGGGATCGTGCTGCTGGGTGAGATTGGCGGCGGCGACGAGGAGCAGGCGGCGCGGTTCATCAACGAGCGCGTGACGAAGCCGGTGAGCGCGTTCATCGCCGGAAAGACCGCCCCGCCGGAACGTCGGATGGGACACGCGGGGGCCATCGTGTCGGGATCGGAAGGCACGGCCGCCGGCAAAGAGGCCGCCCTGCGGGAGGCCGGGGTGCGTGTGGGCGATACCCCGCGGGAGGCGGTCGAGTTGCTGGCCGCCGAGCTCCGCTAGCCTCACGGGGCCGAAGCATTGATAATGGAGTTAGAACGACCAGCGCACGCGACCTTGTCGCAGTGCGCCGTGCCGCGCGGATGCGCGCGCACTCCCTCGTAGCCTGCAAGGAGCGGTGATGCCCCCGAGCGATCTTTCTCTGATGGTTGGCGGACCGGCCGGAAGCGGCGTAAACCCAGCGTCAGAGATATTCATGAAGGCCTGTTCGCGCGCGGGGCTGTTCGTCTTCACCAACGTCGAGTACCACTCCAACATCCACGGCCGGCATATCTTCTTCCGCATCCGAACTGCCGACGAGCCCATCACCTCGCACGTGGAACGGGTGGATGTGCTGCTGGCGCTGGATTCCGAGACGATCTACGGCACCGATCCGCACCAGGACTACCAGTCGCACAAGGGTCACCTGCACGAAGTGGTGCCAGGCGGCGCGATCGTGGTGGACGCCAAGGTTGGCATCACCACCGAAAACCTAGGGCGCGACGACGTGCGGCTGCTGTCCCTGCCCTATGACGACATCGTGCGCTCGGCCGTCGAGGAGCACGGCCTGGAATACAACGCGCGGCGCCATGCGGTGATGGCCAACATGGTGCCCCTGGGCGCGTGCTGCGCGCTGCTGGACTTCGACGTGGATCGCGTGATCCCGATCGTGGCCGAGCGCCTGCCGGAACGACACCAGAACCTGGTGCCGATCAACCGGTCGGTCCTGCAACACGCCTGGGAGGCGGCGCACGACATCCTCGGCGACGCGGGGTTTTCCCAGACGCTGCATGCCCGCGACGACCAGCCGGCGCGGATGCTGGTGGCGGGGCACGAGGCGATCGGCATCGCCAAGCTGCACGCGGGCTGCGCCTTTCAGACGTACTACCCGATCGCTCCGGCCTCCGACGAGAGCGTGTACCTGGAGGCGCTGCAGGCCGATTGGCCCATCGTGGTGCTCCAGGCGGAGGACGAGGTCGCATCAATGAACATGGCCGTGGGAGCGGCGCACGCCGGCGTTCGCGCGGCTACGTCGACGGCCGGTCCCGGATTTACCCTCATGGCCGAGGGGATGGGATTTGCGTCGATCACCGAGGCGCCGGGTCCGGTGGTGGTGCTGTACCAGCGCGGCGGCCCGAGCACGGGCCTGCCGACGCGAAACTCACAGCAAGACCTCAGGTTTGCGCTGCAACCGGCGCACGGGGAATTTCCACACATCGTGGTCGCGCCGGGAGACGTGGAAGAGGCGGCGCAGTACACCCACCTGGCCTTCAACTGGGGCGACCGCTACCAGGTGCCGGTGGTGGTGCTGGCGGACAAGTTCATTGCCAACTCGCATTTCACGGTTGACGGCCTGGGATTGCACGGGCTGCCGGTGGACCGCGGGGCTATCTGGACCGGCGACGCCAATGGGGCGGAGCCGTATCGGCGTCACAAGCTGACGGCTTCCGGCGTCAGCCCGCGCGCCGTGCCGGGCACGCCCGGCGGCGAGTTCGTCACCACGAGCGACGAGCACACCGAACGCGGTCGGATTGAGGAAGACATCGACAACCGGATCGAGCAGATGGACAAGCGGATGCAGAAGCTTGACATAATGCTCGACGAGATTCCGGAGTCGCAGCAGTTCACGTTGCACGGTTCGGATGACGCCGACCTCACGATTGTTTCGTGGGGCTCGACACGTTGCCCCATCCGCGATGCGATCCGACAGGTCGAGCGTGAGTCGGATATCCGGGTGAATAACCTGCAAATCCGGCTGCTGCGTCCCTTCCCCGCGGACGCCGTGCGCGAAATCCTGGAGGGCGCGAATCGCCTGCTGCTGCTCGAAGACAACTACGCCGGCCAGCTTGGCCTGCTGGTCGCCGAGCAGACGGGGATCCAGATCGAGGAGAAGGCGCTGAAATACACCGGCCGCCCGTTTTCGCAGGACGAGGTCGCCGAGGCGATCCGGCGGCAGGTGCCGATGCCGGCAGCCGTCGCGGCGGCGTCGCATGGCTCGTAACGTGACCGATTGGCGACTGCCCACCCGCACCGAAGGATGGCTATGGCCGTAGCAACGCTTCCGACCGTCAAGGATTTTGCCGTCACGGACTCGCACCCGGACTGGTGCGGGGGCTGCGGCGACTTCGGCATTCTGAACGCCGTCAAGCAGGCGCTGGCCCAGCGCGGGCGTGCGCCGCACGATGTGATGGTGGTGTCGGGCATCGGCTGCTCAGGCAAGCTGCCGCACTACGTGCGCACCTATGGCCTGCACACGCTGCACGGGCGCGTGCTGAATGTGGCGACGGGCGTGAAGCTGGCGAATAGCGATCTCGAGGTGCTGGCGGTCGGCGGCGACGGCGACGGCTATGGCATCGGCGCGGGCTATTTCGTCAACTCGGGCCGCCGCAACGTCGATTTCACCTACCTGGTGCACAACAACGGCGTGTATGGCCTAACCAAAGGCCAGGCTTCACCGACGATGCAGCGCGGGATGCAGGTCAAGAGCATGCCGGAGCCGGCCATCATCGACGCGGTGAATCCGATTGGGCTGGCGATTTCCTCGGGCTACACCTTTATCGCGCGGGGATATGCCATGGCGCAGCGGGAGCTGGTGGGCCTGATCGTGCAGGCCATGGAGCATCGCGGGACGGCGCTGATCGACATTCTGCAGCCCTGCCCGGTCTACAACGATTTGCTGACGATCGAATTCTTCAGAGGCCGGGACATCGGGCATCAGCGCACCTACGCGCTGGCCGACGAGGGCTATGACGGCAAGGTGCACGATCCGAGCAATATCGACGAGATCGTCGCCAAGCAGCAGGCGGCGCTGGCCAAGTCGTACGAGTGGGGCGAGCGCATTCCCATGGGCGTGCTCTACCAGATCGACCTGCCGACGTTCGAGGACGGCGTGACCTCCCGTCGACCGGAGTTCGAGGCGACGTCGCTCATCGACGGCGCTCGTCCGGGCGTGGACGTGAGCTCGCTGGAGGACCGGTTCCGCTAGGGGAGCCTCGCTAAGCCCGGGCGCCGGTGGGGCAAACCCGCTCACCGGAGGCGGGACGTCAGCTCCGATCCTCCTCGCGCTGCGCGAGCGTGCCCAGGTAAACAGCGCGCACGGCAAGGGCTCGTCGGGCGTCGCCCACCACCTCTTCGAAGAACTCGTCGCGGTATTCGCGATTCGTGAGGACGCTGATGGTGAAGTAGAAGCCCGAGAACGAGGCCAGGAAAATGGCTACCTGTAGCAGTTCCACGGTCAGCGTCCTTCCCAGCCACTCAAGGTCCAGCAGGCTGCGGGGCTCGCTATGGGTCCATGACGCAATGGTGCTCGAGTCCATGGCGATGGCTCCGAAGACGAAGAAGAACACTCCCACAAGCATGCTGACGAACAGGACCCGAAGCGACAGCGCGACTAGCACGACGAGACCGACGTTGGCCCATTGCCCGCGTCGGAGCGGCGCATCCAGTTTCAGTGACTTGGCGGAGTTGACGAGGTTGGCCGCGGGAGTTCCCCGCACAAGCTCCATCACGCGGTCGGGGCGTTCGAAGGTCGCAAGGTCGCTGAGCTCGAGCGGCAGCCGGGAGATCAGGAAGGCCGCCGTCACCAGCGCGAAGAGCCCCATCAACGAAGCGAGGATTCCGGGCTCGATCGTGCCTGCCAGCTGCCATACCTCGGCGTTGATGAACAGGAATGTCAAGAACAGCAGCAGCAGCGGCAGGGCCCGCGCGAAAAGCCCCAACACATCGATCATGTCGCGGACGAGCCGCCGCACGCCCCAACGCAGGATGGGCACCAGCGCGAAGCCGACCGTGAGATAGGCCGCCAACAGCAGCAGGGCGTTCATGCCGAGGACGAGCGCCGCATCCGCCCACGCACCCCAGATGAGCCCGGTGAGCGCCGGCGCGGCGAGCAGGAACACGAGCACTTCCACCGCGCCGACCTGCTCCGGCATCGACAGCAGCTTTCGACGACGCAGGGCGTTGATGCCCATCCAGACCGCCGTGAGCGCGACCATCGCACCGACGACCGAGAGCAAATTTGCCCACCACGGCCAGGCCGTGCTGATGTTCAGCAGGACCTCCAGTGCCAGCACGGCCAGCAGGAACGGGAGGGTGCGGGTGAGGATGTCGCGCCGGGTGCTGTAGTCCTCGGTGAGGTGGGGCACCCCCTGCCGGCGAAACCATGCCTCGGTGGCCTCGAGCGTTGCGTTGGTCGTGGATCCTGCGCTCACGGGGGACGGTCTAGGCGAGGAACGGCGGGCGATTGCGGCGCCCGCCCGCGGCGGATGGCGGCCGTGGGCCGAGGACTCGCACCGCTACTCTCTCGACGGACCACGCCGGTTGCCGCGGGCGGGTTGGCAACACCCTCGCGGTCGGGGTGGTGCTCGGGCGGTCAGCAATTCTGGGCATCGGCCGAAGTCTAGCTGGGCCGACCTTAGAGGCGGGATTGCGGTCGAGCCGGAGGCCGCGCCGCTGGTGGCGGGCGACTCTGACATCTGAGCCCCGGGTGGCGACTCAGCACCGGCGGGAGCCCTCGATTCGTGGGTTGCCCTGGCGGGGCGGATTCTCGCCTTCGGAGACTTTCGCAGAATCCGATCGGAGGAAGGGTGGTTGGAGTAATCACGCTTGCCCCCAGATTCAATGAAGGGTGGATTCCCGCCTTCGCGGGAATGACGGACTCAACGTGGGCTACTACCGCGCAGCTTGGCTGCGGGCGCGCGTGGCTGTGGGAGACTCTGGGCAGGCTGACGGCGACTCTATACGCCCCCGTAGCTCAGTGGACAGAGCAGCGGCCTTCTAAGCCGACGGTCGTGGGTTCGAATCCCGCCGGGGGTGCCGCTGACCAGAGGTGACGCGCGCGCCAAACCTGTTAGACGGCCCTCGGACCGAGCGCGCAGGCCGTGCCCAGACGGTGCGTCTCATGCGAAGTGATCAACGGCCTTCATCCGGCCTCGACCCGACTGGCGACGGTTCGTGCGGCCCTATCCAACTTCTATCGCGATACGACAGTGGTCGCTGGGACCCCAATCCGCCACCTCGTTCAGCGCCTTCGCTTGAATCTCCTTGTGAAATCCTCGAGAGGCAAATACATGATCAAGCTGAACGGAGGCTCCGGCAGGATTGCTCGACGGCTTGTGGTAGTAGGTAGGTACATCCAAGGACTCGTCGGTCAAGTGCTTGGGAACTGGGTCAGCGCGGCGACCGGCAGGGTACTGGGGTCCCAAGTAGTCCAACCCGAGGGCTTGGAATCGGTCAATTACGGTCTGCGCCCGAAGGTCAAAGCTGTCGGAACTCTGAAACGACAGATTTAAGTCCCCAGCTGCCAGTATCCGATGTTCGGCTGGGCATTCGTAGTTGCCGATGAATGCGGAAAGGTCGGAAATGATTCGGTGAGCCGAGGCGTCAGAGTGAATCCAGTCGGCCTCCGTGATCGGATGAGGAGTGAACCACCGGGCGTACATCGAAGCCGCGATAAATGGATCCTGGCCGGTCGCAGGGATCACCCTGGCCACATCTATCGTTCCAATGCCGCTCACGGCCACATTCCCGGGGTGTTCCGGAGATACCCCTGTCGGTCCGATCTGTCGAAACCACTCGACTTTCACCCGATCTGACAGTCTCACGACCATGGGCCAACGGTCATAGTGGGGATATCCGGACGTTGGGTCGTAGCTCAGCCACGGCATGTGGGGGCTGATTTCCACCCTTTCGCGAATGTCGTCTGGAACGGCGCGCGCTTCCTGCAACAGGGCCACATCGGCGTCCATCGCGACCAGTTCTCGCCATGGCTCGTCGAGGGTTTCGATGTTCCAACTCACTACTCGAATCAACGCGCCTCCCAATCCGCCTTGCCCATGGCGGCATTGCATTTGAGGTCAGGCCGACTGTGGTTTACGGCCTGGATCAGTCCGAATCCCGATAGGTCGGACCATTGGGGTCAATGAGGTTGGCGATGCGTTTTAGCTCCGAAACGATGGCGGCGAGGGTCGCCTCGCGGTCAGCGCCGGACGGCAAGTCAATTGGTAGGCAGGCTTCCTTGCTGCGCCATTCCAAGCCTGGTTCGGTTAATTTGCCCAAAATGCGGCGTACCGCCTCTAAACCCACACTGGCCGAGCCGTCGTCCCAGTCCCAGAAGGACAACCATAATGGTCTGTCCATGCGCTTAGCGGCGGTATCGTCGATTCCGATCCAAGCGAATGCGCCTCCGAGACGAAGATTCCTTCCGTCGTAAACATATTTGTCCGTTCCGTGGGGAATGTACCCCGATGCCCAACCTAGTCCATCTGTGTTGGCCCAACCCGAGCGCTCTAGACGCTTCACGACGTCCGCGATCAACGGCTTCAGATTGTCGTCGTGTTGAGGGTTGTCGCTCTCGACAGCATCGGCAGCAAGACCCTGCAACTCGGCGATTTCGAAGCATGCCTGCCAGTCTCTGTTCTCTCTGGCCTTGTCAGCGATCCTCTCTAACAGCGATTCCCAGCTCGTCAGCATCAGGCGGTGCTGACCAGCTTTCGTTGATGCGGTTGTCAGGCCCGCGTCCGCGCTGGCAGGGCCCAAGTCGTGGCCTGCGTCTTGCAACCGACTCACCAGTTCGTCCCAGAGCCCAGATTCTTTGATTCGAGAGTTCGGCGCCAGAAACAGAAGCACGGCCCGCCGACAATTCGGAAGCTCTCGCCAGTAGGTGACGGGTTGGTGGTGAGTGAGTTGCGCCCAGAATTTGGACTCGATGAATGCCACGAGGTTGTCATTACCGTCGTAACAGGCCAGATCGGGCACCGCCCCATGGGTAGTCCCCGCCCAGGTTTGGACCTTCTCGATCGGCAACGGCCCTCGACTATCCGCCAGGAACTCCGACAGTGCCAGCCGCGCAGAATCCGAACGAGACAAGACGAAACGCAGAGCATCCGTGGCCGCGTCTTCTAGGCCTCTTGCATCATTCTGGGCGATCAGACTTAGCAAACTCCTGCTATTGGCCATCGGCATGAACTTTCATGCGTCACACACTCCCAGTGCGGTCTACAGAATCTGCACGGCGGCACGATCTCCGTTGTGAGGTATGAATCTGCGGTCCGCGGCTGTGCGCGGAGAGAGTCTGAAGCATACAGCCGAGCGCGGACGTCGGTACTCGCAACGCGGCGCCCCGATCCGGGTACTTAGCCCTGCTGATCCGGGACGAACGGCAGCGGGGCGGTGGCGTTGATGTTGGTGGCTACGTCGACTACGGCGGGGCGGTTGGCGGCTAGGGCGGTGGCGAGGGCGTCAGGAAGGTCGCCGGCGCGAGTGACGCGGATGGCGAGGCAGCCCATGGCTTTGGCGATCTTGGTGAAGTCGACGTCTTCGAAGACCCATAGCTCGTCGGGGTTGCCGTCGCGGTTGGCGTAGAGGTCGTCGATGGCGGCTTTGCCCTGGTTGAGGGAGCGGTTGTTGTTGATGACGGTGACGGTGTTGATTTGGCAGCGGACGGCGGTCTCTAGCTCGGCGAGATGGTACCAGACGCCGCCGTCGCCGGTGAAGCAGACGACGGGGCGGTCGGGCACGGCGCACTTGGCGCCCATGGCGGCGGGGAGGGCCCAGCCGAGCGATCCGGCGCAGCGCAGGTAGCTCTGGGTGCGGTGGGTGATGTCGATCATGGTGCCGGTCCAGATACCGGCGTGGCCCGTGTCGGAAACGAGCACGGCGTCGTCGGGGAGGAAGTCCTGGACCTCGCGGCAGAGGCGCTCGGGCCGGATCGGTGAGGCATCGGAGTCGCGATGGGGTTGCAGCTCGGCGCGCCACTCGGCCACGAGCTGTTGAGCGCGCCTCGTCCACCCGGTCTCCTCGGGCACGGGCTCGGAGACCTCGATAAGCCGTTGCAGCGCCAGCCTGGCGTCGGCCAGGATGTCGACCTGGCTGGGGTAGTTGCGGCCAAGCTCGGTTGGGTCGACGTTGATCTGGATCGTGGGGACGCCGGGCCTGGGGACGCGCCAGAAGTGGGTGGCCTGCCCGCCGGTCTGACTGCCCACGATCAGCACCAGGTCGGCCTCGTACGCGACCTGGTTGGCGCACGCGCGCGAGTAAGTGCCGAGCACGCCAACGGACTGCGGATGGTCCTCAGGGATTGAGCCCTTGCCGTTGAGCGAGGTGACGACCGGTATGGCGAGCTTCTTGGCCAGAGCGGTGACCTCGGGACCGGCGTGCGAGGCGGTGACGCCGCCGCCGGCCAGCATGACCGGGCGCTGGGCCTGCTCGAGCAACTCCGCCGCGGCGTGGATCTGTGCGTCGTCGGGCGCGGGGCGGAAGGCGGGGTAGCTTCGGAACGACGAATCGACGATCACCTCCGCGTCGAGTTCGTCTTCTTCCACCAGCTCGGCGGCGATGCCGAGAAGGTCCAGATGGGCGGGGGCCGGCGAGCCGGAGACGGCCTCGCGGAAGGCCTGGCGCAGCAGCAGCGGCAGCTGCGCGGCGCCGTCCACCAAGGCGCTGAACTTGGTGACGGGCTGGAAGAGTGGCCAGTGGTCGATCTCCTGGTAGGCGTGCCGGTAGCGATATTCCGGCGTCCAGCGTCCGGTGAGGGCGATCACGGGCGAGCGGGCCAGATAGGCATCCTGGAGCCCCGCCGCGAGATTGGCGGCGCCGACGGATTGGGCAAACGCCACCCCCGGCCGGCGTGCGGCGCGGGCGTAGCCGTCGGCCATGTAGGCGGCGGCCTTTTCCGTGTGGCACATGACCCGCCGGATGCCCAGCGGCTCCATGTCCACCAGGCTCTGCTGCAGGATGCCGGGGACGAAGTAGACGGCGGTTACGCCGTAGCCGTGCAGCGTCTCGGCGATGAAGCGGGACCCGGTCATCGAGGGCATGGCGTCACCATTGCACGTGGGCGCATGAGCAATGGAACCACATGAGCGCGTCAAGGCTGGTGACTACGCCCTGCACGCCGCCGCCGCGTCGGCAGACTTACCGTCGCCTGACCCTTGGAGGAGCCAAGTGCTTGAGTGCGGCTACCTGAGTAGCGACGCTCGCGATCGGCTGCCAGGAGTTGGCGTCACGACGCGCTGGTAACTACAATCCTGTAGTGTGGCTAGGGGCTACTGCGCTTGCGCTGGACATGGGATCCGTCCAAGGACAGGGCGAATCTGCGAGCGCACGGGCTCGGTTTCGAGGCCGCCGTTTTCGTGTTTGACGATCCCATGTCCGCAACGCGGGAAGACCCTTTTCCAGGTGAGCAACGGTGGCGAACCATGGGCTTTGTTGGGACGCAAGTCGTGATGGTGGTCCACACCTGGCCCGGAGTCGATGCCGAGACCGGCGAACTGAGCGGGCGCATCAGCTCCGCGCGCAAGACCACGAGACGTGAAAGGGAGGCATATGAAGAAGGACATGTCTGAGCTGCCGCCTGGCGTTCAGGAGCAGATTCGGTCGTTGGAGACACAGTCCGATGACCAGATCGACACCACCGATGCCCCGGAGATTCTCGACTGGTCCGACGCCAGGCGCGGAGTCTTCTACCGGCCGGTGAAGCAGCAGATCACGCTGAGGCTCGACGCGGACATCATCGCGTGGTTCAAGGCTCATGCTCGCGGCGGTCGCGGGTACCAAACTGACATCAATGGGGCGCTCCGCGAGCATGTTCAGCGGACGGCCAGTTCGGCACGGTAATCCCGCCCGGCGGGCACAGGTCATCGAGGGCATGGCGTCATCCTCTCGCGCACGCGGCCTGCGGTCGCATTCTTCTCAGTTTGAGCAAGCCGTGCGGATTTTGAAACGGGATGACGCGTCCTTGGATCGAGCGCGGAACCTGCGTTCCCGGCGGACCTCGATTCCCAGTGCAACGGCGTTCGGACTGGCGCCGAATTCGAGTGCCAATCCCCGTAGCTGAAGCAGGACCGACGGTTGACGCGATGCCGGTCCATCCTTACGTTGCATTGGCTCGAATCCGCCGCAGGCCGAGTGGGACGCACTGATGGCCGTCAAGCTGTCCAAGTCGCTCAAGGACAACCAAGGCGCCTCGAGTGTCGCGTCGACGGTGAGCGAATACGAACGTCGCTTCGAGGTTGACCAGCACGGTGGATCGCCGATCGCCGAATTCACGACGGCCAACAATCTCTACTACGACGTGGCTACGGACTTCTTTGAGTTCGGCTGGGGCCGGTCGTTTCACTTCGCGCCGCGGGTGCCCGGCGAGAGCTTCAAGGCATCGCTGGCGCGCCATGAGCACTACCTGGCGCACCGGCTGGGGCTGGAGACGGGAATGGTCGTCGCCGATATCGGTTGCGGCGTTGGCGGACCGCTCATCGAGATCGCCCGGTTTACCGGCGCAAAGATCGTTGGCGTGAACAGCAATGCCTATCAGCTCAAACGTGCCCGGAAGCTGGTGGACGACGCGGGGCTGGCGCACTTGGCCGAGTTTCTGCACGGCGACTTCCTGGATGTGGATGCTCCGGACGCGTCGTTCGACGCGGCCTACTCCATCGAGGCCACGTGCTGCGCTCCGGACAAAGCGAGCATCTATGGCGAGGTGTTTCGCCTGCTCAAGCCCGGTGCATGCTTCGGCGCGTATGAGTACTGCATGACTGATCGATTCGACGCCCAAGACCCGCTCCAGCGGCGGATCAAGTACGACATGCAGCTGGGGGGCGGACTGCCCGTCATCGACGACATGGCAACCGTTGATCGCGCGCTGCGGTCGGTAGGTTTCGAGGTGTTGGAGACGCGAGACCTGGCGCAGCAGACCGGTCCGTCGATTCCCTGGTACGAACCGCTGGTGGGATCGGGGATTTCGCTAGCCGCCTTTCGCAGTTCGCGGCTCGGACGCTGGGTCACGCACAATTCGGTGCGAGCGCTCGAGGCGCTGCGCATCGCGCCGAAAGGCACGACGCGCGTCGCGGCGACGCTGAATCTCTGCGCGATGGCCATGGTCGAGGCGGGCCGGCTGGGCATCTTCACGCCGATGTACCTGGTCCACGCTCGCAAGCCGGAATAGCATTCTGCCAGCGGTCGGGTGACCGTCGCGATGTGTTGAACGGAAGTGGCAACCGGCTGGTCTGAGGGATTGTGCGCGGCCGACGGTGTGACTAGCATTCCAGAGCGACTTCGCAAAGTCCGCCTGGCGGAGGAGGAGCGGTCCATGGGTCGAGCGAAAGCTGTCAGTCGTCGATCGTTGCTCCGGGGAAGCGCCGCGGCCTTGGCCGGAAGCGTGGGCGCAGCGACGCTGGCGGCCTGTGGCGAAGCGGAGGTGATCGAGAAGATCGTGACGGTGACGGAGATCAAGGAGGTGGTGAAAGAGGTCCCGGTCGAGACGGTCGTGACCAAAGAAGTGATCAAAGAGGTGATCAAGGAAGTCCCGGTCGAGGTCATCAAGGAGGTTCCGGTCGAAAAGATCGTGATTCAGGAAGTTCCGGTAGAAAAGGTGGTGATCAAGGAGGTCCCGGTCGAGACGATCAAGGAGGTGCCGGTTGAAAAGGTCATAGTCAAGGAGGTTGTCGTTGAGAAGGTCGTGACCAAAGAAGTCATTGTCGAAAAGATCGTCGAGCGTACTCCTACCCCTGAGCCTAGTCCTGCTCCTGAACCCACCGCCGCGGTGGCGGAGCGGCCGATGGCGCCCGAGGGGCGCAACATGGAGGCGACGGGGTTCATGCCCTCGAGCTTCCAGGAAGCGCCGTCGCTTGCGGCCCGCGTCGCGGCGGGTGAGTTGCCGCCGGTCGAGGAGCGCCTGCCTTCGGAGCCCTTGGTCTGGCAGCCCTGGGAAGCGATCGGCACTTACGGCGGCCGCTTGAACTTCGCCAGCGTGGCGATTTCGGTGGACATCGGCAACGCCAACCGCACCGACACCCTGGCCTACGACATGACGGGCACCGTGCTGGTCAACGATGCCGTCAAGCACCACGAGGTGAGTTCCGACGGCACGACCGTCATCTTGGAACTGCGCAAGGGGCACAAGTGGTCGGACGGGGCCCCGTTCACGTCCGAGAACTTCCTGTGGCACTACCACAACTACATGCTGCACGCAGAGCTCCAGCCGCGTGGTCCGTGGCCGCCTATCAACGGCAAGCCGCCGAAGGTGGAAGCCCCGGACGAGGTGACGGTTGAGATCTCATATCCGGACCCGGCGCCGATCTTCCTGGATCGGCTTGGCCGAGGTGGGAGCGAGCGCGGGTTCTACATCGCGTCGCACTACATCGAGCAGTTCCACGCGGACTTCAACCCCGAGGCCGAGAGGTTGGCCAGGCGGGAGGGATTCGACGATTGGACGGAGCGTTTCCGGGCCAAGATGCGCTGGGGCGCGCACCAGACCTGGTTTACCTGGCATGCGGTGGACCGCCCGGTGCTGGCGCCGTGGATGCTCACCGCCCACTCGCCGGACCGGGCGTCGCTCGATCGCAACCCGTATTTCCACATCGTCGACACCGCCGGGAACCAGCTGCCGTACGTGGAGGGCCTGAACTTCGAGCTGCTGTCGGACCGAGAGGTCTATCAGATCCGCCTCACCCAGGGATCGCTGGACTTCGGGCAGTTCGAGCTCGACTTCAACAACATGCCGCTGTACCGCGAATACGAGACGCGGGGCAACTATCGGACGCTGATCAGCAAGGCGCTCCGAAGCTCGGCCCTGGCGCTCCAGCCCAACTGGACGTATAAGGACGCGGCGGTGGCCGAGATCTTCCAGGAGCTTGACTTCCGCATCGCGCTGTCAGTGGCCATCGACCGCGAATTCATCAACGACGTGGTGTACTTCGGTTTGGCGACGCCATTCCAGGGGACGATCCTCCCGAGCTACACGTTCTACGAGGACCACTGGGGCACGATCCACACCGAGTACGACCCGGCCAAGGCCAATGAGCTGCTCGACGGACTGGGCCTCGACCAGCGCGACGCCCAAGGTTGGCGGCTGAGGCCCGATGGCGAGCGGCTCACTCTGGTCATGGAGATCGGTGACCAGGAAGGCCCGAAGGACGCGATCGCGGAGCTGGTGGCGGAGAACTGGCGCGACGTCGGGCTCGACGCGCGGTGGATCCAGATGGAGCGCCCACTCTACGAGGAACGCCTGAACCTGCTTACCGAGATCATGATCGGGACCGAGCACACGGAAGCTACCGGGTACTTCACCCGCTGGGTCCCGTGGGTCTGGGGATACAAGGGCATACGGGCTGTCTGGGCCGGCGGGTGGACCGCGTGGTTCGCCACCAACGGCGGATGGGGGCCCGAGCCGCCGGACGAGATCAAGGCCAACGCTGAGGCCAAATGGCGATGGCAATTGTCCGTTCCAGGGACTCCCGACTACGACCGGTGGGGCAAGGAATACTTCGGGTGGCAGGCGGAGAATCTGACGGTGATCGGCACCGTGGGATTCGCCCCGCATCCGACGATCGTCAACAACCGGGTGAAGAACTTCCCGGACGACGAGGAGAACCTGTGGTTCGGCGCCGGGGCCAACTTCACCAAGCCCTATCGCGCGTTCCAATGGTTCATTCCCGACGCATGAGTGTGCGACGCTGCCAGGCAGGCTAGGCCGGTGAGGGAGAGGCGCGATGGCAGCGGGTGACGTGACGCAGGCGATGGTGGACTTCTACCGCGTCCACGGGGCGGTGAAGCTGCCTGGGCTGATCAGCCGTGAGGAGGCTGCGGCCTACCGCGAGGAGGGGATGCAGCTGCTGCTGGCGGGTCCGACGGGCGAGCTGGATATCGACGGCGCGAACCAGCAGCGGGTGCAACTGTGGAAGTGGAACGAGACCATGCGCGCGCTGACGATGCTTCCCCGGCTGGGGGCGGCCGCCGAGCAACTGGCGGGGATGCCGCTGCGCCTGTGGCACGACGACATCATTGCCAAGCCGCCGCATAACGACGGGCCGACCCGGCCGCACCAGGACATGCCGCTGTGGGCGCTGGGCAGCGCGCCCGGCGCGCTGACGGCCTGGATCGCGCTGCAGGATACGTCGGTCGAGATGGGTTGCATGAGCTTTGCCATGGGCAGCCAGCACTGGAAGGACCTGCCCAAGGAGGTGGCGCACGGCCATCGGCCGGACATCGCCAAGGGCTCACTGCAGAACGTGGACGAGGTGGCCTGGCTGCCGCGCATCACGATTCCGCTCCAGGCGGGCGATTGCACGTTTCACAATGGCTACACGTTTCACATGGCCGGTCCGAATCTCACCGACGAGTGGCGCGTGGCCCATCGAGTGGCGATGGTGGACGCGGCGGCGGTCTACGACCCGCACCTGCCGCATCCGGTGATTGACGGCCTGGGGCTGGATCCCGGCGACGGACTTCCCGACAGCGCGTTTCCGTTGGTTGCAGGCTGGGCTGGGGCGGCTGCGTCGGGCTAGTCATTCGACGCGAGGTAGGGCCCCAACCGTGAGCGCCGAGGGCGACCGCCGGCGCCTGGCGGACGACCGCTACCGTCCCGCGTATCACTTCACGGCGCCGGCAAACTTTCTCGGCGATCCGAACGGGACGATCTGGCGGGACGGCGCCTACCACCTCTTCTACCAGCACAACCCCGACGAGGCCTACGACAATCCGCGGCGGATGCACTGGGGTCACGCCGTCAGCGATGACCTGGTCCATTGGCGGGATTTGCCCATTGCGCTGGCGCCCGCGCCCGGCGGACCCGACCGCAGCGGCTGCTATAGCGGCGGCGCGATCGATCTCGATGGCGTGCCGGCGCTGGTGTACTACGGCAATCCCGACGGCATTTGCGTCGCGACGAGCGCGGATGGGATGCGCACGTGGTCGCGGCATCCATCCAATCCGCTGATTCCGCAGCCGACCGATCCGCAGGCCGGGTGGCGCGCCTGGGACCCGTGCGCGTGGCGCGATGGGGACACCTGGTATCTGGTCTGCGGCGGCAAGATTGAGGGCGCCGGCGACACGGCCTTCCTGTTCCGCTCGCGAGATTTCGTGCGGTGGGAGTACCGCGGCTTGCTCTATGAGCCGGGCGGCGAGAGCGATTGCGCGGTTCCGGACCTGTTCAGATTGGGCGAGGCCCACATGCTGCTATTCGCCAGCCATGAGCGAGGCGTGCAGTACTACGTGGGCGAGATGGCGGGCGAGCGATTCGTTCCGCGGCGGCATGGCCGCATGAACTTTGCCGGGTTCTCGCTCGAGAGCGGGACGCTGTGCGCCGGGCTTTCGCTTCGCGACGAGGCCGACCGGCGCATCATGTTTGGCTGGGTGACCGAGGGCCGCACGGAAGCCGCCCAACGGGCTTCGGGTTGGTCGGGCGTGATGTGTCTGCCACGGGTGCTGTCGATCGGCAACGACGATCTGCTGCGAATCGAGCCGGTGCCTGAACTGCGGGTGCTGCGAGGCGTTCATCAGCGCTTGGACGGCTTGCACGTGTCGGCGGGAGCACCGATGAGGTTGGACGGCGTGGATGCATCCTGCGCCGAGGTGGTGGTGGCCTTTGAGCGCGAGACCGCGGGCGAAATCGGCGTCGCGGTAGGCCGATCGCCGGATGGGGCGGAGGAGACGCGGATCGTCTATTCGCGTGCCGAGGGCCGCATCTCCCTCGATCCGACGGCTTCGAGCGCCGCTCCGGATGTCGTTGGGCGCGCCGTCCAGCACGCGCCGCTTGAGTTGGACACCGACGAGGCGCTGCGGCTTTGGATCTTTGTCGATCGGTCAATTGTCGAGGTGTTTGCCAACGGGCGACAGTGCCTCACCCAGCGAATCTACCCCGCACGCTCGGACAGCCGCGGCGTGGCGCTCGTTACGGAAGGGGACGCCGTCGTGCGCTCGGTGGACGTCTGGCAGATGCGCTCGATCTGGTGGTGACTGCGCGAGACCGACGCTGGTGGATGACTCTCGAACAGGCGCACCGGATGCGGATGTCTCGTCTATGCTGACCGATGGCGACCGCCGCATCGCCTCCGGAATGTGCGGACCCGGAAGTCAGCGGTCTGCCCAGGTAGCTCAATCGGCAGAGCGGCGGTTTTGTAAACCGCAGGTCGTGGGTTCGAGTCCCACCCTGGGCTCCACAATGCCGAGTCGCCCACCAGATCGCCATGATCGTTGATCCCGCCGTAGTTCCAGGCTTGCTGCTGCTGGCGGCAGAGCTGGTCGTGCTGGCCGCCATCGGCTTTGCCGTGGTGCGGGTGGCGCTGGGGCAGACCGACGATTTGCTGGCGCTGGCGCAGGGTCTGGTGGTCGGCCTTGCCCTTTGGGGGCTGGTCACCAACTTCGTCGTCTACCTGGCGCCCGGACTCGCCGGGGCGCTGGTGGGATGGGTGGTCGTGCTGGCGCTCGGCGCGGGAATCGTGTGGCGTCGGCGTGAGCGCCTCGGGGTGCGGCCCCGTGTCGCGGCGGGGCTCGCGGTGGCGGTCTTGGCGCTGCTCTGGGTCGCATTGGCCGGGCGACAGCTCATGCCGAATCCCGATCCCTACATCCATCATGGGTTCATTGCGGCAATGCGCGCCGGCGGTCCTCACCCGCCCGAACTGCCGTGGAATCCCGGCATGGCCGTGCCCTATCACTACGGGGTCGACCTGCTGATTGCGCTGCTCACGCCTCCGGTTGGGCCCGATCCGGCGTTCGTGACTGAGCTGTTGGGCGCGTATATCTGGACGAGCTTCGCGCTGGTCGTGGGGACGCTGCTGCTCCGGCGAGGTTCGTGGCCGGCGGTCGCGACGCTTGGGCCGCTGCTGCTGACCGCCGGCGCGCAGACGTTGCTGTTCGCCACGCCGGGCGTGCTCCAGGTGCCGGTGCCAGCCGGGATTCCGGAGGCCGGCCTGCGGGCAGCGCTGGGGACGGTCTACGTGGATGGGCTTGGGGTGAGCGAGTCCGTGCCGCCAAACGTCTGGAAGCCGACGTTTCCGCTGGCGTACACCCTGGCGCTGGTGGCGCTGGAGCGGGCCGCGCACGGCGGGGGGCGGCACTGGCCGCGTCGAGTCGCGTTGGCGGTGCTGGTCGGTTTCCTGGGGCTGGTGGACGAAGCCGTGGCTCCTGTGGTGCTGGCGCTGTGGGGTCTGCTCGAGGCGGTCGCGCTCTGGCAAGCCCGCCGCGAACGCTCCATCACCGACGGCATCCTGCGCGCCGCCGCAGGTCCGGCGCTGGGTGCGCTCCTCCTGGCCGTCGGCGGCGGCATCATCACGGCCGTCCTGTTCGGGGAGGACGCGGGCGCCCTATCGCTCGGCTGGGTCGACGACACGAGCGCCCGGCAGCCGCTGGCGACCTTCACCACGCTGTCGGGCGGGCTGGGATTGCTGGCCCTGGGGCCGCTGGTACTGGCCGGCGGCGCCGCCCTCGTGGCAGGGCGAGATCGGTTCACTCTGGCGATGGTCGTCGCTGCCGGGGTGTTCGTCCTGGCCGGGCTCACGCTGCAATACGAGATCGGGCAGCAGGACGTGACCAGGCTGGACGGGCACGCGCGGAACTTCGCGCTGCTGGCGGCGCTTCTGGCCGTGAGCCCGAGGCTTCGCACGCTGCGACCCCGCTGGCGCTGGGCCACGGGCGCGGTGATCGTGGGGCTGGTGACCTGGCCGACCGTGGTGTCGCCGCTGCGCGCGATTGGTCCGGGGATTAGCCAGGGTGTGGTGCTCGCCAACGCCGGCGACGAAGCGCGAGAGGCGGAGGCGACGGGTGCGTGGCACCGAGAGGTGTATCCGCGCTTGAGGTCCGCGCGGATTGCCGGCTACATCCGGGACCGCACCGACATCGAGGCGCGCATTCTCTCGCCCCACCCGACCGCTATGTCCACCGCTACCGGGCGTCCCAATGCGTCGGGCTTCATCCAGGCGGCGCATCTCCTCTATGAAGTTGGCCCCGAGTACCAGGACGCCAGCCGCTTTCTTGAACCTGCCGCCCTGAGGCGACTGGGAGTCGCCTATGTGCACGCTACGGATGCCTGGATCGAGGGGCTGCCGGACCGCGCCAGGCGCTGGCTGCATGATCCGGAGCTCTTCGAGCTTCTGGTTCGGGATGGCGGCGACGCCCTCTATCGTGTGCGACTGGCGTTCCTCGAGCTTGAAGCCCCGCCGATCCCGGCGTCGCATGAGGCGCTGCGGCGGTCCGTGCCGCCGTCCGCCGTCGTCTATGTGGACCCGGCGATCCAATCCACCTTCGCCCTGCGCGCGGCGTCCACCCTCGCGCACGCGCGGCTGGTGGGGGAGCTGTTCCCGGGCCGCATGCACATGCGGACGGATTTCGGGATTGAGCCGCTTGGTGAGCACATTCCAGACGTCGTTGTCGTGCCGCACTGGTTTACGCCGTCCATATTCCCGCCGGCGGCGCGGCAGCCGATCTGGTGGAACGACGGTGTGACGGTCTACTCGCCCGACGGCGCAATCGCTCCGCTCATGACTCTGGTGCCCGGGGATTGGCGGTCCGTTACCGCCCGTATGTCCGACGTCGTCGAGCGGAACCAGCAGATTGGCTTTGCCCTGACGCTGCATAACTGGGAGCCGGACCGCTGGACGGGACAGGATTGGATCGTGGTCGAGACGACGGAAGCGGGAATCCCCGTCTATCCGGGGTTTGGCCAGCCCGCGGCGGCGCGGTGGTTTCCAGGCGAGAT
Source organism: Chloroflexota bacterium (assembly GCA_026706485.1). Taxonomy (NCBI): domain Bacteria; kingdom Bacillati; phylum Chloroflexota; species Chloroflexota bacterium. The sequence continues at coordinate 316,601 of JAPOYR010000013.1, read as the reverse complement.
TTCGTCGCAGCCCTCCGCCGTTGAAGCCTATTTCAGATTCGATCCACGCGCGGGCAACTTGGCCGCGGGCGCCGGGACCATTGGCGCGGTGGGGAACGGCGATCCGCTGAGCCCTGGGCGGTGGACGCTTGCGATGCGGCTGATTCGCGCCGTCGATCGCGGCGGCTACGTGGCGCACGAGCACGTGGGATTCATCCCGCTGCTGCGGGTGGACATTTCGGAATCGGGCGATGTGGCGGTTGAGGTCTTCGAGGGTGACCTCAACGCGAGGTTGCGGCCTTAGACCATGGTCGGCACGACGGATGTATGCGTCGCGCGTGCGCCATGCGCAACTGGAGCCGCGGACCGCGGACCGTGGATAGGAGTCCTACCCTGGGCTTCACCGATGTCGGCGTGGGTACTGACCTGAATGCTCGTTGATTTCGCAATAGTCCCAGGATTGCTGCTGTTCGCGGCGGAACTCTTGGTCCTGGCTGGCGTCGGCTATTTGATCGCGCGAGTGGCGCTGCGGCAGACCGACGACGTATTGGCGCTGGCGCAGGGTCTCGTGATCGGCCTCGGCGTTTGGGGCGTGATCGTCAACTTCGTCGTCTATCTCATTCCTGGACTCGCAGGGGCGTTGGTTGGCTGGGTAGTCGTGCTGGCGACCGGCGCCGGGCTAGTCTGGCATGCGCCTGACCGCATTCGCCTGCAACCAAGGGCAGCGGCGGCAATTGCGGTTGTGGCTCTGGCGCTGTTGTTGGTCACGTTGGCCGGTCGCCAACTCGAACCGATTTCGCATACGGCCACTCAGTGGGGCCTGGCTTCCACGATGCGGGCCGGCGGGCTCCATCCGCCGCAGTTGCCCTGGCATCCGGGGATGGCTGCCCCGTATCACTATGGCTTTGATCTGCTGGTTGGATTCCTCACGCCGCCAGTTGGGCCCGATCCGGCCTTGGTGACGGAGCTGTTGAGCGCCTACGTCTTTGTGAGCTATGCGCTGATCGTGGGGACGCTGCTGCTCCGACGTGGATCATGGCTGGGCGTGGCAGCGCTCGCGCCGCTTCTGCTTGCGGCTGGCACGCAAACGTTTCTCGGAGTCTCGCCGGGGACGCTGCAAGTGCCGGTACCGGCGGGAGTGCCGGCACCCGGCTTGCGGGCGTCGCTGGCGACGGTTTATGTGGATGGACTTGGGGCGCAAATAACCGTGCCGCCCAACTTGACGTTTCCGTACTTTCCGCTGGCCTATGCGCTGGCATTGGTGGTGCTGGAACGCGCCGTGCATGGCAGGGACTGGCGTTGGGCGCGCCCTGTGGCGTTGGCGCTGCTGGTCGGGTTTCTGGGGCTGGTGGACGAAGCCGTGGCGCCGATCGTGCTGGCGCTTTGGGGGCTCCTCGAGGTTGTCGCCCTCTGGCAAACCCGGCGCGAACGCTCGATCAGAGCCGGCGTGGTGCAGGCTGCGTCGGGGCCGGTGCTGGCCACGCTCCTGCTGGCCACCGGCGGCGGCGTGGTTTCGGGCGTACTGTCCGGGGGATTGGGGGGCGGCCTCTCCCTCTCATGGATCGACCACTCGGTTCTACGGCCGTCGCTGGCATCCTTCACGGCGCTGGCCGGCGGTGTCGGTCTGTTGGGCCTTGGACCAGTTGTCGTTGCCGGCGCCGCCCTTCTGCTGACTCGTCGCGATCGCCTCTGTGTCGCTCTGGCCGCTGGCAGCGGCGCGTTTGTGCTTGCGGCCCTCACGCTGCAGTTCGAGCACGCGCAGCACGATGTCGCCAGAATCGACGGGCACGCGCGCAATTTCGGCCTGCTGGCGCTGCTGCTGGCGCTGAGCCTGCGGCTGCACGACTTGCGGCCGCGCTGGCGCTATACGGCGGCCGCCGTGATTGTGGCTCTGCTGACGTGGCCAGCCATCGTGACGCCCGTGCGAACTCTGAGCACGGCGGTCGGCGGCGGAGTTCAACTCGCCAATGCCGAGCCGGGCCAGCCGGGGCGTCGACAAGCGTTTCCGCGCCTGGATTCAGCCCGCGTGGCCGCCTATATCCGCGACCACACAGACGTTGACGCGCGCATCCTCTCCCCCCAGGAGGAGACAATGTCTATAGCCACCGGCCGACTGAACGCGGCGGGCTTCACCCAGGCGGTGCACTCCACTGCAAGCACGGGGCCCGAATACATGGATGCGATCCGCTATCTCGACCCCGCCGCAATCCAGCGGCTGGACTTTGACTACGTGCACGCCACGGATGCCTGGATCGCCGGTCTGCCTGAACGAGCCAATCACTGGCTCGATGATCCGCGGCTGTTCGAAGTCCTCATCCGAGATGGGTCCGATGCGCTCTATCGAGTGCGACCGGCGTTTATGGAGCTTGAGGCAGCTCCGGAGCCGGCGTCCTACGAGGCGCTGCGACGAGCTGTGCCGCCGTCGGCCACGGTGTATTTCGCCCCGGCGACCGAGGAATTGCACGCCTTGCGCCTGGCGTCCGCGCTCCCGCATGCCCGGCTGGTCGGTGAGCTCTATCCGGGACACATTTCCCTGCGCACAGACTTTGGAGTCGAGGCGCTTGGGGTAGAGCTCCCGAGCTTGGTCATCGTGCCTCTCTGGTTTACACCGTCCATGTTTGCCCCGGAGTTTCGGCAGCCGGTGTGGTGGAACGATTGGGTGGCCGCCTATTCGCCGGATGGCGCGGTCGAGCCGGTCATGCCGTTCACGCCGCCACCATCGCCGCCAGTGAGCGTGGAGGTGTCGGATGGAGAAGTCATGGACGAGCGTGTCAGCTTCACGGTCTCGCTGACCACCCGCGATACGGACCGCTGGAATGGCCAGGATTGGTTTGTCATTCCGATGGATACCCGCGTCCCCGCCTACCCCAAGTTCGGTGGGCCGGCATCCGTGTTGTGGATGGCTGGCGACTTCGTCTCGTGGGAGGGCACGCAAAGGGGGCGGTACGAATTCGACCCGGGTTCGGGCAGCTTGTCCGCCCGGTCGAATGATGGTCGCGCGACCGTGCTCGGAGAATCGGGCGGGAGGCCACTTGGCCCGGGACGCTGGACGCTGGTGCTGCGGCTCAAGCGCGCGGAGGACAAGGGCAGCTACGTGGCGCACGACGAAGTGGGATTCATCCCGGTGCTTCAGGTGGAGATTTCGGCGACGGGTGCGGTGACGTATCAGGTCTATGAGGGCGATTTGGGTGTGAGGTTACGGCCCTAGCCGAGCGGGTGGATTCCCGCCGCGTATCGAGTACGGGGCAGGCTCGTCGCGGGAATGACGGACGGGTTAGGCGACGGACTCCGGATGCGGAAACGACGGAACCAGGGCGACTAGCCACGCAGGCCTTGACAATGCCCGGCAATCGTGTACTGTGTACGAACTATGACACGTTTTGGCGAGGCGGCCACGGCCACCAGGCAGCGTCTCCGGGAGACCGATCGGCGCTATTCGTTGCGCCAGGTGGCGCGGCGGATCGGCATTGAGCCCAGCTATCTGAGCAAAGTGGAGCGGGGGCAGGTGGCGCCGCCGTCGGAGGCCACGACGGTGCGTTTGGCCAAGGAATTGGGCCAGGACCCCGACGTGTTCCTGGCGATGGCGGGCAAGGTGTCGCGCGACTTGCAAGAGGTCATCCGCCAGCGCCCCGCCCTGTTCGCGGAGCTGATTCGACAACTCAAGGATGCGCCCGACCACGCCATCCTTCACATCGTGCGCGAGGTGCGCGACGGTGACTGGTAAGGAGCCAGCGATCGATGATCACGCTTGAGAATGAGTCCCTGGTGTTTCGCTTTCCCGAGGTTCACGAGGCGGCCCGCTGCTCGATCGACTTTCAGCGGACCCTTCGGATTCCCGATGATGGCGCCGACTACTTTCTGCCGCCGGGGCTGGGGAGTTTTCCTCTGCGACATCTGGACGACTACGCCCGGCAGGCGCCCCGAGACTGGCTCCAGCGAGGCGGCGTGTTGATGCCCATGCACCAGGCCGAGGCCATGTGGATCAGCTTCGGCGCGGAAAGCTACCCGTTCGCCGTGAAGATCGCGGCGGGCAAGACCTGCGCGCTGACGGGCGACGCATGGGCGAACCACCTCAACACGGACCCTCAGGACTACCTGGTGCTGCCGGAGCAGCCGTGGCTGGACGGCTTCTGCGTGGCCAAGGGCATCGTGCGGCAGTTCGTGGCCATGCCGCTGGGCGAGGGCTACTCGGTCGAGGAGCAGTTGACAGGCGCGGCCGAGCACGGCGGCTTGCAGATCATCGCCTATCCCATGAAGGCGGAGCGCTATGCGGAGATGGTGGCGGACCCTGGCGAAGACGCCGACGTGGTCTATGGACCGGTGCAAGTGTCGGCGCCGCTGGACATGGGCCTGGCGCCCGGCGGCCGGATGCGGCAGGAAATCTACGAAGACGAATACGGGCTCGACGCCTGGGACCAGCGACACGCGAGCCGGTGTTTCGTCACGATCGCCAACTCCACCCAGTGGATGGCGCTCACCGGCGAGCGGCCGCCGACCGATCCGCCGAAGGCGCGAGACTACACCGAGGCCGGTCTGCCGTGGTTCGACTACTACGGTGGCGACCTGAAGGCGCTGGAGGAGACGGAGAAGATGCGGGGTTTCGTGAGCTTGGCGCAGCTGGGCTCGCAGAAGGGCCAGACGCCGTTGCCCGACAACGAATCGATGGACGCGGCAAACGTGGTCACGCTGCGCGCCGCTAGTGCCACGCAGGTGCGCGAGATGCCGGGCGGAGGGGCGTAGCCGGTCGAAGGCGCTCGGGGAAGGTCTGAGCAACTCCGCGCGATAGGGCGAGGCCTGCGACAAACCGCGACTGAGCGACCGAATGTCCCCACGGGGAACTCCAGTCGCCGATTCGCAACCGGGTGCTCCCCTTTCAGAGTTGCCTGAGGGCGGGTCTGAGACCCGCCCCTACCCGAACGTCCCGGCGCGCCGCCAGATTTGGCCGGACTGGATTCCGGCTTTCGCCGGAATGACTGAAAGGTTGCGCAAGGGTCTCCTTGCAGCGCGAAGAGACCCGACCGGAGGTCTGCTACAGGATCTGGTCGAGGAAGAGTTGGGTGCGTTCTTCCTGCGGGTTGTTGAAGATTTGGGATGGCGGGCCCAGCTCGACCAGCGCGCCCTCGTCGAAGAAGGCCATGCGGTCGGCGACCTCGCGGGCGAACCCCATCTCATGGGTCACGCAGAGCATGGTCATGCCCGAGGCGGCCAGTTCCCGCATCACGTCCAGCACTTCCTTGATCATTTCCGGGTCGAGCGCGGACGTCGGCTCGTCGAACAGCATGATCTGCGGCTGCATGGCCAGGGCGCGGGCGATGGCGACGCGCTGCTGCTGGCCGCCGGATAGCTCGGCTGGATATTTGTCCGCCTGCTCGGGGATGCCGACGCGCTCGAGCAACTGAAGCGCGGACTTTTGGGCCTTTTCCCTGGGGAGGTGCCGCACCCGCTGCGGCGCCAGCATGATGTTGTTGATGGCGGTCATGTGGGGGAAGAGGTTGAACTGCTGAAACACCATGCCGACTTCGCGGCGGATGGCGTCGAGGTTGCGCACGTCGTTGGTCATCTCGATGCCGTCGACCACGATCCGGCCCTGCTGGTGCTCTTCGAGGCGGTTGATCATGCGAATGAAGGTGGACTTGCCCGATCCCGAGGGACCGAAGATGACGACCACCTCGCCCCGCTTGACGCGCATGCTCACGTCGCGGACGGCGCAGAAATCGCCGAACCACTTGTGAACGCCCTCGCAGACGATGATGTCGTCGCGCTGCTCGAGCGGCAGCTCGAGGATCGCCGCTTTGTCTTCGGGCATGCCGTTGGAACCGTTGGTCTGACTCGTTTCGGCCATGGTCTATCTCCCCCGCGGGCCGCTCTAGCGTCTGCCCACGCCAAGCGCGCGTTCGATGCGCCGGCTGACATACGACATCGAGAAGCAGAAAATCCAGAAGACGACGGCGATGAATAGATAGACCTCCCGGCCGTTGTCGACGAATTCCAGATTCGACTGAATGGTCACACGGCCCATCTCGACGAGGTCCAGCATGCCGATGATGAAGACGAGGCTGGTGTCTTTGAACAGGCTGATGAACTGCCCCACGATGGCCGGAATGATGTTTCTGAGACCTTGCGGCAGCGTGATGAGCAGCGTGGTCTGCCAGCCGCGCAGGCCCAGCGCCCGGGCGGCCTCGGTCTGTCCGGGGGCGACCGCGGCCATGCCGCCGCGCACGTTCTCGGCCATATAGGCCGAGCTGAACAGCATGATGGTGATGCCCGTGATGTAGAGCGTGTCGATCTTGATGTTCTCGGGGAACGTCAGCGGCAGGATGTGGCGGGACATGAAGAGCAGAGTGATGAGCGGCACGCCCCGGATAACTTCGATGAACGCGACGCAGGCCCATTTGACAACCGGCAGATTGCTCTGCCGTCCCAGCGCCAACCCAATGCCGATGGGCATCGAGGCGCCAATGCCAAAGAGGGCGAGCAGCAGGTTGAGCAACAGCCCGCCGACGTCATTCGTGTTGACGGGCTCAAGGCCGGGCACACCCTCGATGCCTCGGATGATCAGCAAGGCGACAAACACGGCCAGGAACGCGGCGGCGACGATGCGTCTGGGGCGTCCGGCGAAGAAACCTGCCGCCAGGAAATAGCCAACGCCGACGGCCACCGGGATCGCCAGCACCAAGATCCGATTGATTGGCTGCAATCCGTGTGGGATCACGCCGACGATCAGGGCCACGGCGCTCAAGCCGACGGCGAATCCGCGAGCCGTGCCGCCCCACGAGCGCCAGGAGATTCCCAGCAAGGCGCTGAGCAGCAGCACGGCGACCTGAGGCCGCCAGGCGTCCTCCTGCGGGTAGAGCCCCACCAGGTAGAGCTGCACCCGGCTGGTGATGACCAACCAGTCGGCGGTGACGATCACCCAGCTGATGAGCCCGATCAATGCCCAGGCCAGCACCACGGCCAGGACAATCGACACCAAGCTGTTGCCCCACGAGCTGAAGAGGTTCTGGCGCAGCCACCCCAGAAAGCCCACGGTCATAGGCGGAGGGGGCGGCGGGCGGTCCATGGCCCCTGCGGTGACGGCGCTCATGTGCCCTTGAACCTGATGGCGCGGTTATACAGGTTGCCGATTAGCGAATAGGTCAAGCTCATGGCGAGATAGGTGAGCATCACGACCAGAATCAGCGAGATGGCCGGCGCGGTTTGCGTCATGGTGCTCGCCACGCTCACGAGGTCGGGGTAGCCGATGGCTGCCGCCAGGCTCGAGTTCTTGGTGAGGTTGAGGTACTGGCTGATGGTCGGCGGGATGATGACCCGCAGGGACTGCGGAAAGGTGACGTGCCGCAGCGTGAGGATGCCCGACATCCCCACCGAGCGCGCCGCTTCCGTTTGACCCTTGCTGACGGACTGGATGCCGGCTCTGACGATCTCGGCAATGAACGACGACGTATACATCACCAATCCGACGAGCAGCGCCGTGAAGCTGCCGCTGAGCTCGGCGCCGCCTTGCAGTCGTCCAAACCGGCCTTCGGGGGAGGGAACCTCGATGGTCATCGGCGCGAGGATCAGCAGGGCGATCGCGCCCACGCCGATGGCGATCGCGAGCCCGGCGAGAACGGGATAGCTGGGCTTGCCCGTCTCGGTTTCGCGCCAATGCAGGCGACGGGCCACGATCACGGCAACGATTAGGCCGATGACGGTTGCCAGCGCCCAGGGCCAGAATCCGTCTTGCGGCACCGGCCAGGGCAGGTTGACGCCGCTGTTGCTGAGATAGAAGGCGTCAAACGCGACGTAGCCCTCGCGCACGGTGGGCAGGCTCAGCACGATGAGGAACCAGAACAGCAACTGAACCAGCAGCGGGACGTTGCGAAAGATCTCGATGTAGACGAGGGCAATCCGGTTGAGCAGCCAGTTCGGCGAGAGGCGCGCGACGCCGACCGCGATGCCGAATAGGGTGGCAAGAATCACGCCCAATACCGAGGCCTTGACGGTGTTGAGCGCGGCGACGAGCAGACCGTAGGCAAAGCTGTCGGACGGGTGGTAGCCGATGACCGATTCGCCGATGGGAATCTGGGCTTCGCGGTCGAGGAAGCCATAGCCGAAGGGAATGTCCCGCGCGGCAATTTCCCTGGACACGTTGCCGAAGAACCCGGCGATCACCGCAATGACCAGGACGGCAGAGACGATCTGCACCGCCCAGCGCAACACAACCACGTTGCGCCAGAACGGGACGCCTTGGACGTAGAGCAGCCGGTTCACGAGGGCAGCCTACAGGAAGGTGCGATTAGCGGGGGGGCAACGGCTTCGGAGGCCGGATAGCAGCCGGGGGGATGCTGGCGCATCCCCCCGGATTGCATCCCGTTTCTCGCGGGATCGATCTAGCGCAACGGCGGCGCGTAGATCTGACCGCCCTTCGGGCAATCCGTGCAAGGGGCGTTGGCCCACAGCGCGTTCCGACCGCCCTCCCGCGGGAGGTCAATGCCCTCGGGACCGAGGTTGCGGTTGTAGATTTCGCCGTAGTTGCCGACGCTGTTGATCACGTCCTGCATGAAGGTCTCCCTCAGGCCGAGGGTTTCCTGACCGAAGCTGCCCTCGGTACCCAGCAGGCGCTTGACCTTGACGTTGTCGCCGGCGGCCATGGCCGCGACGTTGCCGCTGTTCACGCCGTAGGCCTCGGCGTAGATGATCCCGGCGATCACCGTCTTCACCAGGTCGAACCACTGCTCGTCACCGTGGGGGACGACCGGACCAAGCGGCTCCTCGGAGATGGTCTCCGGAAGGATCACGTGGTCGCCCGGGTTCGGCAGCGCGCTGCGGAGCGCAGCCAGCTGCGAGCGGTCGTTGGTGAAGACATCGCACTGGCCTTCCTGGTAGGCGTCAAGCACGACATCGGTGTCCTCGAACACGATCGGGTTGTACTCGAGGTTGTTCTGGCGGAAGAAGTCGGCCATGTTCAGCTCAGTGGTCGTACCGCTGGTGACGCAGACCGAGGCGCCGCCCAACTCATAGGCGGAGTTGACCCCAAGGTCCTTGGAGACCATGAAGCCCTGGCCGTCGTAGAACGTGGTGTGGATGTAGTTGCCCCACCCGGCGTCGCGGGAGGTGGTCCAGGTCACGGTGCGGACCAGCAGGTCCACGTCGCCGGACTGGATCGTCGGGCCACGCTCAGCTGCCGTGATCAGTACGATTTCGATCGCTTCGGCGTCACCGAGCACGGCGGCGGCAACGGCGCGACACAGATCAATGTCAAAGCCGACGTTGCGACCGTTGGCGTCCAGCGAGCCGTAGCCGGGAACGTCGTTGCGGCTGGCGCAGATGACGTGTCCGCGCTCCTGTACGGTGGCGAGGCGACTGACCATCGGCTCCTCTTCCACCATTTCCTCGGCGTCCTCGCCGCATGCGGCGACGGCGACGACGAAGACCGCCACCATCATTAGGATCAACCCCAGCTTCCAACGCATCAGCCGCTCCTGAGCCGTAACGGCGGACCTCAATGCCCACCGCATACGCATGTCGCGTGCTCAAACACGCATTTAGGGGTTCCGTGTTTGTCGCCCCCGGCAGACCGGAAGCATGGTACGGCTCAAAGCCAATCAGAGGCAAGCTGGGGTGAGTTTCTTCACTGAGTTTTCGCCGGCCGTATGCGGCGTTGTGGTGTGTTCGCTAACCCAATGCCCGCCGGAACGCCCCATCGAGAATCTCGAAGGTGCGGTCGAGATCGGCGTCGTCGTGGGTGATCGAGACGTACCACTTTTCGTTGGGATTGAGCAGCAGGCCGCCGCGGATGCACTCGACGCTCCAGCGGTGGCCGAAGTCGCCGTCGTGTTCCTGAAGGTCCATCCAGGTCTTGGGGTGCGCGTTTTCCATGAACCGGACGCCAAAGACCGGGTCTTCGCCCAACGCCTGCGTGGGGACGCCGTGCTTGCGGCCCAAGTCCTCGATGCCCCGGCGCAGCCGGGATCCGGTGGCTTGCAGGCGATCGTAGACACCGTCTGACGAGAGGACGTCGAGGGCGGCGACCCCGGCAGCGGCGGCGACGGGGTTGCCGCTGAAGGTTCCGCTGGCCCAGGCCACGTCGCGCGTCGAGCGTGATTGGCGCGCGTAGACGTCCATGACGTCGGCGCGGCCCATGATGGCGGCCAGCGGAAACGCCCCGGCCATGGCCTTGCCATAGGTTGCCAGGTCGGGCACGACGCCGTAGCGCTCCTGCGCGCCGCCCCAGGCGATGCGAAATCCGGTGACGATTTCGTCGAAGATGAGCACGATGCCGTGGCGGGTGGTGAGCTCGCGGAGGGCTTCGAGAAAGCCGGGCTCGGGCTTGAGCACGCGCTGCAGCGGCTCCACGATCACGGCGGCCAACTCGTCGGCGTGCGATTCAATGAGCTGCTGCGTGATCTCAAGCTCGTTAAAGGGGGCCACGAGCACCTCGTCGCCGAGAACGCTTGGAATTCCGGCCGAGTCAGGCTCGGCATGCGGGTAGTCGCTGGCGTCGGTCGGCACTGTGCCCCACAAGGCGTAGTCGTGCATGCCGTGCCAGGCGCCTTCGAACTTGAGGATTTTGGAGCGGCCGGTGAAGGCCCGCGCCCCGCGCAGCGCCAGGTGGGTGGCCTCGGTACCAGTGCTGGTGTACCGCAGCTGGTCGGCGCAGGGCACGGCGTCGATCAGCTTTTCGGCCAACTCGATCGCCGGGACGTTGAGGAAGAAGTAGGTCGTGCCGCGGCTCAACTGGGTTTGCACGGCCGCTTCCACGTCCGGATGCGCGTGGCCTAGCAGCACCGGGCCGGAGCCGAGGAGATAGTCGATGTACTCATCGCCGTCGACGGTGCGCAGGCGGCTGCCCGAGCCGGACTCGAATACCACGCTGACCTCGTCCGGAATGCTGAACCGCCCCAACGCTCCCGCGGTGAGCACACGCTTGGCTCTTCCCAGGAGTTGCTCGGACGACGTCGCGGCCTTGGACATCACAGACCTCTGCCTCTCATCACGATCTGACTAGGCGGATCGGCTGGCGCCGATGGTAGCGCGTGGTGGATGTGCCGCCGGAACCGCGTTCAGGTCGCGGATCACCGTCTCGGCGGCGTTGTGGCCGGGCGCGCCGCTGACCCCGCCTCCCGGATGGCACCCCGACCCACACAGATAGAGCCCGCCGAGCGGCGTGCGATAAGCCGCGCAGCCGGGCAGCGGACGCGCCCCCAGCATCTGATCGATGGTCATGTCCACGTGGTGCATGTTGCCGCGGGTCATGCCGGCGCGGGCCTCGATCTCGGGCGGTCCGTGGAGGTAGGCGTCGAGGACGAGGTCGGGGAAGTTGGGGGCGTAGCGCGCCACCTGTGCGATCAGCGCGTCGGTGATTCGAGCCCGCTGGGATTCCCAGGCATTCGGTGCAAGGCCGACGGGTGCGTATTCCACCCAAATAGAGATCGTGTGATGACCGGGAGGCGCGGCCGAGCGGTCGTAGGCGGAAGGGCAGACCAGCCCGAGGACGGGCTCGTTGGGCATGTGGCCGGCGCGGGCCTGGTTCCAGGCCTGGTCGATGTGGTCCAGCGATTCACAGATGCGCACGTTGGCGCCGTGCTGCGGACCGTCGCCCGGCAGGGCGCGCCAGTCGGGAAGACCGGTCGTGGCGCAGTGCAGCTTCAGGTAGCCCGCGTTTATCCGTAGGCGGCGAATCGAGCGGAGGAACGGCTGCGGCAGGTGCTCGGGCGGGACCAGGTGGGCCAGCGTTCGTTGCGGGTCGGCGTTGGAGAGGACGGCCCGGGCGGTCACGACGGTTCCGTCGGCGAGAATGACGCCGCGGGCGCGTCCGTCGGCCACATGCACGCCGGCGACAGGCGATGACGTGCGCACCTCGGCCCCGGCGGCTTCGGCCGCCTTTCGCAGGAGCTGCGTGACGGCACCCATGCCGCCCTGGGGGAACCCCACGAGCCCGCGTTGACCCAGCTGGGACGAGAGCGCAGCAGCGAAGGCGAAGTAGAGCAAGCCGCCGGCGTTGTCAGTGGTGCCGGCGTCAAAGGTGGTGCCGAGTGACGCCTTGACGCGCGGCGACTCGAAGTAGTCGTCGAGCAGTTGGCGTCGGGTGCCGGTGACGAGGGTGTGGGCGATGGCGGCGTGCGGACCGTCCTCGGCGGTGCGGAGAAACTCGCCGAGAGTCGGCGGCGGGGTCAAGAGGTAGGGGGCGAACAGCGCTGCGGCGTCCGCCCAGAACTTAACATAATCATCGTAGGCTTCGGCATCGTGACGCGAGACCCGGGCGATGGATTCCTTGGTTCGCTCCAGGTCGTTCCAACTGAGCAGATACTCGCCGTCGGCAAACGGGTGGAACTGCGGGGGATCGCGGCGAAACACGCGCAGGCCGAGGTCCACGAGCCGCATGTCGTCCAGGATTTGCGGATGGAACAGGACGAAGCTGTGGGCGCAGGTGGAGAAGCGGAAGCCGGGAATGAGCTCGTCGGTGGTGGCCGCGCCGCCGACCTTGGGCCCCTGCTCCAGCGCCAGCACCCGCAATCCGGCCCGCGCGAGGTAGAACGCCGCCACGAGGCCGTTGTGGCCGCAGCCGATGATGATCGCGTCGTAGTCCATTTGGGCACTTGGCGTGAGGGGCGTGGGTCGACAAAGCGTACTCCGCAGGGAGATTCGTGATCTAAGGAATTTCTGAACAAATCCCTGAACCGCGCCCCAATCCGTTCGTGGAGAGCTTGTCGAACCATGAAAGGCCCTTCGACTTCGCTCAGGGCGAACGGATCGGGGTCGGGTCAATAGGCTTTTTCAGAGCATTCCAAAGGTCTCGGGGCCGTTCGCGAACCGCCCCCGACTGCACGAGGACAGGCCCAGCTTTCGCTAGATTCCCGCCGACGGAGACTTTGGCGAATCTCAGCCGGGAGTGGGGATTACCGGGAGCATCCCTTCCGCCTCCAGATTCAATGAGGGGTGGATTCCCGCCTTCGCGGGAATGACGGAGGGCGCGGGAGTGACGGAGGGCTGCGCATGGGCTTCCCTACGCGCTGGTCTCCGAGGCGATGTCGGCTACGTGCATTCAGGCGGTGTGGAGCCCAGTTCGGCTAGGTCCAGGAGGCCGCGCACTCGGTGCGCAGCCAGTCCAGGCTCTCGGTGAGCCAGTGCTCGGTGTCGTAGTCGGGCCGCGGGACGACCTCGACATAGTGGTGCAGGTCGTCGGAATCCGGCGCCTCGGCCCGCAAGATGTCGAGCATCGACTGAATCGGCACGCTGCCGAGGCCGATGGGCGTGTGATAGAAGGCGCCGGTGGCTACCTGGGTGATGGGCTGCGCCCGCATGTCCCGCAAGTGCGTGGCGACGGTGAAGCGGGCCACGTGACGGAGGCCGTCGAGCGGGTCTTCGTTGACGGCCATGGAGTCTGCAAAGTCGAACACGTGGCGCAGGGTCGTCGCGCCCACGCCCTCGTGGACCAGGGCGAACTCCGAGCAGCGGTAGTCCATGTGGTTTTCGGTCGCCAGCGTCAAGCCCATGTCGTCGGCGATGGGCAGCAGGGTTTTGAGGTTGCCGATGATCCGGTCGATCTGCTCGTCGATGGGTGGGTCCTTGGCGTAGTGGTTGAGGCGGCCGGGCTGCCCGTGGACGAGACTGAGGACGCGGGCGCCCGCGGCCTGCGCGAGCTCCATGGCCCTTACCGCGATGTCGAACGGCGCGCCGCCCGTCCAGCCGGTCCGCACGGCGGTTGCCTGCGACATGTCGAACGTCGGGATTTGGCGGCTGCTCCACGACGGGTCGTAGGACCCTCTGCCCCATTCGTGTGGTGGTGCGGCCAGGTCGACTGATGCGGACGCGAGATGGGTGAGGTTGCGCTGGGTCATCCGGTCGCGGAAGGCGCGGGCGCGGTTCGCGTCCTGGAACCAGCCGCAGTCCATGGCCAGTGACGAGAGCCCGTGCGCCGCGACGCGTTCGACCATCCAATCGATCGGCAATTCCCCGGGCGGCGGAGGGTCGATGCCGCGCAGGTAGATGGGCGCCTGCATCTCGCCGACGAACTCGGGGTCGTCGGACCGCATCCACGGGAACGCGACCCAGCGGTAGGTCTCGTGCGAGAGCCCGAGCTTCATTGGGCGGAGAGATGGGGCTCAAAGTATTGGCCCTGTTCTTCCAGCAACCAGCGCTTGCTCTCAAGCACCCAGGTTTCGGGGTCGTGCTGCGGTGGCGGTGAGATCTCGATATTGGCGAGCAAGTTGTCGGGGTCGGGCGCCTCGGCCTGGAGCACCTTGAGAATCTCGCCGATGGGCGAATCGCCGTGCCCCACGGGCGAGTAGTGGAAGTGCGGCTCCCAGGTTGCCCGCAGCGGTTGGGCGCGGAAGTCCTTGAAGTGCACCGCCACGACGTTGCGGGCGGCGATGCGCGCACCCTCCAAAGGGTCTTCGAGGCTGGGAAATGGGTTGGAGGTATCCAGGGTGATCCGCAGCCAGGGCGAGTTGACCTCGTCGACGACCCCGGCGACCTCGGAGACGCGGTAGTCCATGTGGTTTTCCCAGGCCATGATCACGCCAAGCTCTTCCGCTACCGGCGTCAGCGTGGGGAGATGCTTGGCGGCGCGGGCCATTTGTTCGTCGATCGGCGGGTCGCTCGAGAAATGGTTGTGCACGTTGGGCAGCCGGTGGGTCATGGTGCCGATGTTGAGGCCGGCCCAATGGTTGAGCTTGAGCTGGCGCACGGCGTTGTCGTACTCGAAGCTTTCCCACTCGTCGTCGGTGGCGGCCATGTTGACCGTGAGTCCGCCGTTCCAGATCAATCCCCGGTCCTCAACCTTGCGGCGCATGGCTTCGGCTCCGGCCCGGTCATCGACGTATTCGCCGGGGTGGGCGTACAGGCCCTGGAGTCCCAGCTCGGCCGTCTTGTCGACCATCCAGAAGAAGCGGTTGTCTTCCGGCGGCGGGGCGGTGAAGGACTGCAAATAGGCCAACGGCCCGCCGTTCGCGCGGTAGTCGGGGCCGTCGCGTCGAATCGAGGGCTGAAAGGCCCAGCGGTAGCACGCGATGGAGATGCAGAGTTTCACGAGAGGCTCGGGCGCTGGTGGTGGGCTTTCACGGCAACTCCGGAAACAGAGCCTCGGGGCGCCGGCGGCGAACCGGTGGCGGCGGCGACATTATGGCGTATCACGGTGGTGAGCGTATCGCCCCGGCACTCAGTTTCCTGTCGCAGGCATCCGGCGGTGGCGTTCTTCACTTGCTCACTACAGATCTCTCTCCCACCGAGAGACCTTTGCAGAACCTCGCCATGCTTGGGGATGACCGGGCGAACCCTGTCCGCCCCCGGGGTCAATGACGGGTGGATTCCCGCCTCCGCGGGAATGACAGACTGAACCTGACCCATTGCCGGGCTTGTCGCGGGATTGACGCTTCTTGGTCGAGCGGTTTAGGTTCCAGCGGCAGTTGCGGCCGGTGGGCGGATCGTCGACTCCGTCCCATGGTGCGCTTACCGTCCGTCTGCCCGGACGTTCGCGCCGCGAGGCGAATCTGCACTGGATAGGGGCGGCCGTTGAGCTTGGAATCTCAGGTGGCGGGCGATACGGCGCTCCAAGGCGCCGTTCAGGCCAAGCCGCGCAGCGAATGGTCGCTGGCGTGGGGTCGTCTTTACCGCAACAAGGGCGCGCTGGTCGGCGGCGCGGTGCTCATCGTGATGGCGACCGGGGCGATTTTCGCCGACGTGATTGCGACTGAAGGACTGGACTACTACAACGTTCCGGGGGCGCTGCTGCCGCCGGGCACGGATGGCCACGTCTTCGGCACGGACGACATCGGACGCGACGTGTTCAGCCGCGTGGTGCGAGGGGCGCGCATCTCCTTGCGCATCGGATTCACGGCGGTTGCGATTGGGGCGTTTTTCGGGTCCATCCTGGGATTGGTCGCGGGCTACTTCGGCCGCTGGCCGGACATGCTGATCAGCCGCGTGCTGGACATCATGCTGGCGTTTCCCAGCCTGCTGCTGGCCATCACCATCGTGGCGGGTCTGGGTCCCGGACTGAACAACGCCATGATCGCGCTGGGGATCGCCGGGATTCCCGGGTATGCCCGCGTGGTGCGAGGCACCACGCTGTCGGCGCGTGAATTCACCTATGTGCGGGCGGCGCGTGCGGTCGGAATGCGCGATCTGCGAGTGATCTTTCGCCACATCCTCCCCAACGTGGTCAGCCCCATTCTGATCCTGGCGACGCTTGGGCTGGGGACCAACATGCTGTCGGCGGCCGGCCTGAGCTTTCTCGGATTGGGCGCCGGCCCACCCGAGCCCGAATGGGGACTCGAACTCTCCTTGAATCGCAACTACTTCCGCACGGCGTGGTGGATTCCGACGTTCAACGGTCTGGCGCTGGCGATCACCGTGTTCGCCATCAATCTGTTTGGCGACGGCCTCCGCGAGGCGCTCGATCCGCAGGCGTCGGCCTGGACCGGCTAGACGCGGTTCGCCGCGTTGTCACCGGAGTGCGCAACGCGTACGATGCAACGCTGTAAAAGTATCTGCTGTCCGAATGTCTGGGGGAGGTAAGCCATGGGTACGAAATCTTCGCTCTCGCGCCGTCAAGCGTTGCGCGGTGGAGCCCTTGCCTTAGCCGGCGGTGTCGGAGCGGCCGCACTCGCCGCGTGCGGCGAAGAGAAGATCGTCACCAAGGAAGTGATCAAGGAAGTCCCGGTCCAGACCATCGTCACCCAGGAGGTGATCAAAGAGGTCGAGGTCGCGACGGTGGTGACCCAAGAGGTCATCAAGGAAGTCCCGGTCCAGCAGATCGTCGAGAAGGAAGTCGTCCGCGAGGTCATCGTCGAGAAGATCGTCGAGAAGGCCCGCGAACGAGCTCCCGGCGTCGACGCCCACCTGCTCAGCA
This sequence comes from Chloroflexota bacterium, assembly GCA_026706485.1. Taxonomy (NCBI): domain Bacteria; kingdom Bacillati; phylum Chloroflexota; species Chloroflexota bacterium. The sequence continues at coordinate 299,788 of JAPOYR010000013.1, read as the reverse complement.
AGATCGTGGATATCGGCGGCGAGCCGTGGAACCCCATCGTGGGCGGCGAGGTGAGCTACTTCACGTTCACCAATCCGAATTCGCTAGACCCGCTGTCCTGGATTACGCGCGGGCCCGAGGCGACGTCGCCGATGTTCGAGCGCCTCGTGGTGTTCGGCGAGAACAACGTCCTGCAGCCGCACCTGGCCTCGGATCTTCCCCAGGTCGCGGACGATCACATGTCATGGACGCTTCCGCTGCGCAACGACGTGAAGTTCCACGACGGCACCCCGTTCAACGCCGATGCCGTGGTCTTCAACTTCGAGCGCTATCTCGATGAGAGCGCCGTGCGCGGCTCGGTCGCGGGTGAGGTTGGCGCGTTTGCCAACGTGGAGAAGATCGACGACTTCACCGTGCGGTTCAACACCAACGGACCGCAGCCGTTGCTGCCGGAGTTCCTGACGACCGCGTCGCTCGTGATGGGGTCGCCGAAGGCCATCACGGAGATGGGACAGGACTTCGAGCGCAATCCGGTTGGAACGGGCCCTTACAGCTTCGTGAGCTGGACCGACGACGTTGATCTGCTCTACGAGCGGTTCGACGACTACACGTGGGGTCCGCCGTTTGCGACGAACAAGGGGCCGGGCCTGGCCGACACGGCGAGGATTCTCCAGCTGTCGATGGACTTCGCCGCCCGGGCGCAGGCGTTCGAGGCCGGTGAGATCGACATCTCCCTGCAGTTCACGTTCCCGGACGTGCAGCGGGTTTCCGAGAATCCCGCGTTCCACGTCATCGGGCTGCTGTTCAACGACATCCAGTATGTGCCGATGAACACGATCAAGTGGCCCTTGACCGACATCAACGTGCGCAAGGCGCTAATTCACGCGCTGGACCGGCGGACCGCGACCGTGCGGCAAAACGGCGGCCTGGCGCCGACCCTGGTGAGCAACCTGCTGGCACCGGGCACCATCGGCTTCAGCGAAGAGGCGTCCAAGCTCTACGACTGGAACGTTCCCAAGGCCAACGAGATCCTGGACGCGGCCGGCTACCCGAGAGGCGAGGACGGCTTCCGCTACGACTCGGAGGGCAAGCGGCTCGAGGTGATCTTCCCGAACACCCCGAATCCGATTTGCGAGCTGTTCAAGCTGGACATCGAGTCCAACATCGGCATCTTCGTGGACGTGCCAAATATCGACTTCCCGACGTTTGCCGAGGGGATGAGCCAGGGGCTCTATCACCACGCGTGGAACGGCGTGGGCGGTCGCAACGGCGATGCGCTGTACACGAGATTCCACACGTCGCTGCTGGGCAAGCCCGGTCGCGCGTGGACGTTCTTCGAGTACTCGGGCGAGCCGGGCGTGCCCAACCCCGACTCGCGCATCGACCCGCTGTTGGACGGCGCGCGCACCGAGTTCGACGCGGAGAAGCGGGTGCAGATGTGGAAGGATGCCGAGTATCTCCTGATGGAGAACGCGGTGGGCGTCCCGCTGGTGCAGTCGCTCCTGGCGTGGCTGACGAATCCGTCCACCGTTGGCGGGCGGATGTTCATCGGCAGCGGAGCGTCGCATCCCTACTTCGGCGACCTCTACAGCAAGGACTAGGAGCGCCAGTCGCATCGTTGTCGATGAAGACAGCCTCGGGGGCCGAATTGCCGGGAAACGGTATCGGTCGGCTTGAAGCTGGGCGCGGCGCCTTGCGGCGCCGCGCCCGCTTGGCATAGCCATGGGCGCCTACATCCTGCGACGGGTGCTCTACATCATTCCGGTCACTCTCGGAGTGGTCACGGTGGCGTTCGTGCTGCTGCGCCTGGTGCCTGGTGATCCGATCACCCTCTACTACTTCGGCCAGGATCAGCCAGGGCAAGCCAGCGCGTCGGCCGCCGGCCTCGAATCGGAGTCCACGCTCGAGCGGCTGCGCGAGGCCTACAACCTCGACAAGTCGATGCCCCACCAATACGTGCTGTATCTGGCGGACCTGGTGCGGGGCGACCTGGGGATCTCCATCCGCAAGAAGCGGCCGGTGCTGCATATCATTGGCGACCATTGGCCTGCGACCATGCAGATCACGTTGGTGGGGATGTCGGTCGCCATCGTGGTGGGGCTGACCGCCGGCATCCTATCCGCGATCAAGCACCACACCATCATCGACTACGCGGCCCAGATGTTCGCGATTATCGGCGTGTCGGTGCCGCAATTCCTGCTTGGGCTCGTCTTGATCTTCATATTCAGCATCACGTTGGGCTGGCTGCCGGCGATTTCCAATGGTCACGGCAAGGAGTTGATCTTGCCGTCGATCACCTTGGGCCTGGCGGCCTCCGCCATCCTGGCTCGGCTGACCCGGTCGTCGATGCTGGACGTGATGTCCCGGGACTACATCCGCACGGCGCGGGCCAAGGGTCTGCGTGAGCGCGCGGTGATTTGGCTCCACGCGCTGCGCAATGCGCTGATTCCCGTGGTGACGGTGATCGGGCTCGAGTTCGGCGGCCTTCTCGGCGGGGCGGTGGTGATCGAGGCGGTGTTTACACGCCAGGGACTGGGATTTCAGCTCATCAATTCCATCAACCAGCGCGACTATCCCATCGCTCAAGGTCTCGTCGTCATGGCGGCGCTGGTCTACGCGGTTATGAATCTCGTGATCGACGTGTTGTACACCTACATCGACCCGCGCGTGCGTCTCGAAGGATCGAGCGGCGCCTAGCATCGGGCCGGCAGCGCGGCCAGCGCGGCGCCCGGCATCTCCGGTGCTACGGTGACCGAATCACGGCTCCAGGAGCCGCCCCATGGCTGACCTCGACTCGACCGAACTGCACATCCGCGACACGCCGCAGTACTTCTTCGACACCGGCATGATCGAGGAGATCCAGAACATCTCCCGGACGGTGCATACGCCGGAGCTGTACGAGGGCAACCCGATCCTGGTCCAGGACAAGCCGTGGGAGCACCACGTCAACCTTCACGCCGACGACTACAAGGTCTGGCGTGACGACGATGGCGTCTTTCACCTCCTCTATAACGACTTCGACATCGACCACGAGAAGTCGCGCCGCACGGGCGGCACCTTGATCGACTACGACATTGCCCGTTTTCGCGTCTGCTACGCGCGTTCGGAGGACGGCGTCACCTGGGAAAAGCCGCCGATGGGGATCACGCACGAGGATGGCCACGACACCAACATCGTGATGGGCGACCGCACGCACGGGAATGTGTGGGGCCTGGCGCCGCTGGACGACCCGCTGGAGACGGATCCGGCGCGTCGGTACAAGGCGTTTTACGAGATCGGACCGCCGGGCTTTCGGGTGGCGGACGAGCTTCCCGGGGCGAACGTGCGGCGCGCATATTCCGCCGACAGCATCCACTGGACGACCTATGACGAGCCGCCCATGTTCGAGGGGCTGGGCGCCAAGCAGGGCGACGGCATCTTCCCGTTCTTCGACCCCGAGACGCGCACGTACTGCATCCTCACGCGCCATCCGTTGTTGGAGATGGCGCCGCGGCCGCGGGTGGGTCTGGTCGAACAGGCCGTCGCGGGCGGCTCGACCACCGACCCGGCGCACGGGCTGTCGAACCGGAGGGGGATGCGGCGCATCTTCTTTGCCCAGAGCCGAGACTTCCACCACTGGAGCGAGCCGCGGCTGGCGCTGGCGCCGGACCCGGAGCTGGACAACCTGGACGACTCGTTCTACTGCATGCGGCCCTACCGGCTGGGCAGCCATTGGGTCGGGTTTCTGGGCGTGCTCAACATGACCACGCGCACGATGTTCCCGCAACTGGCCTACAGCCGGGACGCGCGCAAATGGGACCGCCTGCGGCCGACGCACGCGTGGATCGGGGGCGGGGGGAAGGGCTCGTTCGGCGAGTTCATCGTGGCGGCGCCGCACCTGGTGGACGTGGGCGATGAGTCGTGGTTCTACTTCGGGGGCGCCGGCGCCCTATCCGCGCGGGATCGCAGCCCCTACGCGTTAGGACTGGGCAAGCTGCGGCGGCATGGCTTCGTGTCGGTCGGGACGAACGACAAGCACGTGGGCATGCTGCTGACGGAGGCCTTCATCGCGCCGGGCGATCGGCTGGTGATCAACGCGTCCTGCGGGCCGCAGGGCTATATCAAGGTGGAGGCGGCGGACGTGACCTACCGGGTGATGGAGGGTCGATCCGCGGATGACTGCGACGTGTTCACGGGCGACTCGATTTCCCACGTCGTGACCTGGGGCGGCGACGCGACGCTGCCGCTGCCGGAGGGGATCGACTCAGGGACGGTGTATTCGACCTTCATCCCGCACCGGCACCTGCGGTTCTACATGCACGACGCGCAGCTCTATTCGTTTCAGATCACCAGCTCGGACGGCTGACCAGGCTGGGGAAATGGCCAGGATGGCTCGGCCACGGCAACGAAGCCACTCGAAGTGTGCCGACGCATCGTGGCGCCCGGAGGCTGTGAGGCAAAGACCGGCTCGGGGCCGGTTCAATCGGCGTCAAGGCCAGATCGACCGCATAGTCCACGCATCGAGCGATTTGAGCACGGCGTCGGCCCCTTGCGCTCGCAGCGATACCCCAATGCTGTCGGCCCGCTCCGGATAGACGCGAACCGCGGCGCACTGCTTCTGGTTCACAAACACTTCGACGACGCTGTGGTCAACGAATATCCGCAGCTCGACGGGCTCGTCCGGCTCGACATTCACCGGCGCCGTTTCCGGAGCTCGTGACAGGACGTCCGGCGCCCCCGACGCGTACGACGTGTCGATGGTGACCAGGCTGAAATGCCGCCCGGTACCCAAGACGCGCTCGAAATGTCCGCGGTTCTTGTAGAAGGCGATGCGTGTGAACTCCTCTTTGCCCGGCGAGCGCAGGACGTTCAGTTCGACCATGGGTGCGTCCTGGGGATTGAGTACGGCCACGAGCTCGAGCGCACGGCCCTGGACCGACTCGAACACGTGCTCCGCGTTTGCGGGTAACAGGGTCGTATCCACTCGGATGTGAGCGTCCCGCAGCGCCGCGAGCGCCGGCACCGGTTCCATGAACAGGTCGTCACCGTCGAGCGTTAGGCGTCGCGGCAGCGACATGATTTGATTCCAACCCTCGGTCGGCTTGCCCTCGTTCATGTTGAAGATGGCGATGACGCCGCCCCGGCCGTCCGGCGTGGCGGAGGGTGCGTGGATGCCGGCGGGCCGCATGGCGCCGAAATTGAACCGTCCCCCGTGGGTGGCCACGAACTTGTCCCGCGCCGTGTCGTAGTCCCCCAGCAAGTATTGGGCGCCGGTCATGTGGCTGGCGAAGAGCAGGATGTGCCGGTCGCCGATCGGCCAGAAATAGGGCACCGAGCCGTCGTCGCCGACCAAGGTGTAGCGGTCGTCCTCGACGAACGGGTGCAGGTATTCCCAATGCTCCAGGTCGGTGGAGCGAAACAGGAAATTCGCGCGGATCGGCTTGCCGGCGGGACCGCCGGGTCTGGCCCAGCCCGAAAGGGAGTAGTAGACGCCGTCCTTCATCCAGATGCACGGGTCGTAAACGGTGTATGGCAGGGGCGATCCGTCGGACGCGGCAATCGGAATCACCGCCCGGTTGGCAACTTTCGTCCAGTTGAGCAGCAGCGGATCGCTCGACGTGGCCACCATGTTGCCGACCTGCGTGCCGAAGTACATGGCAATGACCCGGTCGTCCTCCACCAGGGTCGAACCGGAGAAGCACTTCTCTTCGGGGTCGGGATAGATGCAGTAGGGAAGGTCGCGCCAATGCACGAGGTCCCTCGACACGGCGTGGCCCCAATGTTGACGCGGATCTTCGGGCGGATAGGCCTGATAGAAGAGGTGCCAGTTGCCCTGCCAGAAGCACAGGCCGTTGGGATCATTGAGCGTGGCCTCTGGATTGACATAATGATAGATCGGGCGGTACGGGTCGTCGGCGAGCGCCGCCCGCGAGGCCTGCAAGCGCCGCATGAGTGGATTGGTGGCGAGCGCCGCCTCCTGGGCTTCGAGCGTGGTCGGGAAGGTGTAGCTGGGTACGCGCGATCTGTAGTTGGGCATTGGTTTCTCGCGTGCGGCTCTCTTGGCGCCAGCCGGCCCCGGCACCTGGCGGCCACTATAGATGGGCGCGCAATTCGCAAGGGCCGCACGCGACGCCAGTTGCGGCGCGCCTGGCGGTGGAGCCTCATCTCGCCCTGCAGCCTGGGTTGCCCGCCAAGGTGCTACGGTCGCTAGGTCTGAGTCACGGGAGCACACCCATGGCCGACCTCGACTCGACCGAGCTTCACATCCGCGATACGCCGCAGTACTTCTTCGACACCGGGATGATCGAGGAGATCCAGAACATCTCCCGGACGGTGCATACGCCGGAGATGCACGAGGGCAACCCAATCCTGATCCAGGACAAGCCGTGGGAGCACCACGTCAACATGCACGCCGACGACTACAAGGTGTGGCGCGACGACGAGGGCGTTTTTCACCTCCTCTACTCCGACTTCGACATCGACCAGGAGAAGGCCGCCCGCACCGGCGGCACCCTGATCGACTACGACATATCCCGCTTTCGCGTCTGCTACGCGCGCTCGGAAGACGGCTACACGTGGGTGAAGCCGCCCATGGGGATCGTGCACGAGGACGGGCACGACACCAACATCGTGATGGGCGACCGCACGCACGGGAATGTCTGGGGACTGGCGCCGCTGGACGACCCGCTGGAGACGGATCCGGCGCGCCGCTACAAGGCGATCTATGAGATCGGGCCGCCGGGCTTTCGGGTGGCGGACGAGCTGCCCGGGGCGAATGTGCGGCGGGCCTATTCGGCGGACAGCATTCACTGGACGACCTACGACGAGCCTCACACGTTCGAGGGCCTGGGCGCGAAGCAAGGCGACAGCATCTACCCGTTCTTCGACCCCGAGACGCGCACGTACAACATCCTGACGCGGCACCCGTGGATGGAGATGGCGCCGCGGCCGCGGGTCGGCCTGGTGGAGAAGGCCATCGCCGGCGGCTCGACCACGGACCCGGCGCACGGATTGTCGAACCGGCGCGGAATGCGCCGCATCTTCCAGTCGCAGAGCCGGGACTTCCAGCACTGGAGCGAGCCGCGGCTGGCGCTGGCGCCGGACCCGGAACTGGACAACCTGGACGACTCGTTCTATAGCATGCGGCCCTACCGGCTGGGGAGCCACTGGGTGGCGTTCCTGGGCGTGCTCGCCATGACGGAGTACAAGCTGCATCCGCAGCTGGCCTTCAGCCGGGACGCGCGCAACTGGGACCGTCTGCGACCGACCCACACGTGGATTCCCGGAGGCGGCCCCGGCTCGTTCGACGAGCTGGTCGTGGCGGCGCCGCACATGGTGGACGTGGGTGATGAGTCGTGGTTCTACTACGGAGGCGCCGGCGCCAAGTCGCCGCAGCAGCGCCAGCCCTACGGGTTAGGGCTGGGCAAGCTGCGGCGGCATGGCTTCGTGTCGGTCGGGACGAACGACAAGCACGTGGGCATGCTGCTGACGGAGGCGTTCATCGCGCCGGGCGACCGGCTGGTGATCAACGCGTCCTGCGGGCCACAGGGCTACATCAAGGTGGAGGCGTCGGACGTGACCTACCGGGTGATGGAGGGTCGGTCCGCGGACGACTGCGACGTGTTCACGGGAGACTCGATTTCCCACGTCGTGACCTGGGGCGGGGACGCGACGCTGCCGCTGCCGGAGGGGATCGACTCGGGGACGGTGTATTCGACCTTCATCCCGCACCGCCACCTGCGGTTCTACATGCACGACGCGCAGCTCTACTCGTTTCAGATCACCAGCTCGGACGGCTGAGCCGCCTCCCTTGGCGAAACCGTGACCAGCGAGCGGTTCGTCTGGATCGCCTGGGGGTTCGTGGCCGCGGCGATCGCGGCGCTGCTGACGTTTGGCGTGCGGTCGGCCGGCTGGGTCGTGCCCATCTTCCTGATCGTGGCCGGGCTGGTGGGGATGATCCTGGCCGTGGGTGTGGCGAGGCGCTTGCGAGCATCCTGGCCGCTTCACGTGGCGACGGGCCTCTTGGGTGCCGCGCTGGGTTTGGCGTTGCCGCTGGCGTTTTTCGTGACCATCGACACCGACCACCCGGAGCGCACCATCTGGGGGCGCGGCTGGTACCAGAACATCTTCGGGTCGCGGTCCGAGTACGTCGTGACGGCCAAGCGCATCCACCCCGACGATGAGGACCTGGGGTGCGTGAGCTATCGGATATCCGCCGACGAGGAATCGGAGACCTGTTTCCGTCTGCAAGAAGACCTGGCGGGATACGCCGACAACGAGCCGCTACCCACGGATTTCCTCTCGTGCCATGGCTGGTCGCGGGGCGTCTACCTGGGTTCGGTCTTGCGACGGCGAAGCACATTCGACGCGATCAATGTGGGAGATTCCCTTCCCGACTGCTGGCGGCAGGGCATTGCCAGTCGGTAGGTCCGGGTCTCATTTGCATCGGCCTGGGCGCGGCATCTCCCAAAACGAGACCTTTGCGCAATGCCTCCGTCATTCCGGCGGAGGCCGGAATCCAGTTCGACCGAATCTGGAGGCGCGCCGGATGCTTGGGCGTCGGGCGGGTCTGAGACCCGCCCCTACCGGAGTTACGCAAAGGTCTCAAAACGCGCTACGTTCGATGCTGAACCGGCGGCGTGGTCTCGGAGTCTCCGCCGGGCGATAGGAGAGCGACCTCGTCATGACCATCACCGACGTGAAGACCTATCTGCCGTGGGGCGGTCCGCGCGCGGAGACCATCGTCAAGGTCGAGACTGATTCAGGCCTCGTGGGCTGGGGTTGCTCGGGGATGTCGGCGCGCGAGTGGGCGGTCGAGGGCGCCGTGCGGCACTACCGCGACTTCCTGATCGGGCGCGATCCAATGCAAATCGGCGCCCTGTGGCAGGAGCTCTACCGCAGCCAGTACTTCGAGGGCGGGCGGGTGCTCACCGCGGCGATCTCGGCCATCGACATCGCCCTGTACGACCTCAAGGGCAAGGCGCTGGGCGTGCCGGTCTATGAGCTGCTGGGCGGAAGACATCGCGATTTCGTCCCCGGCTTCGCGACCGCGCACGCGCCGTATGGCCCCGAGCTGGTCGATGACGTCCTGCACCTGCACGGGGAGGGTTGGCCGGCCATCCGGCTGGGCCTGGGTACTGCCGATGCCGGTGAGGATGGGCGGCTTTTCGAACCGCGCGAGTCGATTGCCCTGACCGCGGAGTGGGTGATTCGTGTGCGCGAAGCCCTCGGCCAGGCGCCGGTGCTGGGCATCGACTATCACCACCGACTGACGGTGGCCGAAGCGGCGTCGTTCTGCCAGCGGCTGCCTCGCGCGGCGCTCGACTTCCTGGAGGAGCCGATTCGCGACCAGACGCCCGAGGCCTATGAAACCCTGCGTTCGATGACCGAAGTGCCATTCGCGATCGGCGAGGAGTTCGAAAGCAAGTGGCAAGCGCTGCCGTATATCGAGCGCGGGCTGGCGAACTTCATGCGCATCGACATCTGCAATGTCGGCGGATTCACGGAAGCGATGAAGGTCGCCGCCTGGTGCGAGGCGCACTACATCGACCTCATGCCGCACAACCCGGTCGGCCCGCTGTGCACCGCCGCGTCGGTGCACTTCCTGGCGGCCATTCCCAACTGCGCCTGGCTGGAGGTGCGCACCCCGCCGCGCGGGGGCGGAGGCGCGGACAATTCCGACACGACGCCCGAGCGGCGTGCGATCTATCCCGAGCAGGTCGAGCTGGACGGGACGTGGTACCCGCTGCCGACCGAGCCTGGCTTGGGCATCGAGGTCGACGAGGACATTGCCGCGAGCCAGGAGCTTCGCCCCTGGAATTCGACGCTGCTCCACCGCCGCGACGGCTCGTACACGAACTTCTAGCCCGGCGGACGCTTAGGGTGTTTGCGCGTTAGACGGATGCGCGGACGAGCCGGACGCGCGGGTCGATATAGGTGTAGAGGATGTCGACGACGAGGTTCATGCCGGCGTAGAGGAGCGCGGCGAGCATCACGAGGCCCTGAACGACCGGATAGTCGCGCTGGGTGATGGCGGAGATGAGCTGGAGTCCGAGACCCTGGCGAGTAAAGACCGACTCGATGATGACCGTGCCGGTGAGCAGACCGCCGAAGGCCAGGCCGGCGACCGTGACCACCGGGATCAGCGCGTTTCGCAGCGCGTGCAGCCAGATGACGGCGCGCTCGCGCAGACCCTTGGCGCGCGCGGTGCGGATGTAGTCACGCGACAGCACGTCGAGCATGGAGGACCGCATCAAGCGGGCAAGAATCGCCGACGCGGCCGTACCCAGGGTGATCCCCGGCAAGATGAGCTCCTTGCCGTGGCCGTTGGAGATCGCCGGCAGCCACCCGAGCGCGACGCTGAAGATCATGACCAGGATGACGCCGAGGAAAAAGCTCGGGATGGATACGCCGAAGACCGCAAAGCTCTGCGAGGCGTAGTCGATCCACGTGTGGTGGCGGATCGCTGAGATCACGCCGGCGCCAATGCCAATGAACAGCGCGAGGCCCATCCCGGCCAAGGTGAGCTGAATCGTGGCCGGCCAGTGGTCCCCGATGATCTCGTTGATCGGACGCTGCGACCGAATTGACTTGCCGAAGTCGAACCGAATGAAGTCCCAGAGGTAAATGAAGAACTGGTGGACGATGTGCTTGTCGAGATTGAATTCCTTGCGCAGGGCGTCGTAGGCGCTCTGCTGCGAGGGCGTAACGACGAACGACACGGTGCCTGACGGGTCCTGGCCGCCGAGATAGAACAGATCAACCGGGTCGCCCGGGATCAGGCGCAGGAGGATGAACGTCGTCACCAACACTCCCAACACGACGGGAATCGTGTAGAGGACGCGTCGGATGATGTAGCCACCCATGCCTGCGCCTGATCCCTTTAGCTACCCAGTTGCGTGCGCCAAGTCCTTTCGGCTAGCCGACCCGCTTGTCGTACCAGTCGCTCCAAATCGGCAACGCGAAGTTCCCGACGTAGAGGTTCCCGCCGACGATGTCGGTGTTGGCGATCCAGCTGAGGAACTCGGTGACGAACGGAATCATCAAGGCGTTGTCCATGATGATGTGGCTCGCCCGCTGCCACAGATCGATCCGCTTGGCCTCGTCGAACTCGACCCGCGCGCCGTCGAGCAGCGCATCCAGCTCCACGCCTGGCGTGGCCTCTCCGGGCGGGTCCGTGTACATCCAGCGCGAGTAGGCGCGCCCCGGCAGCCCGTAGACGGACGTGTGGAAGCGGTCCCACAGCACGTCGCCGTCCGGTCCGCCGACACCCACGTACGCCGCGTGGAAGGCGCCGTTCTGCATCTGCTCGTTGAACGTGCTGCCTTCCATCTTCGGAATCTGCACCGAGATGCCGAGGGACTTCTCGACGTCGAGCTTGAACAGCTCGCGCACCGGGAAGCCGGTGTCCGGGAAGACGATCTCGAGCAGCTCGCCGTCCGAGTTGTAGCGGAAGCCGTCGTCGCCCAGCGTCCAGCCGGCGGCGTCGAGCCGCGCCTGCGCCTTCTGCACGTCGAAGGTGTAGAGGTTGTTGACCTCCGGGTTGTAGCCCTTGACCGCCTCCGACGTGAGGCAGTTGCTGACGACTACCGGCGGAACGCCGCCGTTGGCGCGCACGGTGACCGTGCGCCGGTCGATGCCTTCGATCATCGCGCGGCGAACCTCGACGTCGTCCGTCGGGAACAGCTGCGTGTTGATCGGCATGTACTGCGGCATGCCCTCGTTCAGGATGCCCAGCACTCGGAAGCTCGGGTTCGTCGAGATGCGCTGCACGTGCGGGAACACGAAGTGGAGCAGGAAGCTGACCTCGCCCGCCTCCATCGCGTTGATCCGCGCCGTGCTGTCGTTCGACAGGACCTTGCCGACGGCTCGATCCGCGTATGCCGGACCCTGGTTCGCGGAGTACCACGGCGCCCAGCCGTACTTGTCGAACCGCGTGCCGACGAGCTCGACGTTGTCGGTCCAACTCTCGAACTTGAAGGGACCGGTCCCGATCGGGTTGAAGTCGAAGTCATCGCCCATTTCCTTGGCCACCAACGGCCACGGCCGATAGCCGCGGGTGAGTGGCTTGTGGAAAAGCGCGTTCGGGATCTTGGTGAAGAAGTCGACCGTGAAGTCGTCGACCTTCTCGACCTTGTTGAGCTCGTTGGCGAAGCCGACGATGCCGCCGCGCACGATGCTCTCGTCGAAGATTTCTTCGAAGTTCGAGATCACGGTGTCGGCGTTGAACGGCTCGTCGTTGTGGAAGACCACGTCGTTGCGCAGGCGAATGCGCCACTGCGTGCGGTCGTCCTGAACCTCGGAGCCCGCGGCCAGGAGCGGGGCAAAGTCATTGCCCGCGCCAAGCACGTAGAGCGGCTCGTGGATCATGTTGCCGATCTCAACCGACGCTCGGCTGGCCGCGCGCAGCGGGTGATAGCTGTTGGCATTGCCAAAGGTCGGGTAGCTCACCTCGCCGCCGACGGTTGGGTTGTAGGGCCCCAGCGGAATGACGTCGGGGTAGCTGAAGATGTTGATGCCGGGCACCAACTCCTTGGCGCGCTCGACCAGCTTCTCTTCGATGACGACCTTCTCGACAAAGACCTCTTTGACGACTTCCTTCTCGACGACCTTTTCGACCTCGACCTCTTTGATCGTCTCGACGGGCACTTCCTTGATGGTTTCGACCGGGACTTCCTTGACGACGACCCGCTCGACCTCGACTTCCTTGGTGACCGGGACTTCGACCGGAACTTCCTTGATCACCTCTTTGACTTCGGTGACCGTCACCGTGACCGTCTTCTCGACGACCTCGGCTTCGCCGCACGCGGCAAGCGCGGCCGCGCCGACGCCGCCGGCCAAGGCGGCCAACCCCCCGCGCATGACCTTGCGCCGGGTTACCAATCCTTTACTCCCCATCGGACACCTCCCCTGTGCACGACACGTCTATTGCCGGCTGAAATCGTGATTCAGGCATAGACCCTTTCGGTGACGGCATTTTAGCGTGCCCACGAGCTGGCCTGCGGGTCGAGCGCCTCGCGCAGGCCGTCGCCGACCATGTTGACCGACAGGACCGTGACGGCGATGGCCGCTCCATTGAACGTGGACACCCACCAGGCGGTCCGCAGGTAGGCGCGCGAGAGGTTGAGCTCGCTGCCCCACTCCGGGGTCGGCGGGTCGGCGGCCAGGCCGAGAAATCCCAGCGCGGAAGCGGCGAGGATGGCGCCGCCGAGGCCCAGGGTCATCATGATCAGGATCGGGCTGAGCACGTTGGGCAGGATGTGGCGCAGCATGATGCGGGTGTCCGACATACCCACGGCGCGCGCGGCCCGCACGTAGACCAGCTCGCGCGCGGCCAGCGTGGCGCCTCGAACGACGCGCGCATAGCCGGGGATCCCCGCCAGGCCCAGCGCCACCATGGCGTTTACGAGACTGGGCCCGAGCGCCGCCAAGATCGCAATCGCCAGCAGCAAGTCGGGGAAGGCCAGCATCACGTCGATGGCTCGGCTGACCACCTGGTCGACCCACCCGCCGAAGTAGCCGGCGGCGAGACCGAACAGCGTGCCGGCGATGCTGGCAATGCCGACCGCGAAGAATCCGACGCGCAGCGAGACTCGGGAGCCGCGGACCACGCGGCTGAACACGTCGCGCCCGATGTCGTCCGTGCCCATGAGGTGGCCGTCGGTCAACGGCGGCAGCCATTTCTTGGTCTGCAACTCATCGAAGCTGTAGAACGTCTCCTCGGGCTCGATGGCGATCACGTCCGCGAAGATCGCGCCGATACTGATGATGATGAGGATCGAAAGGCCGAGAACGGCTGCTTTGTGGCGGTAAAAGCGGCGATAGGACATCTGCCACTCGCTGCGCGGCGGACGCAGTTCGAGTGGGTCTTGCGCTGTTGCGCTGGTCGGCTCTCTTAGGGCGTCCGTCGACACACCCGCTCCCCCGCCTGTCTGCGCGAGGTGGGCTCCGCCTCGGAGACCGTCAATGGTTCCAGGCGGCTCGGGCCGGACAACGCCACGGATGCACCGATAAGCGAGATGCATCCGAACGACTCGCCGGAGGCGAGCCGTCACCTCAAGGCGGAACGTAAGGCGTGGCGCGCCGTCGTGTCAATCTGGCAGGCGGCGCGCTTGCACGGGTGAGCGACTATTTGGGACGCTGCGCCGGTTTGTGCGTTCCACGGCTCGACGCACACGTGGTTCGAATCGTCCGACGGGCCGGCATTTCCAAAGTGGTAGCGTTGGCGGGCGACCGCTGGGGCGGACGCAGCTACTGCTGCGATTTGGTCGGTATTTCACGCGAAGGAGTGAGGTTGACCACCGACACGCTGGCTGAGGGCGAATCCGGGCTCGAGGCCGCTGCTGCGCCCAAACCGCGCAGCGAGTGGACGATGGCGTGGCGGCGGCTGCGACGGAACAAGGCGGCCCTGGCGGGGCTGGGCATTTTGATCGTCATCTCGCTTGCGGCGATCTTTGCCGATTTGATCGCGACCGAACCGGAGAACCATTTCGACATTCTGGCGGCCAACCTGCCTCCGGGTTCGGAAGGCCATCCGCTGGGCACCGATGACATCGGGCGCGATGTCTTCAGCCGCATCGTGCGCGGCTCCCGGATTTCGCTTCGCGTCGGGTTCTCGGCGGTGACGATTTCGGCCATCGTCGGCACGCTGATTGGGTTGTCGGCGGGCTATTTCGGGCGCTGGGTGGACATGGTGATCAGCCGGATCATCGACGTGATGCTGGCGTTTCCGGGATTGCTGCTGGCGATGACGGTCGTCGCCGCTCTCGGGTCTGGCCTGAACAACGCCATGATCGCGCTGGGAGTGGCCGGCATCCCGTTCTATGCGCGCGTGGTGCGTTCGACGACGCTCGCCGCCCGAGAGCTGGTGTATGTGCGGGCGGCACGCGCCGTGGGCATGTCCGACACGCGCATCATGCTGCGCCACATTTTGCCGAACATCGTCAGTCCGATCCTGATCATGGCCACGCTGGGATTGGGCGGGGCCATCCTGGCCGCCGCGGGCTTGAGCTTCCTGGGCCTGGGCGCCGAGCGCCCGTCGCCCGAGTGGGGCCTGGAGCTGTCGTCGAGCCGGCATCTGCTGCGGTCGTCGTGGTGGATCTCGACCTTCAACGGCCTGGCGATCGCCATCACGGTGCTCTCGATCAATCTCCTGGGCGACGGGTTGCGTGAGGCGCTCGATCCGCAAGCGGGGGCGTGGTCCCACTGAGCGCGCCGACTTCGTACCAGCAATAGAAAAACGTGTGCCTGATTCACAAGAGTCGTGTAGGATGCGCGCCGCGTGCATGCACGATCACCCCAAATGGGAGGGGAATGTCTATGGGTCCGAGTAAGTCTTTGAGTCGTCGCAAGCTGCTCCGCGGTGGGGCGGCGGCGCTGGCGGGCGGTGTTGGAGTTGCCGCTCTGGCCGCGTGCGGCGAGGCCGAGGTCGTCGAGCGGACGGTCACGGTCACGGTCACCGAAGTCAAAGAGGTGGTGAAGGAAGTTCCGGTCGAGACGGTCGTCACCAAGGAAGTGGTGAAGGAAGTCCCGGTCGAGACGGTCGTCACCAAAGAGGTGATCAAGGAAGTCCCGGTCGAGACCATCAAAGAGGTCGAGGTCGAGAAGGTCGTCACCCGCGACGTGGTCCGCGAGGTTGAAGTCCAGAAGGTCGTCGAGCGAGTCGTCGAGAAGATCGTCGAGCAGGCCGCCGAGCGCGCGCCGGGCATCGACATCCACAATCTCGACTCGGCGGTCAACATCGGCCTGAAGCCGTGGGACCCCAAGGTTGGCGGCGAGGTCAGCTACATGACCTTCGGCAACCCGACGAACTTCGACCCGGCGACGTGGGGCGGACGCACCGCCGAGCCGGCGAACATGTTCTACGAGCTGCTGTACAACTACGGCCCGGGGAACGCGATTCTGCCGACGCTGGCCTCCGACCTGCCCGAGGTTTCGGACGACAAGCTGAGCTGGACGGTGCCGCTGCGGAACGACGTGCTCTTCCACGACGAGACGCCGTTCGACGCGGACGCCCTGCTTTTCAACTTCGATCGGTTCCTGGACGAGGAGCTGCCGCGCGGTCACGTGGTGCGTGACATCGCCGGCATTTCCGGCGTCGAGAAGGTCAACGACTTCACGGTCAGGTTCCACACGGACCAGCCGCAGGCATTCTTCCTCAAGTTCATCGCTCACCAGCACGTGGTGTTCGCTTCGCCGAAGGCCATTACGGAGATGGGCGAGGACCTCGACCGACATCCGGTCGGCACCGGCCCCTTCAAGATGCTGGAGTGGGAAGACGACGTGAAGATCGTCGGCGAGCGGTTCGACAAGTGGGCCTGGGGCCCGTCGTACTTGCCGAACCAGGGTCCGGCGTATCCCGACCGCATGCGGTCGCAGATCTTCGGCTTCAACATGACCGACAACGCCCAGGCCTTCGAGGCGGGCGAAGTCGACATCCTGCTGAACTGGTCGTTCGCCGACTACAAGCGGGTGTCCGAGAACCCGAAGTACCACGTCATCGGATTCGCCGCGCCGGGCATGGGTCAGTACATGCCGCTGCACACGCAGCTCTGGCCGCTGGACGACCTGGCGGTGCGCAAGGCGCTGCTGTTCGGCGTCGACCGGCGAACCGTGACGGTGCGCGCCAACGGCGGCACGGCTCCCACCAACATCAGCAACCTGCTGGTGCCGGGCACCGTGGGCCGCAGCGCCGAGGCCGGTCAGCTCTACACGTACGACCCGGCCAAGGGCAGCGCGCTGCTTGACGAGGCCGGCTACGCCATGGGCGACGACGGCTTCCGCTATGCGCCGGACGGCCGCAAGCTTGAAATCAGCTACCCCGACCGCGGCGATCCCGTGGTCGAGCTGTTCAAGCTGGATGTCGAGCGGAGCCTGGGCATCCAGGTGAACATCCCGAAGATGGATGAGGCCACGCACCGCGAGCAGGCCCAGGACGGCGCCTTCCACACCACGTGGATCGGCGTGGCGGGGCCGAACGGCGACGTGCTGTACGACCGCTTCCACACGTCCTTCTACGGTCGACCGGGTCGCGCCTACTCGTTCTTCGAGTGGGACGGCGTTCCGGCCACCGCGACGGAGGGCGCGAAGATCGACGGTCTGCTGGACGCCGCGCGGGCCAGCTTCGATCCGGACGAGCAGCGAGCCATCTGGGAGGAAGCCGAGCTCTACCTCATGGAGAACGCGGTCGCCATCCCGTTGGTGCACGACTACCTGCCGTGGCTGTCCAACCCGGACCGCATCGGCGGCGTGCTGCACTTGGGTATTGACTACCTGCCCAGCTACGGGCAGTTCTACAGCACCCAGGAGTAGCGACTCTCGGAATGCCGCAGGCGCCCGACCGTCAACCGGCGGTCGGGCGCCTGCCGTCCGATTCCACCGTTAGAATGACGTAGCCATGGTTGGATACATCATCCGCCGCGTCCTCTACATGATCCCCGTCCTCTTTGGCGTGCTGATCGTGGTGTTCGTGCTCATGCGGCTGATCCCGGGCGACCCGATCGAGATCTTTTTCCAATCGGGCGAAATCGGCGGCTCCGGCGCGACCAGCCGCGAGGGCGGCGAAGTCAGCCGGAAGGCGCTCGAGAGGCTGCGGGAGAGCTACAACCTGGACAAATCGCCGCCGCACCAGTTCGTCCTCTACGTCTGGGATGTCTTGCGCGGGGACCTCGGGACGTCGATTGCCTACCGGCGCCCGGTCGTGGACATGATTGCGAGTCACTGGCCGGCGACGTTTGCGCTGACGATGGCGAGCATGGCGGTGGCCATCACCATCGGCGTCGGAGCGGGCGTGATATCGGCCATCAAACGCCACACCTTTGTTGACTACGGCGCGCAGATGTTCGCCATCCTTGGCATCTCGTTCCCGCCCTTCTTCGTTGGCTTGCTCCTGATCCTGGTGTTCGCCATCAAGTGGCAGACGGATGACGGCGTAGGCATGTTGCCGGCGGTTTCCAACGGCTATGGCAAGGAACTGATCCTGCCGGCGCTGACGCTAGGGACGGCCGCATCCGCCATCCTGGCGCGACTCACCCGCTCCTCGATGCTGGACGTGCTGTCCCGCGACTACGTGCGCACGGCGCGGTCGAAAGGACTGAAGGAGCGCGTGGTCGTGATGGGGCACGCGCTGCGCAACGCCCTGATTCCCGTAGTCACCGTCATCGGCCTCGAGTTCGGTGGCTTGCTGGCCGGCGCCGTGATCATCGAGGCCGTGTTCCACCGCCAGGGACTGGGTCTCCGCCTGATCGACGCCATCATCGACCGCGACTATCCGGTGGTGCAGGGTCTGGTGCTGCTGTCTGCCGTCATCTATGCCGTGGCAAACCTGCTCGTCGACGTGCTCTATACCTATATCGACCCGCGAGTGCGTCTCGAAACGACGGGGTCCTAGCGCCCCACGCCGGTCCACCACCAGCTCGAGAGCGCCTGAACACGCAGAGTTTCACTGCGTCCCTGGAGTCCAGTCCGTTCGAAACCCCTTCGACAATCTCAGGGCGAACGGATTGGGGCGAAGCCAATTTCCTCATTCAGACCCCTCCGTTGCGGTCGAGGTGTGTCCCGCGGCAGCCGGATGTGCCAGCATGGGCCGCGGCAGATGCCGGGTGAATCGTTCAATGACTGAGCACGAGCGGTATCTCTTTGACCTGCAGGGGTTTCTGGCGGTCCCGAACGCGCTGGATGCCGCCGAAGTGGAAGCGCTCAACGAGGTTCTCGACGAGCAAATCGCGGCGCTTCCCGACCCCGACTGGTCCACGTATCGCTTTTTGGAGTTGCTGGCGTGGGGCGCGCCGTACCGGGATCTGATCGATCATCCCAAGCTGCTGCCGTACGTCGTCGACATGGTGGGGCCGCATGTGCGCCTGGACCACACCTATCTTGACATAATTCGTGGAGGGCTCAGCCCCATCGGCGCCACGCTGCACGGCGGGCGCGTGCCCTATGACTCGGCGCAGTATTTCGAGTTTGCCGACGGCCGCTTCTACAACGGCCTGTGCGTGGTGGCGATCAACCTCATGGACGTCAATCCCGGCGACGGCGGCTTTGCCTGCGTGCCCGGCAGCCACAAGAGCAATCTGCCCTTCCCCGCCGACTGGAAGGACCTCGAAGAGGCTCAGCCGTTCGTCGAGCGGGTGGTCGGACCCGCGGGGACGGCGGTGTTCTTCACCGAGGCGCTGACGCACGGGCCGTTGCCGTGGCACGGCGCGGCCGAACGCCGCACGATCTTCTACAAATACAGCCCGCGGCCGCTGGCGTGGTGGATGCCCTATCCGGACGGTGAGGGCGTGGAGGGGCTCACCGAAGCCCAGCGACAGATCTTGCAGCCGCCAACGAGAGACCCGCGACGCATGGGGAAACCGACTCTGTCCTAAGGGCCACCCGCGTCGGACGCCGCGACCTGGCTTAGCGCCTGCTGATAGACCTGCAGGTCGGCGTCGCTGAAGAGCACGAAGCGGACTTCGTCGAATTCGAGCGCCGGAGCGTGCGAGGCCACGGTGGCTAAGGCGATGGCGGCGGCGTCCGGCTTCGGGTAGCCGTAGGCGCCGGTGCTGATGGAGGGAAAGGCGATCGTGCGCGCACCGGCCTCCGCGGCGGCCCGGAGGCTCGACTCGTAGGCCGAGGCGAGCAGGTCAGCCTCACCCTGCGCACCGCCGCGCCAAATTGGCCCAACCGCGTGGAGGACGTGCTCGGCCGGCAGGTCGCCGGCCCCGGTGCGCACGGCCTGGCCCGTAGGGCAGCTGCCAATGGCGCGGCATTCCTCCATGATCGAGGGGCCGCCGGCCCGATGAATGGCGCCGTCCACGCCCCCGCCGCCGGCGAGTTGCGCGTTGGCCGCGTTGACGATCGCGTCGACCTGCTGTTCGGTGATGTCGCCGCGGACGCAAACAACACTCGTGCCGCCGAAGGTGCGGTGCACGCCTCAGCCTCCGGAATCGCCCGACGACGCGCCGGCCGAATCGGCGTGCGCGTGAATGAGCAGGCGGCTCGGCCAACTGGCGTCGTGGAAGATCGACTGGTCAGCCGTCGTGACGCGGCGGGCGTGCCCCAGCGGCTCACCGGTGTTGGGATTGGCGTCGAAACGAGGGTAGTTGCTCGACGAGATGTCAACCCGAATGCGGTGCCCGCGGGCGAAGCGATTGGCGGTTGGATACAGGATGATGCGGAACTCGCAAATCTCGCCGGGAGTGAGGAACTCCTCCGACTCGAATCCGTTGCGGAAGCGCGCGCGGATGATGCTGTCGCAGAGATTCAGCTCGTAGCCCCCGGGCGTGCTACCGGGCGCGTCGCGGTCGTGGGGGTAGACGTCGAGCAGCTTGGCGGTGAAGTCGGTGTCGACCGCCGTGGTCGCGGCGAAAAGCCGCACCTCTACGGGACCGGCGATCTCGACGTCGGCGTCCAGCGGCGGCGTCTCGAACGACAGAACGTCGGGGCGCGAGGCCAGCGACAGCGTGTCGTGATGTCCAAAGAAGCGTCCGGGCTGTCCGCGCTGGTCGAATCCACCGGAGGGCAGGATGTCCTCCGAGGCGCTGATCGACCCGCCGGCGGTGGGCACGGGATCACGCGGGTCGTAGGTATAGCGGCTGGGCTCGTGCCGGCCCGCGGGCGCCTGCGGCTGGAGTGAGCCGTCCGGATGAAAGTACAGCGACCGTTCCTCGTATTCCGGCGGGGGCCACGTGGCCGCGCTCTCCCAGCGGCCGCCGTGCCACAGGGAGGCGTCGAGGTCGGCGGGTGGGCGCCCTGCGCGGCCGCCCATGACGAGGTAGCGCACCGGCGGCGCGCCGCGCAACCCGGTGTCGAGCCCCTTCAAGTGCTCGTCGAAGAAGCGCAGCCGCATGTCGTCGTAGGCCGGTGCGGCGGCGTCGATGCCGAGCTGGACGTCGCCGGCGGTGCTCTCCTCGACCGTGCCCTCGCCATGCCGCCAGGGACCCATCACCAGCCGCATGGGGCTGGACTTGCGCTCGCTGAGGGCGAGGTAGTTGGCGATCGCGCCGCGTGGATAGGTGTCGTACCAGCCGCTCTGGAATAGCACGGGCACATCGGAGTGCTCGTCCCAGTAGCGGTCGATGGTGTAGCCGCGCTGCATCCAGTATTCGTCGTAGAGGCCGCGGGTCAGGATGTCCCAGGCCCATTGCTCGTAGGTGGGGAGCAGGCGCAGGGCCGTCCGCCCGGGACGGAATCGCAGCGGCGGGCCGAACAGCTCGGGGATCTGGAGATCGGCCGCGTCGAAGGTGCGCTTCAGGTCGGGGTCGGCCAGGGCTTCGCGACTGGTGCGCGCCATGCGGAAGGCGTAGCGGATGAAGCGTTGCTCGAGCGCGCCGCCCTGCCGCAGCGACGAGACGTGATAGTTGCTGGTGCCCTGCCCGACGACCTGGCACGCGAGGTGCGGTGGATTGAGCGTGGCCAGCGCGCTCTGGTCCGACCCGGCGTAGCTGGCCCCCATGGTGCCCACGCGCCCGTTGCACCACGGCTGCGCGGCCACCCATTCGACCACGTCGAAGCCGTCGGGCGCTTCGAGGGCGAAGGGATACCACTCGCCGGACGATTGCCCGCGTCCGCGGACGTCGTTGATGACCGTGGCGTAGCCGCGCCGGGCGTACCAATGGCCGCGACGCGCGTAGTTCGTGCCGTCCTTGAGATAGGGCGTGCGCTCGACGATGGCAGGGAATGCTCCCTCCACCGCCACGCCGTTGCGCGCGGGCAGGTAGATGTCGGCGGCCAGCGGCACACCGTCGCGGGCGGGAATGAGCACGTTCGGACGAACGATGGAGTCGTAGGCGCGGTGCGAGCCTTGGAACGGCGCCGCTGCATCAGGCATGGGCGGTGACCATTGGCGGCGAAGTGGCTGATTGTGGCCTACGGGAGTGCCAGGCAACAACGACTGGCACGGACCTCACCGCGTCGACTCTGCTCGGCGGTGGTGGGCTGCGTTCACATCTGAGCGCCACACGGTGTCCCGACCCCCGGCGGGCACCCTCCAATCGTTGGTTGCCCCGGCAGGGGTGGATTCCCGCCTTCGCGGGAATGACGGAGGGGCTTGGCGGGAATGACGGACGGGTTACACGAAGGCACCCCGTCGCGGGAGTGACGGACCCCAAGCAGCCCGGAGTCTGCGCGTCCCATTGTTCGACGGCTCGCTAGGCTTGGGGCCATGGCACGACGTTCCGGCCATCGCGCAGTGATCGCCGTTGGCGGCGTGGTGCGTCTCGGCGACGGCATCGTGCTGGTGCGGCTGACCTATAGCCGCCACCGCGGCAAGTTCATGTTCCCCGGCGGCAAAGTCGATCCCGGTGAATCGCTCGAAGCGGCGCTGGTGCGCGAAGTACGAGAGGAAGCGGGGATCGAGGCGGAGCCCGAGGGCATCGTGGCCGTGCGTCATCGCGTCGATGCCGACGAGCTGAACACCTTCGTGATTTTCGAAATGCGGCACGTGAGCGGCCGTCCGCGTGCAGTTTCGCCGGAGGCCGACGAGGTGGGTGTGTTCAGCGCCGCCGACCTGCGGGAATCGCCCGAGCTTTTTGTTGCGCTGGTGCCCGAGATCGCGCTGCCCGTGCTCGATGGGACCTATACGCGGCTGGCGCGGAACGAGGACTTCGCGCCGTCGCCCTACGGCCCCGACACCTTTCGCATCTACGGCCCGAGCGGGCGAACGTGGGCTGAACCGGAGTGATTCGACCAGAGCGTCGCGGGCGAATAGCGCATACTTGAACCGACGGCGGGGTAGGGTGCCGCCGAGGCGGAGTCGGCGGCGCGGAGGGTGCCCAATGGCTCGGCGGCAGTTACTCAGACGCTGGTGTATCGGCGTTTTGCTGGCACTCGGCGTCGCGTGGCTGGCGCTCGCGAGCATCTATCCAACGGCTGGCGGCCAGTCGCCGTATGTCGCGGTTGCAACCATCGACGGACCGATCGACATCGTCGCCACGCGCTATCTCGAGCGAGTGCTCGAGGAGGCGTGGGACACCGACGCCGCGTTGCTGGTGGTGCGGCTCAACACGCCGGGCGGGCTGGCCGAGAGCACGCGTGACATGGTGGGGCTCATTCTCGAGTCGCGCGTGCCGGTGGCGGTCTACGTGTCGCCCGCCGGCTCGCAGGCCGCGTCCGCGGGCACCTTCGTTACCGCGGCCGCTCACTTTGCGGTGATGGCGCCCGGCACCAACATCGGGGCCGCGTCGCCGGTGACAGCTAGCGGCGAAGATGTCCCGGCCACGCTTTCCGACAAGATCAGCGAGGACACGCGAGCTTTCATTCGCAGCATTGCCGAGCGGCGCGGGCGCGACGCGGCAGCGCTCGAGGCCACGGTGACCGAAGCGCGCTCCTACACCGCGGGCGAGGCCGAAGTCGCGGGCATCGTGGACTTCATCGCCGAGGACCTCGACGATTTGCTGCGGCAAGCCGACGGCGCGGAAGTCACCACGACAAGGGGCACGCAACAGGTGAGCGTGGCCGGACTCCAGGTGCGGCCGCTCGATCCGTCGGGCGTCGAGCGATTTCTGGCCGTGCTGGCGAATCCCGGTTTGGCGCTGGTCCTGCTGGTCGTCGGGGGATTCGGTCTGCTGGTGGAGTTTTCGGCACCGGGGCTCGGCGTGCCGGGGATCGTGGGCGTGGTGGCCTTCGCCCTGGCGTTCACCGGGCTGGGGCAGCTTCCGGTGAACTGGCTGGGCGTGCTGCTGATTCTCGCGGCCCTGGGGCTGGCCGTGCTGGAGATTCAGGCGGCCGGCTTTGGCGTGTTCGGAGCGAGCGCCGTCGCGGCGTTCGTCGTGGGGGCATTTCTCCTGGGTGGCGATGCATTTCGAGTGCCGGAGATCGATGTCCCCGAGATCGAGATTGGCGTGAATCCGTGGTTGATCGGAGTGCTCGGCGGCGTGTTCGCGGCGGTGATCGCGGTGATCGCCTGGGCGCTGCGATCCGATCGGGGACGAGCCGCCTCGTCGTACGTCAGTCCGACGTCAGAGACTGCGCTGGTTGGCCAACTGGCGGAGGTGACGCACAGGCTCGATCCACGCGGCGAAGTTCGGCTCGCGGGCGAGCGCTGGGAAGCGGAGTTGCCGGCGGGGCGCCACGCGGATGTGGGCGAGCGCGTTATGGTGCGGGATGTCGAAGGCTTACGACTGAGGGTCGAGATCGTGCAAGAGTCAGCGTCAGAGGCGCCGACGGTGACCGGCTGAAGGAGGCTTCACCATGGCCATCATCAATTTCGTGCGTGACTACCAGCGGATCGCCCGGTTCCGCTTTGGGCGGTTCGAGGGCATGTTGGGCCCCGGCATCGTCTTCGCGATCCCGATCCTGCACCAGATTCGCCGCGTGGAGACGCGCACCGAAGTGCTGGACATTCCGCGGCAGACCAACATCACCAAAGACAACGCCTCGATCGACATCGACTTCCTGGTGTACATGCGCGTGGACATCAACGAGGCGCAGCGGGCGGTGCTGGAGGTCGAGGACTACCGCGCGGCGGTTGTCGGTCTGGCCACCACGACACTGCGGGCGGTGGTTGGCGATATCGACCTGGACGATGTGCTCTCGCAGCGCGAGCGCATCAACGAGTCGATTCGAGTGAAGCTCGACACCGAGACGGCGCGTTGGGGCATCAAGGTCACCAACGTCGAGATCCGGGAAATCGACCCGCCGCGAGAGATCCAGGAAGCGATGAATCGCCAGATGTCGGCGGAGCGGCTGCGCCGCGCCGTGATCCTGGAAGCCGACGGCACGCGGCAGTCGAACATCACGGTCGCCGAAGGTGAAAAGCAGGCGGCGATCCTCAAGGCTGAAGGCGCCCGGCAGGCCGAGATTCTGTCCGCCGAAGGCGACCAGCAGGCGGCGGTGCTGCGGGCGCAGGGTTTCAGCGAGGCCCTCGAGCGGATCTTCAACGTCGCCAAGGGCGTGGACTCGAACACCATGAGTCTCCAATACCTGGACACGCTGAAGTCGCTCGGTGAGAGTCCTTCGTCGAAGTTCATCTTCCCGCTGGAATTCACCCAACTGCTCGGGGCGATCGGCGGCAAGTCGTCCATGGACTCCGACCGCTAGGCATGCCGAGACCGAGATCTCGTTGACGCGGGCTTGCGGCTGGCGGAGGCTCGCGGCCTAGCCTTGGGGCGGGATTGCAACCGGCGGCAGCTGCCAGGCCTGGAGTTGGCGCTCGGCGCTGACGGCGAATAGCCGGTTGAGGCCCGGCGCAACCGCGACGCCGCGGATGGCGGCGAGCGTGGTGGCGTCGCCGAGCACCGCGCCGTCGGAGCGGATGACGGTGATGGTCATGTCATCCACCAGCGCGGCCACGTAGTCGTCCATGGGATAGACGGCGCGGGCGCGCACGCGCGGCGTGAACCAGACTTCGGTGCCGTCGAGCGTGAACGAGCCGACGCCGGCCTCGCCGGCGAGAATGAGGATGTCGTCGCGCGTGGCGCGAGCGGCGGCAGTGGCCGGAAAGCGCAGCTGGGTCCGGATATTGGCGCTCTCGGCCTCGAACACTTGCAGACCGGCGCTGGTGAGGGTGATGACCTGGTCGCCTTCCTGCGTGAAGATGACTTGTAGGATGTCGCCGTCGACACCGAAGCGCTGCTGCAAATTGCCGTCGGGTCGAATCAGCACGACCTGGTTCTCGCCACGATTGGACGAACCCACGGCCACGGCGCCGCTTCGCTTATCCAGATCGATTGACGCGGCCGAGATGTAGCTCTTGGTGGGACCCCAATCCGGACCCTGCCGAGTGAAGGCGAACACCCGTCCGACGCCGCTGGCGTTCGTGCTGCGAACCACGAGCCGGGTTCCCTCGTCGTCGAACAGCGCCTGCTCGAGGAGCTGATTGTCCGGGCGGACTGGAGCCGGCCATACCTGATTCCCAACGGCATCGAGCAGTTGCACGTCGAACCCGTGAATGGCCAAAAGGTCGCCCTGCCTTTGCATGGATACGTGCGCCAGGGGCATGCGCATGTCGCGTGCCCAGCGCAGGCCGCCGTCCGCTCCGAACGACGCCACCTTGCCGGCGCGAGCCACGGCCACGACTTGCTCCCCGAGCTCCGAGGCGGCCAAATCCTTGGGGTCGAAGTCCAGCCGCTCCAGCCACAGCAGCTCACGCCAAGATTGACGCTCGGGCGCACGATGCGTGGTCACGTTGAACGTGAGGTCGATGACGTCCTCGACGCGGACCTGCACGCCGCGAGCCAGCCACTCCCCGGCGGCGGCGTCGGCGGTGGCGGGGTCGGCGAATCGGGCAACCTCGACCCATCCGGGGTTGGTGGGCGAAAGGCGGAGATCGTCGACGATGTGGGCCAGCGAAGCGCGCGCGGCGGCCTCGTCCTCGTAGGGGCCCACCAGCACGGCGCGCTTGCGCACGCGCCACGCCTCGATGGTCGATTCCCCGATGGCGTCCAGCCGCGCCCGCAGCCCATCCTGGGCCAGTCCCGGTCCGATGCCCTCGATGAAGGCGCCAAGCTGCTCGCGCACCTGTTGCTGCAAGGTCACCAGGTGCATCAGGCGCTCGGGCTGCTCGGTCTCGCGGTAGCCGCGGACAGTCGGGCCGATCTCGACGAGGGTGTCCACCATGGCGACCAGGGCCGTGTGGGACTCCTGGTCGTCAGGCGACGGATCGAGCGGGATGACCTGTTGCGATAGCGCGGAGATCGACGGCCATTGCGCCTCGACGCTCAGGAGAAATTGGTCGGTCGAGAGGGAGCCGCGGGCGAAGGCGTTGGAATTGATTGAGAGCGCGCGCAGCACGTCGAGCGATCCGGTCGCGACCTCGAGCGCGGGTTCCCAGTAGGGCCGCAAGCGGCCAGCGAGCGGTTGGGGCTGCGGCTCGCCGCAGGCGACGGCGCCACCACCAATCAAGATGGCCGCCAGAGCCATCCGCCGCGTCAGCACGCGACGACCAGCGGGGGATGCCATAGCCGCTAGACGGGCACCGCGGCCGGCTGCACGGCCCCGCGGAGCGACCACGGGGTCGCGTCCGTAAGCTCGATGGGCACGGTGTCGCCGGCGGCCAACCCCGCCCGGTCGGCGCTGAACACCAGCTTGTTCGTGCGGGTTCGACCGCGCCACGTGGGTGGGCGTCCCGGCGCCTTGCCGCTTTCCAGCGACTCCAGCAGCACGTCCTCGACCGAGCCAACCAGGGCGCTGTTGATCTCCCGCGCGATGGGCGTTTGCACGCGTTCAATCTCGTGCAGGCGCCGCAGTTTTTCGTCCTGAGGAACGTCGTCGGCCCACTGGTCGGCCACCGTGCCGTGCCGCGGGCTGAAGGCGGCGACGTGGACCTGGTCGAATCTCAGGTCGGCGACGAGGTCGCGCGAGTTCTCGAACTGCGCCTCGGTCTCGCCGCAGAATCCCACGATGACGTCGGTGGTGACGGCGACCCCCGGCACGATCGACCGCAACATGCCGATTGTTTCGCGGTAGTGCGCCACGCTGTAGCCGCGCGCCATGCGACGCAACACGGCGTCGTCGCCGGCCTGCACCGGCAGGTTTATTTCCTCGCAGACGCTCGGCAGATCACGCATCGCCAGGGCGAGAGGCTCGGTCATGAACTGCGGATGGGCGGTGACGAAGCGCACCCGCTCGACGCCGGGAAGCGCGTCGACGGCGGCCAGGGCGTCGGGCAGGCGGTGGCCGTCAAGATCGAACCCGTAGGCGTTGACGATCTGGCCGACGAGGACGATTTCGCGCGCGCCCTCGTCGATCCATTGCCGCGCCTCGGCGACGATCTCGTCGAGCGGGCGGCTGCGCTGGGCGCCGCGCCGAAACGGCACGATGCAGTAGGTGCAGCGCTTGTCGCAGCCGTAGATGATGTTGACATAACGCGAGACCGAGCCTACGCCGGGAGGCGGCGCGGCCTCGACATCCTCGTATGCCTCGGTGCCGGGAATCTGCCGTGACATGCGGGCGAGCATGGGCTCGATGTTGAGCGAATCGAAGAGCACGTCGACCGGCCGGAGATGCGGCTCGAGCTCGGTGCGGTCGGCGTGAACCGTGCAGCCGGTGAGACCCACCAACAGCTCGGGCCGCTGCCGCTTGGCACCCTGCAGCAGGCCCAGCATGCCCCAGACCTTGCGGTCCGCGTTTTCGCGCACGGCGCAACCGTTCACCACGACGGCGGTTGCGTCCGCGAGGCTGTGGGCCGGCGCATGTCCGGCGCTCATCAGGTCGCGCGAGATTCGCTCGCCGTCGGCCTTGTTCATCTGGCAGCCGATCGTCCAAATGAAGAACCGATGGCCAGAATTGGTGGCAGGCATACTCGACCTGGGGGAGAATGTCGCGACGCACCGTCGCCGCAACCTACCCTGCATCATACGCTGGCCATGTCCTCGGCCGGTGATGATTCCCGAGATTCGCCCATGAAGCTTCTACGTCAGGCGTCGCGGCATCCGCGCCTTGCAGCCTGGGCCGCAATGTCCGCCGTCTTCGTCGTATTGATTCTCGTCGTGTCCCTGGGTCGCGAGCTTGACGTTTGGCAATACATCGGCCTGAGCGCCGTGGCGATTGCCATTGCGGGACTCAGCGTGGCGCTCACGTTCAGCCGGAGTGACGATCCCGAGTTCGATGGCTAGCCGTCCGCCGCGCATCCTCATCACCGGCGGCGGCGGCCAGATCGGCATCGAGCTTGCGCGGCAACTCGACGAGGCCAACGTGTCGGCGCTGGGACGCAGCGCCCTGGACGTGACCAGCGGAGCGGCCATGGACCGCGCGCTGGGCGAGATCAAGCCCGACGTGGTGATTCATGCCGCGGCGATGACCGATCCCGAGGCCTGTGAGCGCGACCGGGGCGCCGCGCAGCGAGTGAATGTCGTGGGCGCCTGGAACGTCGCGCGCGCGGTTGCCCGCGCCGGTGCGGAGATGGTCTATCTGAGCACCAGCTACGTCTTCGCCGGCGACAAGCTGGGACCGTACCGGGAATACGACGAGCCCGGCCCGATCAACGCCTACGGCGTGAGCAAGCTTGGCGGCGAACGCGCCGCCCGACAGGCCTTGGACCGCCTCTATGTCGTGCGCTCGGGATGGGTGTACAGCCGGTGGACCCGAGGCTTCGTGGCCCGGTTGCTTGACTTGGCCGACGACGCATCCGACGTGCGCTACGTGGGCGACCAGGTTGCCAACCCAACGTTTGCGGGCGACCTGGCGGCGGCCATTGTTCGGCTCATCGATACGCAGGCGTACGGGGTGCACCACCTCGTCAACGAGGGCGCGACCAGTTGGTATGGCTGGGCGACCGCGGTGCTGCGAGCCGCCGGACGCGACGACGTGGAGCTGGAAGAAATCTCGGCCGGGGACTTCCAACGCGAAGCGCGTGTACCGGCGAATAGCGAGCTGGCGAACGAGATGGCGCGAGCGGTGGGTATCACGCTGCGGCCCTGGCACGAGGCCCTCGAGGAGTTCGTGCGGCAGTGGGTGGCCGATCGTGGCTGACGCGCCGCGCTGGAGCGTGGTGATCCCGACGTGGAACGGCCGGCACCTCCTGGCCGAGGCGCTGGACGGGCTGAGCCGGCAAACGCTGCACGACTTCGAGACCATCGTGGTCGACGACGACTCCGACGACGACACGTGCCACTGGCTGCGGCAGCACCAACCCGACGTGGTTTCCGTCGAGCTTGCCCAGCGACGCGGCCTGGCGCACGCGATCAACCAAGGACTGGCCGTTGCCCGCGCCGAGCGCATCGCGTTTCTCAACAACGACGCCGTGCCCGAGCCCGAGTGGCTGGGCGAGTTGGATCGAGCCTTTGACGAGCATCCCAACGCCAGCATGTTGGCCTCACGGATTCTGCTCTACGCGACGCCGGACCGGTTGCACGCCGCCGGAGATTTCTTCACCGCCAGCGGGTTGCCGGGCAATCGCGGCGTGTGGCAGCGGGACGGCGCGGAATTCGACGAGCCGTGCGAGGTGTTTGGCGCGTGCGCCGCCGCCTCGGCCTACCGGAAGACGCTGTTCGACGCGGTTGGCGGGCTGGATGAAGACCTGATGATGTACTGCGAGGACGTGGACCTGAGCTGGCGGGCTCAGCTTGCCGGCCACCGGTGCCGCTACGTCCCGACGGCGCGTGTACGGCACCGTCGCGGCGCGAGCGCCACGAGCGAATTTGAAAGTTTTCTGGTCGGGCGAAACCGACCGCTGGTCGCGGCGATGAATGTTCCGGGATACGTGCTGCGCCGCCGGTGGTGGTCCATCCTGCGGGCCCAGGGTCAGATCGCGCTCGATGCGCTGCGCAACTTTCAGGGGCGCGCGGCGCGGGCAACCCTGAACGGCCAGCTGGCGGCGATCCCGCAACTGGGCCGCGCCTTGCGCAAGCGCCGACGTCGCCAGCGAACCCGGACGGTCAGCGAGGCATACGTGTGGTCGCTGCTGGACTAGAAGCGGCTGCGCGACGAGCGTCGGCGCGATGGGCGGTGGCGACGACGGTTGCGCTGGCCGCCGTGCTTGCCGGGTGGATGGCCGCGCGCTTGCCGCCGGCCGCCGCGATTGCCGGCGGGGTCTTGGTCGTCGGGGCCCTGGCGGCCCTGCGGCGACCCGCGCTCGGGCTGGGCGGACTGACGGCCTTGGCGATCCTGGCGCCGTTCGTGATCGTGCCGGTGCGCGTGGGCGCCCAGCCGCCCGTGATCGCGGTGCTGGTGGCCCTTCTGATCGGCGTCTCGGCGCTGGCCGTGATCCGAGGCGCCCGATCGCTCTCCCGCGACCGCATCCTGATCGTCCAGGGTCTTTACCTGCTGCTGATCCTCCTGGCCGCGGCGATTGCCTGGCCCGTCAACCGAGACTTCGAGGCGCTGCAGACGGGCCTGAAGCTGGCGATGGCCGCGGCGGCCCCCCTGCTGGTGGTGATGTGGCTGCCGCGGTCGGTCATTCGCCGGCATGGGCAGCGCGTGATCGTGGGCGCCGCGGCGATCCAGGCCGCGCTGGCCGTGGTGCTGCACCTGGCCGGCGACGCCGGCATCCGCTTCCTGGAGGCGCTGTCCCCGGCCGGCTATCCCGCATCCGACATTCAGCGGTTCCTGCCCGACGAGGTGACGCCGCGCGCCACGGGGCTGCTCGTCGATCCGAACGTCCTGGGCGTCACGCTGGCCATGGCGCTGCCGTTCGCGATGGTTGGTTGCACCGGATCGGCGCGTCGGTTCGCGCTCCAGGCCACGGCCATTGGCCTGATCGCGGCGGCGCTGGTGCTCACGCTGTCGCGGGGCGCCTGGGTGGGCGCGGCGGTGGCGGCGCTCGTCGTCATCGCGAGCACGCGCCCGCGACTGGGCGCCGGGCTCGCGCTGGCCGGTGCGCTTGGTCTGATCGTGCCGTGGTCGGGGGGATTGGGGGAGGCAATTCGTGCGGCAGTGGTGCAGCGCGACCTGTCCGACGCTCTGCGGCTGGGCGAGCTCCGGGAGGCAGTCCACGTGATTGGGCGCTATCCCTGGTTTGGCGTGGGTTACGGCGCCTCGCCGGACGTGGACGTGTTTGTCGGAGTCTCCAATACGTGGCTGTGGATCGCGGAGCGCGCCGGAGTGCTCGCGGCGGCTGCCGCGCTGGGCGTGGTCGTTGCCACGGTGGCGCGGGCCGCTCGTTTCGTTCGCCGCGATCCCATGGCGCGCGCGTGCGTGGCGGGGCTGGCGGCGCTGCTCGCGGCCTCCATGGTCGATCACCACCTGGCGAGCTTCCAGCACCTGGCCGTGCTGGGCGGCGTCCTTGTCGGCGCCACGCTGGTGGTCGCTCGGCGCAGCCCCTGACGTGCGTGTCGCTCTCGACGGCCGGATGCTGTATCGCGACCGCGCGGGGATCGGCCGCTATATCTGGGAACTCCAGCAGGCGATGGCCGAGTTGGGCGATTCCCGCCACGAGGTCACGCTCCTGCTCGACCCACGCGACCGGCGCCACCGCGGCGCCGCGCTGCCCGTCCGATCGGCGCCGACGCCGGCGCGGCATCGCCTGGAACGGGCGACGTTGGGCTGGGGCCTGCGGACGTTCGGCGCGGCGCATTTTCCCGACCATGCCGTGCCGCCCGGCGTGCGGGCGCCCAGCGTGGTGACGGTGCACGACGTGTCCTTTCTGACGCATCCGGCGGCATACGAGCCGCGCAGCCTCGACTTCTACCGCGCCGCCAGCCAGCGGCTTTCGCGGGCGTCACAGGTCATCGCCGTGTCCGCGCACGTCCGGGACCAGCTCGCCGACCGAAAGCTCGTTCCGGGCGACCGGATCAGCGTGATTCACGAGGCCCCGACGACGGCGCTGGACGCGGCGGCCGATTCCACGCCGCCCCGAAGCGGCTATGCCTTGATGGTGGGGACGCTGCAACCCCGCAAGAACCACGTGCATGCGGCGCGCGCGTGGGTGCGCTCCAAGGCGGCGCGCGACATGCCGCTGTTGGTTGCGGGCGGCCTCGGCTACCAGGGCGTCGATATCGTGCGAACCGTACGGACGCTGGATCCCGAGGCACGGGTGCGGTTCATCGGCTCGGTGTCGGACGCGATGCTGGGACGGCTGTATCGGCATGCGAGCCTGGTGCTGCAGCCATCGCTGGACGAAGGGTTTGGGTTGCCGGTGCTCGAGGCCATGCGAGCCGGGGCGCCCTGCGTCGTCTCCGACATTGGCGCCCTGCGGGAGGTGGCGGCCCAGGCGGCGCTGTACGTCGACCCGCAAGATCCCGAGGCGCTGACGGACGCAATCGATAAAGTCGCAGGCGATCCATCGCTGAGCGCGAAACTGCGATCAGCCGGACGCGACCGGGCCGCCGAGTTTTCCTGGGAGCGGGCCGCCGCGGCCACCCTGACCGTCTACGACCGCCTCACGTGAGCGTTCTCGTCGTCACGCCGTCGGTCCCGTGGCCGCCGACGCACGGCGCGGCGGTGCGCAACAGCGCGTTCATCACGGCGCTTGCCGAGCAGCACGACGTTGACGTGATCACTCTTGCCGGCGCGCGTGAGCGCGTGCGCCCGCACCCGGATGCGCGCAGCACAGCCGCCGTCCGCCTGCGGCGGGCGCCGTTGTGGCGACGACTGGCCAACGCCGCGCTAGGACCGGCGCCGGATCTCGTGTTTCGCCACCGCACGCCGGAGCTTCGGGCCGCCGTGCAGCAGCGACTCAGCGCCGGCGGGGTCGAGGCGGTGCAGGTGGAAGGCTTGCAGCTGGCGCACATCGTGCACGACGTGGCTGCCTCCACCGAAGGCGAGCGGCGACGTCCGCCCGTGGTCTATGACGCGCACAACGTGGAGTGGCGCCTGCAGAGCCAGCTCGCCAATCTCGCGCGGGGCGCACGCGCCTGGCACTCGCGGCGGCAGGCGGCGCTGCTGTACGGCGTGGAACGGTGGGTCGTGGGTGCGGCTGACGCCGTGACCGCCTCGTCGGCGGCCGACGCCGCGTCTCTGGTGACGCTCGGCAATCGCTCCGTGGCGGCGATTCCACATCCGGTTCCGGCGCCGGCGGACCTGCCCGGCACCGATGAAGAAGCCGATCAGCCGCGCGTGCTGCTGGCCGCCAATTTCGCCTACCGGCCCAACATCCTTGGGGCCGAGTGGCTGTTTGGCACGGTGTGGCCCGCGGTGCTGCGACGCGTGCCGGAGGCCGAGCTGCGAGTGGTGGGTCCGGGCTCGCTGGGCCTGCGCGCGATTGCCCCGGCGCGGTGCAGCGTGGGCGGTTTGGTTGATGACTTCGAGGGGGAGCAGCGGGCGGCTTGGCTGAGCACATCGCCCGCGCCCGTGGGGTCGGGGGCGCCGCTGAAGGTGCTGCAATCCCTCGCCCAGGCGCGCCCCGTCGTGGTTCAAGCCTCGGGGCTTGCGGGGCTGGATGGGTCGCTCAACGGCATTGCCGCGGCGGACTCGGCCACGGCGTTTGCCGACGCCATCGTCGATCTGCTGCAGGACCACGAGCGGCGGCGCGAGATGGGGCGGAGCGGCCATGCCTACATCGCCGAGCACCATGCGCCGGCGGTAACGGGCCGGGCACTGCTGGACGTGTACGGCGGCCTGCGAGATTCGGGTCTCGATGGAGGGCGGGAATGACGGTGGCCGTGTGCGCGACGGTTCTCAATGAGGCCCGCGACGCCCAAGCATTGGCCGAGAGTCTGCGGTCGCAGCGCCGGCAGCCGGACGAACTTGTCATCGTCGACGGTGGATCGAGCGACGGGACCGTCGAGATTCTGCGGGAAACCCTGGCCGGCACGAAGGGCGCCCAGGTCATTGAAGCGCCTGGCAGCAACATAGCCGCCGGTCGAAACCTGGCGGCGCGCTCGGTGACGTCCGACCTGATCGCCTTCACCGATGCGGGAATCGTCCGGTCGCCGGAATGGCTTGGGGCGCTGGTGGATGGCGCGGAGGAAGCGCCGCTCGCCGCCGGGACGTTTGGCTACATCCTGGCCGCGCCCGGCAGCACCGTCGAGACGGCCATTGGCGCGGTTGGACTTCCTTTCGCGGACGAGATCGATCCGGCGCACTATCCCCCGAGCGGTGGGTCGGTGCTGCTGCGACGGCAATGGTTCGATCAAGTCGGCGGCTTTCCCGAATGGCTCGACTACGGCGAGGATCTATGGCTCGATCGGAGGATCTGGGCCGAGGGCGGTTGGTTCGTCCACGCTCCCGGCGCCGACGTGTGGAATCGACCGCGTTCGAGCCTGCCAGCCTTCTTCCGCCAGTATTTTCACTACGCCTCGGGCGATGGCCGGGCCGGAATGCTCGGGAAACGCCATGCCGCGCGCTTCGCGGCCTACGCCGTGGGTCTATCCCTGGCCCGGCGGCCATCCTGGGGCCGTGTTGCGCTTCTGGCCTTCCTGGGCTATCGCTACCTGCGCCGCCCGATTGCTCGGGCGCGGGGGGCGCCCGGCGGCGGGGCGGCTGCGCCGGCACTGGTTCCGCTCGTGCGGGTGGTCGGGGACGCAGCCAAGATGCTGGGCTATGCGGCGGGCTGTTGGCGTCGGCTGAGGGGCTAGGACGATGACCATGGATGTCTCGATCATCATCGTCACGTACAACGTGCCCGAGCTCCTGCAGCGATGCCTGGCGACCATTCCGGAATCGACCGATGGACTGTCGACGGAAGTCTTGGTGGTGGACAACGGTTCCGGCGACGGCACCTGGGACAGCATCGTGTCCCGGGCGGACGTGCAGGCGATTCGAGGCAGCCGCGAGCTGGGGTTCGGCCGGGGCAACAATCTCGCCGCCTCGCGGGCACGGGGACGCTGGCTGCTGTTCCTCAATCCCGATACGGAGCTCACGCCGCTCGCGCTGCGGCGCCTGGTGGAGCGCGGCGATGCCGATCCCGCGTTGGGCATCCTGGGGCCGCGGCTCGAGCTGGCCGATGGAACGTTGGATCCGGCGGCGTGCCGCACATTTCCGACCCCCGCCTCCGCGGCAATGCGCCTGCTTCGCTGGCCCCGCAGCCTGCCGCCCAGAGGTGTGCGGCCCTACAACATTGCCCCGTCCACCGGATGCGAGGCGACGGTGGACGCGGTCTCCGGCGCGTGCATGCTGGTGCGCGCCGAGGCCTTTCGTCGGGTCGGCGGCTTCGATCCGCAGTTTTTCACCTACGGCGAAGACCTCGACTTGGCCTATCGCATCCGACAGGCCGGCTGGCCGACCCTCTTTGTGCCCTCGGTCGTGGTGCGGCACCTCAAGCGGCAGTCGACGCGGCAGCGCGCCATCCGTGCGCGGGTGGAATTCTATCGGGCCATTTGGCTTTACTATCGGAAGCACCGGCAGCGTGACGGCCTCTGGCTACGGACGGTCGTCACCACCGCGATCGTCGTCCTGGCGCTTGGCGCCGTTGCCCGCCAGGGCGCGCTCCGGGTGTTGGCGCTGGGTCGTCGCAAGGGGGCCGTAGGTTGACCTGGGTTCGACGCAACTGGCAGGGACTCGAGGCCACGGGAACGGTGGCCTTGGACGTTGCCGCGTTGCTGGCGGCGACCGCCGTCGCGTACGTGGTGCGATTCCGGTTGGGGTGGGGACCCGAGGTGGCGTCGAACCGGTTTCTCTTCTTCGTGCCGGTCAACCTCACCTTCACGGTTGCGAGCGTCCTGGCCGGGCTCGCCCTCGGCCTGTATACGCGGCATCGCACGGCGGGCCCGCTGGATCGGGTGGTGCGATCTGCCGGGGCCGTCACCGTCGGCGCGCTGCTCACGGTGGCCGCGACGTTTTTCGTGATTCAGGACCGGCTCGAATTCGTGCGCCTGCTCGTGGCGTACATGTGGCTGTCCGGCATCGTGCTGGTGGTTGTCGGACGGTCACTGCTCGTCGGAGTGCGCCAGGCGCTGAATCGCTTCGGAATCGGGGTCACGCGCGTCATCGTGGTCGGGGCCGGCACCGAGGGGACCGAGGTGCTCGCGCGGCTGTTCGACGAGCGCACGCGGCGATTCCGAGTGGTCGGCTTTGTGGACGACTTTGCCACTTCGGTGACCGCCCGCGGCCAGCAAGTGCCGGTGCTGGGACGCGTGGACTCGCTGGCGGGCGTGCTGAGCGAGCACCAGGTCGACAAGGTCGTGGTGGCAATCCCGTCGCTCTCGCACGACGCGCTGCTCGGGATTCTCGAACAGACCGAAGCGTCGTTCACGGACGTGTGGCTGCTGCCGGACCTGTTCCAGCTCATGGTGTCGCCGGTGACAGCGGGCGGAATTCGCGGGCTGCCGCTGATGGCCGTCAACGACGTTCGGCTCCAGGGGCTGAGCCGCTTCACCAAGCGCTCGCTGGATCTCGCGGGCGCCATGTTCGGAATGGTCGTCTTGTCGCTTCCGATGCTGCTGGTCGCGATGGCTATCCGCGTGGACTCGGCCGGGCCCGTGTTCTACATCCAGCAGCGCGTGGGTCGCGATCAGCGGCGTTTTCCGATCATCAAGTTTCGGACGATGCACCGGAACGCGGAGCTCAGCGGCCAGACATGGACCATTGCCAACGATCCGCGAATCACTCGCGTTGGTCGCCTGCTCCGGCGCTACTGGATCGATGAACTGCCGCAGTTGATCAATGTGATTCGCGGGGATATGAGCCTGGTGGGCCCGCGGCCCGAACGGACTTCCTACGTGCGCCAGTTCGAGCGCGAGTATTCTCGCTATATGGTCCGTCACCGTGAGCGCGCCGGGATGACCGGCTGGGCACAGGTCAATGGATTGCGGGGCAATTCGTCAATCGACGAGCGCACGCGCTATGACCTGTACTACGTGGAAAACTGGTCCTTGCTGTTCGATCTCAGAATCCTGATGCGGACGCTGCGAATCGTGATGCGGGGCGATGTGGCGTAGAACCCAGCGAAGGCGCCGGTTGACACGACGGCAGATGCTCGTGGGGGCCGTGGCCGCCATTGCGGCAACGGGATGCGATTTCGGCGGGTTTGGCGATGGCCAAGCTCCGGCGCCGCCCGCGGCGCCGGAGCGGACCGACCCGCCGGTTGCGACGCCCTATCTCCCGCTCGCCGTGTCGAGCCTGCCGCCGGCCGTGCAACTCCCGCTGGTGGTCATTGATCTCGCCGGCAGCGGGGAGTTCGGTGACGCCGGCGATGGACAGCCGGCTGCGCTGGCGCAGTTTCGAAGCATCGGCGGCGTGACGGTGGATCCTCAAGGGAGGGTCTACATCTCGGACCCCCAGGCGAATCGCGTGCGGCGCATCGGCGCCGACGGCGTGATTCAGACGGTGGCGGGCACGGGCATTCGCGGGTCCGCGGGCGACGGTGGTCCGGCGACACAGGCCGAGCTCACTGAGCCGACCCGGCTGCTGGTCGACGGCGCCGGGGTGCTGCTGATCGCGGAGTTGCACCGAGTGCGCCGGGTGGCGATCGACGGCACGATTACCACGGTCATTGGCGATGGGCAGCCGGGGCTCGAAGGCGATGGAGGACCGGCCAGCCTGGCCCGACTGGCGGGCAACGCCGGCATGGCGCTGGACGGGGAGGGCACGCTGTTCATTGCCGAACGCGCCGCGCACCGGGTGCGCCGCATCGGCCCGGACGGCATCGTGACGACCATGGCGGGCACCGGCATCGCCGGCAGTGCGGGGGACGGTGGCGCCGCCGCGAACGCGCAGTTGAATCAGCCTGTCGACGTGGACGTCGACGCGTTTGCCAACATCCTGATTGCCGAGCTTGGCGGGAACCGGATTCGTCGCGTATCCGGTCAGAGCAGCGTCGCGGCCATCCACACGCTCGCCGGGACCGGAGAGCCGGGGATGGGGGGCGACGGTGGCTCGGCGGTGAGCGCCCAGCTTCACGGGCCTCAAGCCGTGGCCGTGGATACCGATGGCAACGTGTTTGTCGCGGATTGGAACAACCGGCGCGTCCGTCGCATTGACCCCAGCGGCGGCATCACCACGATTGCCGGTGACATTGAACAACCGTCGGCATCCGGCCGTTTGGCCGTTGATACCAGGTTGGAGCTGCCGGCCGACGTGACGGTGACCACGCGCGGTGAGCTGCTCGTGGTCGAACAGGGCACGCGTCGGCTGCGGGCGCTGGTTCCCATTGCGCAGATTCCCGCCGAGCCCGAAGCGCCGGCGGCCCCGCCATATCAACCGCCGGCGCCGTCCCTGGCGCTGCCGCCGCCGGTGGCCGCGGAGCTGATTGCCGAGGTGTTCGCCGGCCGCGGCGAGCCGGGCTATGACGGCGAGGGCGGCTCGCGGGAGGATGCCCAGTTCACCACGCCTCGCGGCATTGCCGTGGACAGCGCCGGGCGCGTGCTCGTGGCCGACACCGGCAACCACCGCATTCGACGCATTGAGCTTGACGGCACCGTGCGGACCGTGGCGGGGAACGGAAGCCCGGGATTCTCGGGCGACGGTGGCCTGGCGACGGCGGCGCAATTGAACCGCCCGCACCATGTAACCGTCGATGCGCAGGGCGCGCTCTACATTGCCGACGCCGGGAATTTCCGCGTGCGGCGGGTTACGCCCGAAGGCGTGATCGGCACGATGGTCGGCGTCAGCGCTCCGGGCTCGGGCGGCGACGGCGGCCCGGCGGCCTTCGCGTCGCTCACCGAGCCGGTTGGCGTGACATTGGATTCGGCGGGCCGGCTGTACGTGGTCGATGCGCCGGACCATCGGGTGCGCCGCGTGGAACGCGATGGAACGATCGTCACGATTGCCGGCACCGGCAACT
The DNA here is from genome assembly GCA_026706485.1 of Chloroflexota bacterium. NCBI lineage: Bacteria > Bacillati > Chloroflexota > Chloroflexota bacterium. The sequence goes on along the minus strand of JAPOYR010000013.1, from coordinate 260,811 downwards.
TCGGCTGGGGCGGCGACGGGGGCCCGGCGGCGGAGGCCGCGGTCGGTTTTCCACAGCGCGCCGTGGTCGACGCCGGCGGCGAGGTGCTGATCTCCCAACTGCAAGCGGGCGTGGTGCGCCGCTTGCGCCGCGACGGGACCATCGAGCTCGCCGCAGGCTCGTCGGATACCAGCGCGCCCGACGAGGGACCGGCGGGGTCGGTCCGAATCGAGGCGCCCATCGGGCTTGCGGCCGACGCGGCCGGTGGGTTCTACGTGGTCGAGAGCGGGGCGGGGACGGTGACGGCCGTTGGCGGTGGGGCCGCGCGCGTGATCGCCGGCGACCCGACCGGCTCCGGACAGCCGGGGGGGGCGGCTGCCGAGATTCCGCTGTTCACGGCCATCGACATGGCGATCGCCAGTGACGGAAGCATCTACTTGCTCGAGGGACGCGGCATCGTGTGGCGCATTGCCCCGCCCGGACAGCCGCTGCCCACGGAGCCCGCGCCATCGCCGACCGGCGAGGCGGAAGCAACGCCGGAGGCCGCCGAGGAGGAGACGCCGACTCCGACGCCGACGATTGAGCCGGCCACGAACGAGTCGGCCAACATCGAGTCCGTGACGCTGGCGCTCGATCTCGACTCGGCCCAACGGGCGGTTGAGCCAACGCTTCAATTCCATCCCGGCGAGCGGGTGAGCATTTCCATCGAATTCACCAACATCGTCGACGGCACGCGCCTCGGGATTCGCTGGAACGCGGGTGATCGTGAGATTGGCCGCTTCCTCACCGATCCGGTGCAAGCGTCGCCGCGGGCGACGTATGGCTTTTGGTTTTTCCTTCCGCCGACCGCCGCCACGGGGCAATGGAGCGTGGAGGTTCTCGTCGGCGACCAGGCCGTGAGCCGGGCCGATTTTGTGGTCGTGCCGGGCGAAGTCAGAATTCAACGCGACGGCGGATAGCGGTCGGCGGTCCCGGTCGACGAGTTCCACGGCTCGGCTGCGGACCGGTGATTCACCACTCTGCGACTCGCGGGCATGGATAATGCCTGGGCCGAAGGCATGGGGCCCGAGGGCCACGGCTCAGGAAAACACCGAGGAGAACCGATAGGCATGACCGAAGCCGAACCTCGTGAATCGGAGACGCCGGACGACCAGGCGCCGCGGGTCGACGACGACGATCGTCCGACCATTCGCGTGACCGATCGCCGGGCAGCCTCGGGCGCCGCGGACCAGCCGCCGGCCGAATCCGGCTCGTCCGAGACGCCGGCCGACGATGCGCCCGATCTCGAGCGGCGACATCGGGACGTGCTCAATCGACTCACGCGGGTGCAGGCCGACTTCGCCAACTACCGGCGGCGCACCGAGGCCGACGCCCGGGAACGCGCCCTTTTCGCCAACATGGCGATCGCGTTCGACATCCTGCGGGTGATCGACGGCTTCGAACGCGCGTTCCAGACGCTGCCGGGCGAGCTGCGGTTGCTGAGCTGGGTGGACGGCATTGCGCTGACCCAGGCTCAACTGCTGGGCGTGCTGGAGGCACACGGCGTCACGCCCATCGAGTGCAAACGCGGCGACCCCATCGACACCGCGATTCACGAGGTGGTGATTTCGGACGAGGGCGACGGTCCGATGGTGGTGGCCGAGCAGCTGCAGCGCGGTTACCGCATGCAGGATCGGGTGTTGCGTCCGACGCTCGTCAAATCGGCGCCGGCGGCCAGCCTGGAGTCGGAACCGGAGACGACGGCCGCGGGTGACGCCACGCCGGCCGGCGACGGCGCGGGCTGACGGCGAACGGTGGCGCGCCAGTGAGCAGCAAGCCCGACTACTACGACGTGCTGGGGGTGAGTCGAAACGCCTCCGAAGCCGAGATTCGCCGGGCCTTCCGCAAGCTGGCGCGGGAATACCACCCGGACGTCAGCAAGGCGTCTGACGCCGACGCCAAGTTCAAGCAGATCAACGAGGCCTACGAGGTGTTGCGCGACGCGGAGAAGCGGCAGATGTATGACCGATTCGGACACGCCGACGCGCGCGGCGGATTCGGGGCCGGCGTCGACGACTTTGCCGGCGTGGGCGACATTTTCGACGCGTTCTTCGGGCGCGGCACCACGCGCGCCCGACGAACGGAGCAGCGTGGGGCCGATCTCCGCGCCGTCGTGACGATGGACTTCATCGAATCGGTCTTTGGCGCGACGAAGGTAGTCGACTACCAGCGTCACGAGCCGTGCGGCGCCTGTGGGGGCGATGGCGCCGAGCCGGGCACCAAGCCGTCAACCTGCCGGATGTGCCAAGGCGCGGGCCAGGTGCAACGGACCCAACAATCGCTCTTCGGACAGTTCGTGAACGTCGCGACCTGCCCGCGCTGCCACGGCGAGGGGCGCGAAATCACGGAGCCGTGCTCCGGATGCCGCGGCACCGGGCTGGAACGCCGGGCCATGAGCCGGGAAATCGAGATTCCCGCGGGGTTGGCGCCTGGTACCGAATTGCGTCTCTCGGGCGCCGGCGATCACGGGCGCAATCGCGGCACTCCCGGAGATCTCTACGTGGCCATCGAGGTGGAGCCCCATCCGCAGCTCGAGCGCGAGGGCGACGACATCGTGAGCGATCTCGCGCTCAACATCGCCGAAGCCGCCCTTGGGACCACGGTGGAGGTTCCGACCGTCGACGGCGAGGAAACCGTGACGGTGCCTGGGGGGACACAACCCGGCACGGTGCTCAAGCTGCGCGGTCGCGGCGTGCCTCGATATCGCGGGTCGGGGCGGGGCGATCAGCGCATCACGGTCAAGGTGGTGGTTCCCAAGAAGCTGTCGTCGGACCAGCGGGCGGTGTTGGAACAGCTGCGAGACTCGCTGCCCGCCGGTCGCGACGCCGACGGCCGAAGCTTCGTCGAGAAGGCACGCGCCGCATTTCGGTGAGCCAGCGCTGGCTCGAGATCACGGTTCATACCGATCCCGCCGACGCCGACGACGTGCGCATGGAGCTTTCCCGCTGGGTCGGATCGGCGCTGGCGGTCGAGCAGTCGCCGGATGACGCGCAGGAGCAGATGACCCTGCGGGCGTACATCGCCGACGGTCCGGCATGCCAATCGACGCGTGAGGCGATCGAGCGCGCGCTGTGGCACCTGGGCGCCACCGGCGCCTCGACCCTGCGCACGCCGCAAATCCGGTGGGTGCGGCCCGAGGAATACTTGAACGAATGGCGCGCGTTCTACCGCCCATTCCCGATCGGACGCAGTTTCGTGATCGCGCCTTCGTGGACGGACGCGCCGGCCGGCGACCGCCGAGTGATTCGGCTCGATCCCGGCATGGCGTTCGGCACCGGGCTGCATCCGACCACGCAACTCGCGGTGGAGGCCCTGGAGGGAGCGATTGCCCCCGGGCACGACGTCATCGACGTCGGCACGGGCTCGGGCGTCCTGGCCATCGTTGCGGCGCTGCGCGGCGCGCGGCGCGTGCGCGCCGTTGACACCGACGCGGATGCGGTGCGGACGGCGCGGGCGAACGTGGCGCAGAACGCTTGTGACGATCGGGTGTCGGTGACGCACGGACGGCTGCCGCTCCGCGAATCCGATCCCGCCGATATCTTGGTGGCCAACATCGTGGCGGATACGCACCTGCGCAGTCTCGACCACTACCGCGCCGCCGTGCGCCGCGACGGCCGCGTGATTCTGGGGGGCATCACGGCGACCAGAGGCGCCGAGATGCGGGCGGCGGCGGCCGACCATGGATTGCGTGTCGAGAGCGTCTTGCGCCGGGATGGGTGGGAATGCCTTAACCTCGGCATGCCGCCGGCGGGAGACCTATAGATAGAGAGCTTCGGGCGGTTCGCGAACCGCTCGTACTCGTGGGCCAACAGGTTTACCGACGGGTGGATTCCCGCCTCTGCGGGAATGACGGATAGGTCATGCCGGAGTCGCTACCACTGGGAGCCGCACCATGACGGCAAGTTGGACAGGTTCGGAAGACGCGGTTGCCGACTGCTTGTTCTGCAAGATTGCGGCGGGCGCCATTCCGTCGGATCAGGTCTATGAGGACGACGCGGTGTTCGCGTTTCGCGACATCGCGCCCCAGGCCCCGGTCCACGTTCTGGTCGTGCCGCGTCGACACGTGTCGAGTCTCGACGGATTGCGGGACGATCCCGACCTGGCGGGACGCCTGCTCACGGCCGCCGCGAACGTGGCGCGGCTGGAGGGCGTGCATGCGACCGGGTACCGGGTGGCCGTGAATCACGGACGCCATGGGGCGCAGACCGTGGGCCACGTGCACCTGCACGTGCTCGGTGGCCGGCAGCTTGAAGGGGAGCTTGGGTAGGCGGGCGGTGACCTGCGGGAAGGAGTCCCGATCTCTGCCTTCTGAGAGCTTTGCGGAATCCGGCGAAGCTTGCGGATGACAGGGAAATCCTATCCGCCCCGAGATTCAATGAGGGGTGGATTCCCGCCTTCGCGGGAATGACGAAGGACTACGCAGAGTTCTCCATTCGCGGGACTGGCGGACTTGAAGCGGCCCGCCACCCGGGTCGCACGACTGTTGAAGGCATGCTAAGCTCGAAAGGTCGTGCGGGGATTTTGCGCCCAGCTTGAGCTAGGGCGAATCGAATAGGTCTATCACCCAGGCGGTTTTCGGGCCGCTCTGGGTGTTTTGTGCTGCCTTCAGAAAATTCCCAATTCGGGGTGTTGGATTTGCAACTGACAAGGCGAGGCCATTAGCGGACGTTTGGCGATTGCGTCTGATGGGACGTGGATGTCGACCCTGCACCGCGAGCGTGCACCAAGGCCCGGCGCGCGCTTGCTCGTCTTGCAACAGGGCCGGCGGGATTCACGACGGTATTTGTCCGGCACGTTTGCCGGACCTGAGAAGCTGAGGCTCCATGGCTAACAACGGTGCGGCATCGCAGGTAGAGGCCCGGTACTACGGCAAGGCTCGGAGTCTGATCGACCCACCGAACCTCATCGATCTGCAAGTCGAGTCCTTCAACCGGTTCAAAGAGGAATACCTGCGGGAGTTGTTCGCCGAGATTTCACCGATTCAGGACTTCACCGGGCGCAACCTCGAGTTGCACTTCGAGGTGCCGGACGAGCCGTTCGACAAGCCGGCCTATTCCGAAGAGCAGTGCCGCGAGGCCGACCGCACCTATCAGGCGCCGCTGCGCGTCAAGGCGCGGCTGCACAACAAGCAAACCGACGAGATTAAGGAGATGACGGTCTACATGGGCGACTTCCCGCTCATGACCAGCCAGGGCACGTTTATCTACAACGGCGCGGAGCGAGTGGTCGTGAGCCAGCTCGTGCGCTCGCCGGGCGTGTACTTCTCGGCGGAAGACGACCCGGCCACCGGGCGGCGTCGGTTTGGCGCCAAGCTGATCCCGAAGCGCGGCGCCTGGCTCGAATTCGAAACCGCGAGCCAAAACCTGATCGGGGTGAAGATCGACCGCAAGCGACGCATTCCGGTGACCACGTTCCTGCGCGCGATCTCGTCGGAGTGGGGCGCGGACGACGTGCTGCTGGACCTCTTCGAGGATATTGACACGGACCCGGATCACCAGTTCATCCGGTCCACCATCGGCGATGCCACCACGCGGCGCGATTCCGCGCTGAGCCACGAAGACGGCCTCATCGAGCTGTACCACCGGCTGCGACCGGGAGACCCGGCGACGGTGGACAATGCCCGCGCGCTGATCGAGCAGACGTTTTTCACCATTCGCCGCTATGACCTTGGCCCGGTTGGGCGATACAAACTGAACAAGCGGCTCAACGCCGATCCCGACGACGAAACGCGCACGCTGCGGCCGGAGGATTTGCTCGCGATCGTGCGGGAGATCGTCCGTCTCAACGTGGTGCAGGGACAGCCCGACCATATCGACCACCTCGGCAACCGGCGCGTCCGCGCGGTCGGCGAGTTGCTGGCCGAACAGTTCCGGATCGGGCTGCTGCGGATGGAGCGCGTGATCAAGGAACGGATGAGCATTCAGGACGCCGCCGAGGCCACGCCGTCCGGGCTCATCAACACCCGGCCCGTGACCGCCGCGATCAAGGAGTTCTTCGGCGGCAGCCAGTTGTCACAGTTCATGGACCAGGCCAATCCGCTGGCCGAGCTGGGACACAAGCGTCGCCTGAGCGCCATGGGACCGGGCGGACTCTCGCGCGAGCGCGCCGGATTCGATGTCCGGGACGTTCACTACAGCCACTACGGCCGCGTGTGTCCGATCGAAACGCCGGAGGGTCCGAGCATCGGCTTGATCAACACCCTGGCCACGTTCGCCAAGGTGAATCCCTATGGGTTCATCGAAACGCCGTACCGCCGAGTAGCCCACAGCGTGCCGGCGTCAGAAGCGGCGGCGCTTGCCGGCCGAATCGCCACTCAAGCAATTCACGCACCGGACGGGGGCGACGTGCTCGTAGCCGCCGGCGCGGAGATTACGCCCGCGGCGGCCGACACCCTGGCCGCCGCGAACGGCGACGCCGAGATCCCGGTGCGCCCGTGGGTTACGGATGAGATCGAATACATGACCGCGGACGCCGAGGAGCAGTTCACGATTGCCCAGGCCAACGCGGCGTTGAAGCCGAACGGCGAGTTTGCAGCGGACCGCGTGTCCGTGCGCCACGGGGCGCAGATCCACGAGTCGCCTGTGACCGAGGTCGAATTCATCGACGCCTCGCCACAGCAGATCGTGAGCGTGCCGGCGGCCATGATTCCGTTCCTGGAACACGACGACGCCAACCGCGCCTTGATGGGGGCCAACATGCAGCGGCAGGCCGTGCCGCTGATCACGCCCGAAGCGCCGCTGGTGGCCACGGGCATGGAGACACGCGCCGCGCGCGACTCCGGGCACATGGTGAACGCCGCCGCGGACGGCACCGTCAGTGCGGTCACCGCCCGCGAGATCGTGGTGGAGCATCCGGACCAGGGCGAGCACACCTATCGGCTGCGCAAGTTCGAGCGCTCGAATACGGCCACGTGCATCAGCCAGCGGCCGGTGGTGCGGGTCGGCGACCAGGTGGAGGCCGGCCAGGTGATCGCCGAGAGCATGGCGACGAGCGACACCATGCTGTCGCTCGGCCAGAACATCCTGGTGGCCTTCATGTTCTGGGAGGGCGGGAACTACGAGGACGCGATCGTCGTCAGCGAGCGCCTGGTGAAGGACGATGTGTTCACCTCGATCCACATCGAGCAGTACGAGGTCGAGGCGCGCGATACCAAGCTGGGACCCGAGGAGATCACGCGGGACATTCCCAATCAGAGCGAGGAAGGCCTGCGCAACCTCGACGACACCGGCGTGGTCTACGTGGGGGCTGAAGTCGGGCCGGACGACATCCTGGTCGGCAAGATCACCCCGAAGGGCGAGACCGAGCTCAGCGGCGAGGACCGCCTACTGCGCGCAATCTTCGGCCGCGACGCGCGTGAAGTGAAGGACACCTCGAAGCACCTGCCGACCGGAGAGTCCGGACGGGTGATCGATGTGAAGCGCTTCACCGCCGCCGACGCCGCCGATCTGCAAGCCGGCGTGACCGAGATGGTGCGGGTGAGCGTGGCGTCCAAGCGCAAGCTGATGGTCGGCGACAAGATGGCGGGGCGTCACGGCAACAAGGGCGTCGTCTCCATGATCCTGCCGCAGGAAGACATGCCGCATCTCGAGGACGGCACTCCCATCGACCTCATCCTCAACCCGCTGGGGGTGGCCTCGCGGATGAACGTGGGGCAGTCGCTGGAGACGCATCTGGGCCGGGCGGCGGCCAAGATGGACTTCCGGGCGATCACGCCGGTCTTCGACAGCGCCGACGAGGCCGACATCATCGCCGCGCTCGCCGAGGCCGACCTGCCCGAACACGGCAAGGCGCGGCTGATCGACGGTCGCACGGGCGAGCCATTCGACCAGGAGGTCGTCGTCGGCGTGATCTACATGATGAAGCTCGGACACATGGTGGACGACAAGATTCACGCCCGGTCGACGGGCCCGTACTCGCTGATCACGCAGCAGCCGCTCGGCGGCAAGGCGCAAATGGGCGGCCAGCGTTTCGGCGAAATGGAGGTGTGGGCGCTCGAAGCCTACGGCGCCGCCCACACGCTGCAGGAAATGCTCACCGTGAAATCCGACGACATCCTCGGTCGCGTCAAGACTTATGAGGCGATCGTGAAGGGCGAAACCATCCTGGAACCCGGAATCCCCGAGTCTTTCCGCGTGCTCGTCAAGGAGCTGCAGAGCCTCGGGGTGGCGGTGGACATTCTCGACGAATACGAAGAAGAGGTTCCGCTGGTGGTCGAGCACACGCATGACATGTTGCCGGACCTGGACGGCATCAACATTCAGGGCCGTGAATACCGGCTGTAGGAGGCAAAACGAGCGTGCTTGAGGTCAACAAGTTCAACGCAATCCGAATCCGCCTCGCATCGCCGGAGCAAGTTCGGTCGTGGTCGTACGGCGAGGTCATCAAGCCGGAGACCATCAACTATCGAACGCTCAAGCCGGAGCGCGACGGATTGTTCTGCGAGCGCATCTTCGGTCCGACCAAGGACTGGGAGTGCTCGTGCGGCAAGTACAAAAAGATCCGCTATCGCGGGATCATCTGCGACAAGTGCGGCGTCGAGGTCACCCGTTCGCGCGTGCGGCGCGAGCGCATGGGCCACATCGAGCTCGCCGCCCCCGTGACCCATATCTGGTTCCTGAAAGGTACGCCGAGCCGGATTGGGCAGATCCTGGACATCACGCCGCGCGATCTGGAGAAGATCGTCTACTTCGCGTCCTTCATCGTCACGGAGTTCGACGAAGCCGAGCGCGACGCGGCCTTGGGTCGCATCGATGACGACCTGGCGGCGCGCGAGGCGGAGATCCAGGCCGAGATGGCGCAGCAAGCAGAGGATCTGGAGGCCGAGACGGCCGAGCAGATTGCGAAGCTGGACGAGCAGTTGGAAGGCGAAGTCGCCCGGCTCCGCGAAGAAGCCGAGACCACAGTTGCGCGGCTTACGCCGGTCGCCGAGAGCGGCAGCGATGCCGAGGAAGAGATCCGGCTGAGTTGGCTCGACGAGCCGATCATCGCCGCCGGTGACGCCATCAACGCCGAGTCGCTAGCAGCCATCGAGGCGGCAGCCGAGACGGCCGTCGCCTCGGCGAACGAGCGGTTTGGCGCCACTAAGCTGGCGCGGCGGCGTGAGGCCGACCAGGAAGCCATGGGCCTGGAGGAGGAGCGCGCGTCGCAGATCGCGGGCACGCGCGAGTTCTACCAGCAGCGCGCGGACGATCTGACGACGCTCGAGCTGCACCAGCTCCTGAGCGAGCCGCGCTACCAGCAGCTGAGCCACACCTGTGGCGAGGTCTTCGGCGCCGGCATCGGGGCCGAGGCCGTGGTTGAGTTGATTGGCAACGTCGATCTCGACGCCCTGGCGGCCGAACTGCGCGAGGAAATCGAGTCGCCATCGATCCAGCGGCGCAAGAAGGCGACCAAGCGACTGAAGGTCGTCGAGGCGTTTCGCCGCTCGGGCAATCGCCCTGAGTGGATGATCCTGTCGGTGCTGCCCGTGCTGCCGCCGGACATCCGGCCCATGGTGCAGCTCGATGGCGGCAGGTTCGCGACCAGCGACCTGAACGACCTCTACCGTCGCGTGATCAACCGCAACAACCGGCTCAAGCGGCTGGTGGAGCTCGGCGCGCCCGAAATCATCGTGCGCAACGAGAAGCGGATGCTCCAAGAGGCGGTGGATGCGCTGATCGACAACGGCCGGCGCGGTCGCGCCGTCACCGGTTCGTCCAATCATCCCTACAAGTCGCTGAGCGACCAGCTCCGCGGCAAGCAAGGGCGCTTCCGCCAGAACCTGCTGGGCAAGCGGGTGGATTACTCAGGCCGCTCGGTGATCGTGGTTGGCCCGCACCTGAAGCTGAACCAGTGCGGCCTACCCACCAAGATGGCGCTGGAGCTCTTCAAGCCATTCGTGATGCGCAAGCTGGTGGACTACGGGCATGCCAGCAACATCAAGAGCGCGAAGCGCATGGTCGAGCACCCCGAGCCCGTGGTGTGGGATGCGCTCGCGGAAGTCACGCAGGACCACCCGGTGCTGTTGAACCGCGCGCCAACGCTGCACCGGCTGGGCATCCAGGCGTTCGACATCGTGCTGGTGACCGGCAGCGCGATTCAGATCCATCCGCTCGTGTGCACGGCCTTCAACGCCGACTTCGACGGCGACCAGATGGCGGTGCACGTGCCGCTGAGCCGGGCTGCGCAGGACGAAGCGCGCTACATCATGAAGAGCACGCTCAACGTGCTGTCGCCGGCGGACGGCGCGCCGATCATCGCGCCGACCAAGGACATGGCGCTTGGCGCCTACTACCTGACGGAGATGGTTGAAGGCGCGTTGGGCGAAGGCCGAACGTTCGCCGATTTCGGCGACGCCTTGCTGGCGTTCGAGCACGGCGCGGTGCATCTGCACGCCAAGATCAATCTGCGGGTGACGTCGCAGGACTTTCCGGTGCCGGAGGACCAGCCGCCGTCGCCGGCGTTCATCGAGACGACGATTGGGCGAATCATTTTCAACATCGCGCTGCCGCGCGATCTGCGATTCGTCAACGAGCGGCTCGACAAGGGCGGGCTGCGTCGCGTGTTGGCCGGGGCCTTCTTCTCCAGCGGCATCGAGGCGACCGCCGAGGTTGCCGACCGGGTGAAGGACATTGGCATGTATTGGGCCACGCGCTCGGGCGTGACGATGGGCGTGTTCGATCTGGAAATCCCGGCCGTGAAGGACAACGTGCTCGCAGGCGCCGATGCGGATGTGGCGGAGATCGAGCGCAGCTTCAAGGACGGATTCATCACGGACCGCGAGCGGTACAAGCTGACGGTTCAAAAGTGGACCGAGGCCACCGAGAAGGTGACGGCCGCGGTGCCCCTGGACCTCGACCCGCACGGACCCGTCTACATGATGGGCAACTCCGGCGCCGCCAAGGGGAACTTCGATCAGATCCGCCAAGTTTCCGGCATGCGCGGCCTCATGTCCGACCCGACCGGCAAGATTTACGAGGTGCCCGTGCGCGGGAATTTCCGCGAGGGCCTGACCGTGCTGGAGTACTTCATTTCAACTCACGGCGCGCGCAAGGGCTTGGCCGACACGGCCCTGCGAACCGCCGACAGCGGCTATCTCACCCGGCGCCTCGTCGACGTGGCGCAGGACGTGATCGTGATGGGCGAGGACTGCGGGGCAACGGAAGGCGACCACATCGTCACGGCCGACCCCGAGCAGGTTGAAGGCTCGGTGGGCGATCGCGCCTTTGGTCGCTTCACCCTGGCGCCGGTGGTCCATCCCGAAACCGGGGAGATCATCGTGCCGGCCGACGTGATGGTCGACCGACATCTCAGCCGAGCGATCGACGATGCGGACGTGGGCGAAGTCTTCGCCCGCTCGGTGATGCACTGCCGCAACGCGCGCGGCGTCTGCCAGCGGTGCTACGGCATGGACTTAGCCCGCCACGAGTTGGTGGAGGAGGGCGCCGCCGTCGGCATCATCGCCGCCCAATCCATGGGCGAGCCGGCGACGCAGCTCACCATGCGCACTTTCCACCTGGGCGGGGTGGTCATGGGCACGGACATCACGGACCGCGTGCAGGGGCTGCCGCGGGTCGAGGAACTCTTCGAGGCCCGTGTCCCGAAGGGCGTGGCCCAGATGAGCGCGCTCGACGGCACGGCCGAGATCATCGAAGAAGAGGATCGCAAGGTGATTCGCGTCGTCTCGGCGCATATCCACGAGCAGGTGTATGAGCTCGCCGACGACTTCGTGCCCATCGTGGAGGACGGCGACGAGGTTGCCAAGGACGCGACCCTCGCCCTGCCGCGCGAGCAGGCGGAGGACTTGCTGGCCCGCAAGGCCAAGAGCAAGTCGAAGACGATCAGCAAGCGGGCGCTGGCCAGCGTCGCGGGCGCGGGCCCTCGGGCCACGAACGACGGCGTCGTCAGCGTGCGGGACGGAGAAATCGTCCTGCGGTCGCAGACCGAGGATACCGATGAATATCCGGTATCGCCGGCGGCAGAGCTGCAAGTTCGCAGCGGACAGCTCGTGTCCAAGGGACAGCAGCTCACCGCGGGTCCCCTGAACCCCCAGGACATCTTGCGCCTGCGCGGCCGCGAGGCGTTGCAGCGCTACGTGGTGCAGCAGGTCCAGTCGGTCTATCGCATCGTAGGCGTGGCCGTGAACGACAAGCACATCGAGGTGATCGTGCGGCAGATGCTGCGGCGCGTGCACATCGAGATGCCCGGCGACACCGACATGCTGCCCGGCACCCTGATCGATCGGCACGTGTTCGATGAGGCCAACGAGCACGCCATCGCCGAGGACCGTCGACCGGCGACCGCTCGCCCGGTGCTGCTCGGCGTCACCAAGGCGTCGCTCAACAATGAGAGTTTCCTGGCCGCGGCATCGTTCCAGGACACGACGCGGGTGCTGACCGAGGCTGTCGTGGAGGGCAAGACCGATCATCTCCACGGCCTGAAGGAAAACGTGATCATCGGCAAGCTGATTCCGGCCGGCACCGGCTGGAAGCGGTATCACGAAGGCACGTTGATCACGGCCAGCGAAGGCGAGGCCGAATCACTGCTGACCGATGATGGTGAGGGCGAGGGCGTGCTGGCGGCGGTCGGATCCGGCGCCGAGGCGGCTGACGACGGCGAGGGCCGGGCGATCGACAGCCTGATGCAGGCCCTGGCCGGTGAAAGCGACGACGACCGGACGCTTCTTGCCGGAATTCCTGAGCGGCCCAGCGCCGCGGCCGATCAGTTCTCGGCGTTCCTCAGCTCGGGCTCCGACGAGCCGATCGAGGAGGCCAACGTTCAGGACGTGCCCTTGTCGGAGGCCGAAAACGGCGACGCGGACGTTGACGCGGACGAGTCGCAGTGATAGCGTGCGGGGCGGGCGCCGAAGTGCGTCCTGTTTTGTTGTGCCCCTAATTCGACAGACCTTGGTGGTCGCGTGCCAACGATAAACCAGCTTGTTCGCAAGGGTCGGCGCAAGTCACGTCGCAAAGTGACGGCGCCTGCGCTGCACTTCGCCTATAACGGGCTGCGGCGGCGCATGGTGCGCACGCGCGGGGCGCCCCAAAAGCGCGGCGTGTGCACGCTGGTGCGCACCGTCACGCCGCGCAAGCCGAACTCGGCGCTGCGGAAGGTGGCGCGGGTCCGGTTGTCGAACGGGATGGAGGTCACGGCCTACATTCCGGGCGAAGGCCACCAACTCCAGGAGCACTCGGTCGTCCTGATTCGCGGCGGACGCGTCAAGGATCTGCCCGGCGTGCGCTATCACGTCGTACGAGGACCTCTGGATGCCACGGGCGTCGAGAATCGCAAGCAAGGGCGGTCGAAGTACGGCACCAGGCGCGGCGCCTAGGGTCAGCGCTCCCGTGGAGCAATCGTTGGCACGGCATCGCCTACGGCTGACTGGAACCCGCGGCCACCCCCACTAACCAGGAGATTCAACAGCATGCCTCGCCGGAAGCGCCCCGAGCGGCGAATCACCGCACCCGATCCGAAATACAACAACCGGACGGTGGAGCGCTTTATCAACAAGCTGATGCGCCATGGCTACAAGGCCAAGGCGCAGGCAATCGTCTACGGCGCCTTCGACCTCGTCGAGGAGCGGAGCGGGACGCCGGCGCTCGACGCCTTCGAAGAGGCTATTCGCAACGTCATGCCACAGATCGAGGTCAAGCCGCGCCGGGTTGGCGGCGCGACGTATCAGGTGCCGGTCGAGATCCGCGGCGACCGGCGATACTCCCTGGCCGTGCGCTGGCTCATCAGCTCGGCTCGGGCGCGAGGCGGCCGCTCGATGCGCGAGCGCCTGGCCTTTGAGCTTCTCGATGCGGCTTCCGGGCAGGGCGGAGCGGTGCGCCGCCGTGAAGAGATGCATCGCATGGCCGAGGCGAATCGCGCATTCGCCATCTACGCGTTTTAGCCCGAGCCCGAAGCACCATGTCCGAATCTGACATCGCGCAAACTCGCAACATCGGCATCATCGCCCACATCGATGCCGGCAAGACCACCACCACCGAGCGCATCCTCTTCTACACGGGGCGCATCCATCGCATCGGCGTCATCGACGACGGCACGACCCAAATGGACTGGATGGCCCAGGAGCGCGAGCGCGGCATCACCATCGTCGCGGCGGCCACGACCTGCTATTGGCAGGACCGGCGCATCAACATCATCGACACGCCCGGACACGTGGATTTCACGGCCGAGGTCGAGCGTTCGCTGCGCGTCCTCGATGGCGGGCTGGTGGTTTTCGACGCCGTGCACGGCGTGGAGCCGCAGTCCGAGACCGTCTGGCGCCAGGCCGACAAGTACGACGTGCCGCGCGTGGCCTTCATCAACAAGATGGATCGCGTGGGGGCCGACCCCGACGCGGCGGTCCGCTCGATCCGCGAGCGGCTGGGGGCGAATCCGGTTCCGGTGCAACTTCCCATCGGCCGCGAGCAGGAGTTTCAGGGCGTGGTCGATCTCATCGAGATGCAGGCCATCGTGTGGCCCAGCGATGCTGTGGCCCAGCCCTCGGTCGAGGACATTCCGGACGATTTGGCCGAAGTGGCGGTCGTGGCGCGGATGCAACTGCTCGAAGCTCTGAGCGAGTTCGACGATCACATCGCCGAGCTCTACCTGAACGACGAAGACGTCGACGCCGGGGCGATGGTCGCCGCGCTGCGGCGCGGAACCATTGAGTCGCTGCTGGTGCCGGTGCTGTTTGGCAGCGCGTTGCGCAACCGGGGCATTGAGCCGGTGCTCGACGCCGTGGTGCGCTACCTGCCCTCGCCGCTGGACGTGCCGCCGGTTCGCGGCATGGATCCCAAGACCGACGAAACACTCGAGCGGGGGGCATCGGAAGACGCGCCGTTCGCGGCGCTGGCATTCAAGATGGTGGCGGACCCGCATTCGGGCAAGCTGGCGTACTTTCGGGTCTACTCGGGGCGGATCGAGCCCGGCACGACCGTTCTGAACGTTGGGACGGGCAAGCGGCAACGCCTGAGCCGGGTGCTCCGCATGCATGCCGACAAGCGCGAGGAGATCAAGGATCCCATCGTGCCCGGCGATATCGTCGCCGCCGTTGGCATGCGCGACGTGAGCACCGGCGACACGCTGGCCGACCCGGCGCATCCCGTGCTGCTGGAATCGATTACGTTCCCCGACCCGGTCGTGACGATCGCCATCGAGCCCAAGAGCCGCGCGGATCAAGACCGCATCATCACGGCGCTGGGCAAGCTCGGCGACGAGGACCCGACCTTCCAGGTGCGAAGCGACGAGGAAACGGGCCAGACGCTGATCGCCGGCATGGGCGAGCTGCACCTCGAAGTGATCGTGGACCGCCTGTTGCGCGAGTTTCGCGTCGGCGCCAACGTGGGCCGCCCACAGGTGGCCTATCGCGAACGCCCCTTGCGGGCCGTGCAGGCGCCGGGCCGATTCATCCGCCAGACCGGCGGGCGCGGGCAGTACGGCCACGTGGTCGTCGAGCTCGAGCCGCTGGAGCCGGGCGCGGGCGTCGAGATCGAGACGCGAATCGTGGGCGGCGCAATTCCGGTCAGCTTCCTGCCGGCCGCGGAGCGCGGGGCGCGTCGCGCGCTGAGTGGGGGACTGCAGGGATTCCCGGTCATCGACGTGCGCATCCGCATCGTCGACGGCTCGTTCCACGAGGTGGACTCATCCGAGCTCGCCTTTGAAATCGCCGGAGCGTGGGCGGTGGAAGAGGCCCTGCGACGATCGGGAACCGCAGTCCTCGAGCCCGTGATGGCCGTCGATGTCGTGATTCCCGACGAATACGTGGGTGACGTGCTGGCGGGCCTGCTGTCCAAGCGGGGCGACGTCCAGGGGACCGAGCCGAGGGGCGGGTCGAGCGTGATTCGCGCGGAAGTACCGCTGGCCACAATGTTTGGGTACGCTAGTGCGTTACGCTCGGCCACTCAGGGCCGGGGTACGTTTTCGATGGAGTTTTCACACTACGCCGTCCGGCCGGGGGCCGGGACGGGACAGGAAGTTCTCACGGGAGTCTAGGCGCGGGGCCGCATGGCCGGCGCATCAGGAGCACGGAGCGAATGGGACGAGTCAAGTTCGAACGCACGAAGCCGCACGTCAATGTCGGCACCATCGGCCATGTCGACCATGGCAAGACCACGCTCACGGCAGCCATCACGAAAGTGCTGTCGCTGAAGGGCCTGGCGCAGTTTGAGGCGTTCGACGCCATCGACAAGGCCCCTGAGGAACGCGAGCGAGGCATCACGATTTCGATCGCTCACGTGGAGTACGAAAGCGATAGCCGGCACTACGCGCACATCGACGCGCCGGGCCACCGCGACTACATCAAGAACATGATCACCGGCGCAGCGCAGATGGACGGCGCCATCCTGGTCGTGAGCGCACCCGACGGCCCCATGCCGCAGACCTTCGAACACGTGCTGCTGGCACGACAGGTCGAAGTGGGCGCGATCGTCGTCTACCTCAACAAGGTCGACATGGTGGACGACGAGGAGCTGCTGGAGCTGGTGGAGCTTGAGCTGCGAGACCTCCTGAACAAGTATGAGTTTCCGGGCGACGACGTGCCGATCGTCCGCGGTAGCGCTCTGCATGCGCTGGAGTCGGAGAGCACAGATGCGGACTCGCCGGAGTTCGCGCCGATTCTCGAGTTGGTCGACACGATCGACACCTACTTCGAGGAGCCGCAGCGTCCGGTCGACGAGCCGTTCCTGATGCCCATCGAGGATGTCTTCGGCATCAAGGGGCGTGGAACGGTGGTGACGGGACGCGTCGAGCGTGGCGTGATCACGCCGGGCGAGGAAGTGGACATCGTCGGAATGCGCGACCTGGTGGACCGCCGGGTGTGCACGGGCGTCGAGATGTTTCGCAAGACCCTCGACTCGGGCGTGGCGGGCGACAACGTCGGCTGCCTGCTCCGAGGGATCGAGCGGCACGAGGTCGAGCGCGGCATGGTGCTGGCCGCTCCCGGCTCCATCACGCCGCACACGGAGTTCATGGCGAACGTCTACGTCTTGACCAAGGACGAGGGCGGCCGTCACACCCCCTTCTTCAACGGCTATCGCCCGCAGTTCTACATCCACACCACCGACGTGACCGGTGAGGTCAACCTGCCGGAAGGCACGGAGATGTGCGTGCCCGGCGACAACATTGAGATGACGGTGAAGCTCGGCGCCCCGGTGGCCCTCGAAGACGGCGTTCACTTTGCCATTCGCGAAGGCGGCGTGACGGTTGGCGCCGGCGTCGTGACCAAGATCGTCAACTAGCTGCAATGGCCGAGGCACGCGCACCCGCCGACACTCCGGCCGAACCGTCGGCCGGGCGGCCCGCCAGTGGGCGCGCCCGGCGCCAGGCCCCGCGACAGCGGATTCGCATTCGCCTCAAGGCCTACGATCACAAGGTGCTGGACGACGCCGCCCGACGCATTATCGAGGCGGCGGATCGCACCGGGGCGGACGTGCGGGGCCCGATTCCGCTTCCCACGCAGAAGAAGAAGTGGACGGTGATCCGATCGCCGTTCATCGACAAGGATTCGCGTGAGCAGTTCGAGATGCGCACCCATAAGCGGCTTATCGACGTGATCGACCCGACGCAGCAGACGATGGACGAGCTGCTGCGCCTGCAGCTTGCGGCCGGCGTCGACATCGAGCTGAAGTCCTAGCGGCATGGTCACCGGAATCCTTGGGCGCAAGCTCGGCATGACCCAGCGCTTCGACGACGCTGGCCGCGCATTCGGCGTGACGCTGATTGAAGCCGGACCGTGCACGGTGACCGACGTGCGGACGGTGGAGCGCGATGGCTATATCGCGCTGCAACTGGGTTTCGACGAGACCCGCGATTCACGGCTGTCACGCGCGGAGCGGGGACACCTGCAGGACGCGCCGGCCTACCGCGTGCTGCGCGAGTTTCGCCTCGACCGCGCGCCCGACCTCGACGTAGGCGCCGAAGTGCGGGCCGACGTGTTCGCGCCCGGCGACCTGGTTGACGTGACGGGCATCTCGAAAGGCAAAGGCTTTGCGGGGGTCGTGCGGCGTCACAACTTTCGCGGCGGGCCGCGCACGCATGGCCAGTCCGACCGGGAGCGCGCCCCTGGATCCGTGGGCGCGGGCACCACGCCGAGCCGCGTGTTCAAAGGCATGCGCATGGCCGGCCGGATGGGCGGCAAGCGCGTGACGGCCAAGCGCCTGCGCGTGGAGCACGTGGACGCGGAAAAGAACTACATCGTTTTGCGCGGCGCCGTGCCCGGCCCGCGCCAGGGGATTCTCGCGGTCCGACCGACGTCGCGACATGGGAGCCGGGATTGATGGCTGCCAAGGACGTGGCGCCGATCGCGCCGGTCGAAACGGATCTATTCGGCGAGCCCGGAGCGCGGGACGAGTTGCTGCGCCGGGCGGCCGTGGTCGGCGCGCAGCGCCGTCGGCAAAGCACGAGCAGCACGCAGACGCGTGGTGAGGTCACGGCGAGCGCGCAAAAGCTCTACCGCCAGAAGGGCGTGGGACGCGCGCGCGCCGGCAGCGCGTCCGCCGGACAACGGCGGGGCGGCGCCGTCACGTTTGGCCCCCGTCCACGCACCGTTCGGCGCCGGCTCAGTCGTCGCGAGCGGCGCGAGGCGCTGCGCAGCTTGCTGGCGCAAAAGGCACAGGCCGACCGCGTGCATCGCGTCGAGGCCTGGGGAGATTCGCCCAAGACCAAGGAACGCGCGGCCTGGCTGGCGGACGCTGGGCTGGCCGGACGTTTGCTGCTGCTCGATACCGAACCGCCCGACGCGCTCCGGCGATCCTCACGCAACATTCCGGGCGTGACGGTGGAGCGCGCCGATGCCGTGGGGTTCATGGATATCGCCGCGGCCGACCACGTCGTGGCGACCGACGCCGCGCTCGACATCCTGCGGGGAGTCCACAGTGGCTGATCCCGGGGACGTCGTGATTCGACCGGTGGTGACGGAAAAGTCGACCACGCTCGTGGAGGATCGCAAGTACGTGTTCGAGGTGCATCCCACGGCGTCCAAGCACATGATTCGGGAAGCCGTTGAGGCCCTGTTCCGCGTGGACGTTACCAACGTGAACGTGATGAATCTCCGCGGCAAGCCGCGGCGGTTTGGGCGGTTCACCGGCCACCGATCCTCCAAGCGCAAGGCCATCGTGACCCTCGCCGAGGGGCACGCCATCGACATCTATCCGGGAACCTAGGCATGGGACTTCGCACCTACAATCCGACTTCTCCGGGGCGCCGGGGCTACGTGTCGGTCGATCACGAGGAAGTGACCGAGTCCAAGCCGCACAAGCCGCTGCTGCGACCGCTGACCGAGAGAGCCGGACGCAACAACCAGGGGCGCATTACGGTGCGTCACCGCGGCGGCGGCGCCAAGCGGCGCTACCGCGTGATTGACTGGCGCCGCAACAAGCCGGGTGTGCCCGCAACCGTCACGAGCATCGAATACGACCCCAATCGCTCGGCCCACCTCGCGTTGCTGGTGTATGCCGACGGCGAGAAACGCTACATCCTGGCGCCGCAGGGCCTGCGGGTTGGCTCCGAGGTCGTCTCGGGACCAAAGGCCGAGCCTCGCGTGGGCAACGCAATGCGCTTGGCGGATATGCCCGCGGGAACCGAGGTGCACGCCGTCGAGCTGGTGCCCGGTGGCGGCGCCAAGCTGATTCGCAGCGCCGGCATGGGCGGACAGCTGATGGCCAAGGATCGCGGTCTGGCCACGCTGCGGCTACCGTCGGGCGAAATGCGGCAGGTCCCGCTGGCCGGAATGGCCACCGTGGGCCGCGTTGGGAACCAAGATCACAGCAATCAATCGGCCGGAAAGGCCGGGCGCATTCGCTGGCGCCGCCGCCGGCCGCAGGTGCGCGGCTCGGCCATGACGCCGCGCGACCATCCCCACGGCGGCGGCGAGGGGAAGGCCCCGGTGGGACTCCCCGGTCCGAAGACGCCGTGGGGCAAGCCGGCCCAAGGGCGACGGACCCGCCTCGGGCGGCGCCGCAGCGATCGCTATATCATTCGACGCCGCAGGAGATAGCGCAGCATGTCACGAAGTTCCAAAAAAGGCTGGTACATCGACCCCAAGCTGGAGAAGCGCGTGGCCGAGGCCAGCCGCAGTCGGCAGAAGCAGGTCATTCGCACCTGGAGCCGGGCAAGCGTGATCCATCCGGAAATGGTTGGGCTCACCATCGCCGTGCATGACGGTCGACGCCACGTGCCCGTGTACGTCACGGAGAACATGGTGGGCCATCGCCTCGGTGAATTCGCGCCCACTCGCACCTATCGCAGCCACAGCCAGGCCGGGTCGCGCGCGGCGGCGGCGGCGGCGCAGCAGCAGGGAGCACGCTAGGCGCATGCAAGTGTGGGCAACGGCCAAGTACGTTCGCATGGCTCCGCGACGCGGGCGTCTCGTGGCCAACGAGGTTCGGGGATTGCGCCCGGAGGTCGCCCTGGCGACGCTGGCGCACCTGCCGCAACGCGCGGCGTTCGAAATTGCCAAGGTGCTGAAGTCGGCCTTGGCCAATGCCGAGCACAATTACGGCCTGGAGCGCGAAAGCCTGGTCGTGCGGGACGTGCGCATCGATCAAGGGCCCTCGCTGAAACGCTATCGCGCGAAAGCTCGCGGGCGCCCGGGGTTCTATCGGAAGCGGTCCGCCCACATCACCGTCGTCGTGGACGACGAAAGCGAATAAGCATGGGACGGAAAGTTCACCCAATCGCCTATCGCCTCGGATACACGAAGCGCTGGCTCAGCACGTGGTACGCCGACCGTGACTACACCGCGCTGCTGGCCGAGGACTTCCAGATCCGCAAGATTGTGCGGCAGTTTCTGGACAATCCGCCCGGTCGGCGCGATCAGCGCCGCGGCGGTCGGCGGCGCGGATTCGGCGCCGGCGTGTCGCGCATTGAGATCGAGCGCCAGGTCAGCCAGCTGCGCGTGATCATTCACACGGCGCGACCGGGCATCGTGATCGGTCGTGGGGGAAGCAACCGCGAGGAGATCCAGCGCCTGCTGGAGCTGCACACGAAGAAGCGCACCGTCGTCGACGTCCAGGAAATCGGCCAGCCCGAGCTGGACGCATTCCTGGTGGCGCGCAACGTGGCCGAGCAGTTGGAACGCCGGGTGTCTTTCCGACGGGCCATGAAGGTCACCGCCGAGCGCAGCATGCGCGCCGGCGCTCTGGGCGTGAAGGTCATGGTGAGCGGCCGCCTGGGCGGGCGCGAGATGGCGCGGACCGAGTTCGAGCTCAGCGGCACGGTGCCGCTGCAGACGCTCGACGCCGACATCGACTACGGCTTCACGGAAGCTCGCACGGCGCAAGGGCGCATCGGCGTCAAGGCGTGGATCCATCGCCGCGACGCGCTGAGCGACACCGCCGACATGCTGGCCGGCCGCGTGGGCCGGACAGGGATGGGCGGTCGACGCGCCCCGAGAGGCAACTAGCACCATGTTGATGCCCAAGCGCACCAAGTTTCGCAAGGCGCACCGCGGCCGGCGGCGCGGCCGCGCCGCGCGCGGCAACGACCTGCAATTCGGCGAAGTCGGGCTGCAGGCGCTCAGCGCCGGCTGGGTCGACAGCCGCGAGATCGAGGCGGGCCGACGCGCCATCACCCACGCCATCCACCGCGGCGGCCAGGTGTGGATTCGGCTCTTTCCGGACAAGCCGGTGAGCTCCAAGCCGGCCGAGACGCGCATGGGGAGCGGCAAGGGCAACGTGGACCACTGGGTGGCCGTGGTGAAGCCCGGTCGTGTGCTGTTTGAAATCGCGGGCATTGATGAAGAGCTCGGCCGCGAGGCCATGCGACTCGCGTCGCACAAGATTTCCGTGGCGACTCGCGTCATCACCCGAAATCGCGAGGTCGTCGTTGGCTGATTTGGCAGAGATCCGGGCGCTCGATCCCGATGCCCTGGAAACCCGACGCCGAGAGGCGAAGGAAGAGCTGTTCAGGCTGCGCCTGCAGCATGCGACGCTGCAGCTCACCGCGACCTCGCGGCTGCGCGAGCTGCGGCGCGACATTGCGCAGATCATGACCGTGCAGCGCGAGCGCGAGCTTGTTGGCGCCGTCGCCGTGGAAGAGGACGCGTGATGGACCCGGACGACCAGCGGCGCCAGCGGCGCGTCGGGACCGTGGTGAGCAACCGAACTGACAAGACCATCTCGGTCCAGGTGGAGGCCGTGCGCCGGCACCCGCTGTACCGCAAGCCGGTCCGCGTGCGGCGAAAGCTGCTGGCGCACGACGCCGAAAACGCGTGCGACGTCGGCGACGTGGTGGAGATCGTTTCGTCGCGGCCCTATAGCCGCCGCAAACGCTGGCGGCTCACGCGCATCGTGAATCGCGCCACGCTGACCGAGGAAGAGCAGGCCGCCGTGGAGGCCGCCAGCGAGGCCGCGCAGGTGGTTGATGCAGAGCCCGAAGACGACGTTGAGGCGGCCGCTGAGGCGCCAGCCGATACCAATATCGAGACTGAGGTCGAGGCGGCTACGGACGCATCGGCTGAAGCCGAGGCGGATGTCGCGGCCGACGCACCGGAAAGTGAAGCTCGCTAACGCCATGGTTCAGCAACAGAGCCGACTCAAGGTCGCCGACAACAGCGGTGCGCGCGAGATCATGTGCATCCGCGTGCTCGGCGGTTCCGGCCGCAAGTACGCCGGCGTGGGCGACATCGTGGTGGCCAGCGTCAAGCAGGCCGCGCCCAACAGCCCCGTGCCGAAGGGCAGCGTGGTGCAGGCGGTGGTCGTGCGCGTGGCGAAGGAATACCGACGCGTCGACGGATCGCGAATTCGATTCGACGATAACGCGGCCGTCGTCCTGGACGGTACGGCGCCGCGCGGCACACGCATTTTCGGCCCGGTGGCGCGCGAGCTGCGCGAACGGCGCTTCATGCGCATCGTGTCGCTGGCGCCCGAGGTGCTCTGAGCATGGCCGGCACGCACCGATTTCGGCTCCGCAAGGGTGACACCGTCGAGGTGCTCTCCGGGCGTGACAAGGGCCGCCAGGGCGTCGTCGAACGCGTCGTGCCGGAGACGGGTCAGCTCGTGGTCGAAGCCATTAATGTGCGGAAGCGGCACACCAAGCCGCGTGCCATTGGGCAGCGGGCCGGTATCATTGAGTTCAACGCCCCGCTCGACGCCTCGAACGTCATGCTGGTGTGCCAGCATTGCGACACGCGTTCCCGGATTGGAATTCGTGTGGGCCGTCGCGGGGCGCGAATCCGCCACTGCAAGAGCTGCAACGAACCACTGGACGAGTGATGGCACGCTTGCTTGACCGATATCGAGAGTCGATTCGCCCCGAATTGCAACGGGACCTTGGGCTCGGCAACCTCCACGAGGTGCCGCGGCTGGAGAAGGTCGTGGTGAATGTCGGCATCGGCGCGGCGCTGAGCAACGACGCGATCGTGGACCACACGGTGCGCGATATCGCCGCGGCCACGGGCCAGCGACCCATCGTGACGCGGGCGCGGCGGAGCGTGGCGGCCTTTCGGCTGCGCGCGGGCCAGCGCGTGGGCGTGAAAACCACGCTGCGCGGCCGGCGGATGTATGAGTTCCTGGACCGGTTGATCAACCTGGCGCTGCCGCGGCTGCGCGACTTTCGCGGCCTGTCGCTGCGCGCTTTCGATGGGCGCGGCAACTACTCGATCGGCCTGCCCGAGCAGCTGGTCTTCCCCGAGATCGACTACGACTCGATCGACCAGATTCGCGGTCTGGAGGTCACCCTGGTCACCAGCGCGCAAACCGATGCGCACGCGCGGCGGTTGCTGGAGGCCATCGGTTTGCCGTTCGAACGCGAAGAAGCCATCTAGGAGTCTGCATGGCCAAGAAGTGCAAAATCGTGAAATGGGAGCGGGAGCGCAACGCGTTCAATTCGCCGAACTTCGACGAGCGTTCGCTGCGCGGCCGCAAGCTTCGCTACAAGGTGCGCTACCGCAATCGTTGCGTCCTGTGCGGCCGACCGCGGGCCTACATGCGGCGGTTCGACCTCTGTCGAATCTGTTTTCGCACCCTGGCGGCGCAGGGCGAGATTCCCGGCGTGACGAAGTCGAGCTGGTAGGACGCGATGACTGATCCCATTGCCGACATGCTGACGCGGATGCGCAACGCCGTGACGGCGCGCCACCGCAAAGTGCGGGTGCCGCATTCGGGGCTCAAGGAAGGCATCGCGAAATTGCTGCGCGATGAGGGCTTTATCGCCGGGTTTTCCGTGGTCGAGGAATCGCCGCGGGCGTCAATTGAAATCGACCTGCGGTACGACGCAAACGACGAGCCGCTGCTGCGAGGCTCGAAGCGCGTGAGCCGCCCGGGCCTGCGCGTCTACACCCGCGCCCGCGAAATCCCGCGCGTGATGGGCGGCATCGGCGTGGCCTTGGTTTCGACGTCCAGCGGATTGATGACCGGCAGCGAGGCGCGACGGCGCCGACTCGGCGGCGAAGTGCTCGCCTTCGTCTGGTAGCCAACGTCATGTCACGCATCGGCCAGCTTCCCGTCCCAATCCCCGCCGGGGTCACGGTCAACGTCGGCGACGGCAATGCGGTTGAAGTCAAGGGGCCGAAGGGCTCGCTGGCGCGTGCGCTGCCGGCGTCCATGACCATCACCGCGGCCGACGGCCTGGTGCAGGTGACGCGACCGAACGACGAGCGCAAGCAGCGGGCGCTGCACGGCTTGACGCGCCAGCTGCTCGCCAACATGGTGACCGGCGTCACCGAAGGCTTTCAGAAGCGCCTCGAGATTCAAGGCACTGGATATCGCGCCTCGCTTCAAGGCCGCGCACTCGATTTGCAGTTGGGGTTCTCGCATCCGCAAGTGATCAAGCCCCCGGAGGGCGTGGACATTCAGGTGCCGGATCCGACGCGCATCGTGGTCGAGGGGATCGACAAGGAGGCCGTGGGCCAGATTGCCGCGGAGATTCGGGCGATGCGCCCGGCCGATCCCTACAAAGGCAAAGGCGTCCGCTATGCCGGCGAGTACGTCAGGCAGAAGCCCGGCAAGACCGCTGCCGGATTGGCGACGGCCTGATGGCGACGCACTCACGGCGCGCCAGCCGGTTGCGGCGCCATCAACGCCTGCGGGCCCGGGTTCGCGGCACGGCGGAGCGTCCGCGCCTGGCCGTATTTCGCAGCTTGAAGCACACCTACGCCCAGGTGATCGACGACGCCCGCGGTGTCACGCTTGCCGCCGCCTCGACGCTTGAGTCCGACGCGGCTGACGGATCGCGGCGGGAGCAGGCGAGCGGCGTGGGTCGCGCCATCGCCGAGCGCGCCAAGGCGCTGAAGGTGTCGCGGGTGGTATTCGATCGCGGCGGGTTTGCCTACGCCGGCCGCGTGAAGGCCGTGGCGGACGCGGCGCGCGCCGATGGGTTGGAGTTCTAATCGTGCAATTCGATGGTCGGGGACGACGACAGGCCGGCTTTCTGGACGCCGACGGCGAGCGCCAGCGATTCGAAGATCGCGTGGTGCGGATCAAGCGCGTATCGAAGGTCGTTCGCGGCGGGCGGCGATTCGGCTTCAACGCCATCGTGGTGGTGGGCGATCGCAACGGTCGCGTCGGCGTCAGCGTCGGCCGCGCCCGCGAGGTGGCGGACGCCATTCAGAAGGGCCAGGAACGAGCGCGCCGCGCCATGTTCGACGTGCCGCTCACCGAGGATGGCTCCATCCCGCACTACGTGGAAGCAAGCTTTCGCGCGTCCAAGGTCATCCTGCGTCCCGCGGGCTCGGGGACGGGCGTGATCGCCGGTGGCGCCGTGCGCGCCGTGCTGGAGCTGGCCGGCGTGCGAAACGTGCTCACGAAGATCATCGGCTCGTCAAACGCCATCAACGTCGTACAGGCCACCGTTGAAGCCCTGCAGGCGCTGAGCGACCCGAGCGAGCAGCGGGCGTTGCGGCTGGCCGCGGTTGACTCGGGCGACGATGGCTAGCGCGAAGCTGCATTTGCGTCAGGTGCGGAGTTCGATCGGCACCACGCGCCGTCAGCAGGAGACGTTGCGCGCGCTGGGCTTGGGACGGATTGGCAAGACCGCCGAGCACGAGCAGTCGGCGGCGATCGACGGCATGCTCGTGGTGGTGGGGCACCTCGTCGAATGCCGCCGCGAGGCCGCGGAGTAAGCACATCGTGAAACCGCATGAGCTCGTTCGAACGCCACGCCGGCGACGGCGCCGCCGTCGCGTCGGTCGCGGCGAAGGCAGCGGCCGCGGCAAGACGTCCGGTCGAGGCATGCTCGGCCAGGGCGCGCGAAGCGGGCCGGGGCCGACGCCGGGATTCGAGGGCGGCCAAACGCCGCTCCTCCGGCGCTTTCCCGCTCGCCGTGGCTTCACCAACGACCGATTTCGAACCGACTACCAGCCGGTGAATCTGGGCCGCCTGGCTCAGTTCGATGAGGGGGCCGTGGTGGGGGCGGATGAGCTGCGCGCCCGCGGCATCATCGACGATGGCCTGTTCAAGATCCTGGCGGGCGGCGACTTGCCGCACGCGCTGACGATTCGCGCACCCAAGTTTTCGGCTGCGGCCAAGAAGAAGATCGAGGAGGCCGGCGGCACCGCCGAGGAAATTCCTGCGTGATCCAGACCGCCATCACCGCGTTCCGATTGCCGGATGTGCGCCGGAAGATCCTGTTCACGATTGGCCTCCTGGTGCTATTTCGCCTCGTGGCGCATATCCCCATGCCGGGGGTGGCGACGGATCGGCTGCAGGAGTTCTTCGAAGGCAATCAGCTCCTCGGATTCCTGAACCTGCTTTCGGGCGGCGCGCTCGAGAACTTCTCCATCGTGGCCCTGGGCGTTTATCCCTACGTCACCGCGATGATTGCGTTCCAGGTCCTCACGCCGCTGATTCCGCGGTTGCAGGAGCTTTCCAAGGAAGGCGAGAGCGGGCGCAAGAAAATCGCGCAGTACACCCGAATCGCCACGGTTCCGTTCGCCATGCTGCAGGGCTTTGGCCAGATCACGCTGCTGCGCAGCTCGCAGGCCGACTTGATCTCGCCGTCCCTCGGAGCCCCCGAGATCGTGGCCATGCTGATCGTGATGGCCGCCGGGTCGATGTTCCTGTTGTGGCTCGGCGAGCTGATCACGGAGAACGGCGTGGGCAACGGCGTCTCCATCATCATCTTCGCCGGCATCGTGGCGGGGGCGCCGCAGGCCGTGGGACAGGCCCTGTTCGCCGGCGAGAACATCGGCGGATTCCTGGCGGTGGTGGTGATCGGCCTGGCGATGATCAGCGCGATCGTGTTTGTGCAAGAGGCGCAGCGGCGAATCCCCGTCCACTACGCGAAGCGCGTGCGCGGCAACCGCATGTACGGCGGCCAGAGCACGCATATCCCCCTCAAGGTGAACTCGGCGGGCATGATCCCGCTGATCTTCGCGTTCTCCTTCATGCTGCTGCCGGGCACCATCGCCAGCTACTTCGAGGGCACCGACATCACCTGGTTGGCGGGCCTGGCCAGCGGCATTGCGAATGCCATGAGTCCCAGCAATTTCATCTATTGGGTGGCGACGTTCTTCCTGGTGATCGCCTTCACCTACTTCTATACGCTGGTCATCTTTCAGCAGCAGAACCTGGCGGAGAACCTGCAGAAGAATGGCGGCTTTATTCCGGGAATACGCCCGGGCCGTCCCACGCAGCAGTACCTGATGCGCGTCGTGAATCGCCTGACGCTGGCGGGGTCGCTGTTTCTTGGGTTCGTCGCCGTGCTGCCCTTTCTGGCGCAGCTGGTGACCAACGTCAACGCCGTGGCGCTCAGCAGCACGGGCCTGCTGATCGTGGTCGGCGTCGTGCTCGATACCATGCGGCAGCTCGAGGCCCAACTCTTGATGCGCAACTACGAAGGATTCATTCGGTAGGTTGGCGAGTCACGCACCATTGATCATGGTTTTCCTTGGGCCGCCGGGCGCCGGCAAGGGCACCCAGGCCGAAATGCTGGTTGAGCGGCTGCAGATCACCCACGTGTCGACGGGCGGGCTCTTTCGCCAGGCGATCGCGGAGGGCGCGCCTGTCGGGATGGAGGTGCGGGACTACGTCGAGTCGGGCCGCCTCGTGCCCGACCATCTGGTGATGCAGCTGGTCGAGGACCTGGTGGCCGGACAGAGAAATTCCGGAATCTGCTTCGATGGATTTCCCCGAACGCTGGCGCAGGCGGAGGCGCTGGACGGCGTGCTCGCCAGCTACTCGGCGGGCCTGCACGTGGTGCTGGTCCTGGATCTTCCCGACGAGGTCGCGCTCGGTCGGCTGATGAGTCGCGGCCGAGACGACGACGACTACGCGACGGCGCGCTATCGGCTGGAGGTCTACCAGACCACCACGGCGCCGCTGATCCAGTACTACACGGAGCGCGGACTCGTGGCTCGCGTGGATGGGGACGCCGACATCGACACCGTGGCACAGCGGATCGGCGACGCGCTGGGGGCGCTTGTCGCATGAACGCGGGCAAAGTGGTGGTGAAGACGCCCGAGCAAATCGAGGGAATGCGGGCATCGGGCCGTTTACTGGCGCGCGCGTTGGCCTTGGTCGAGGCGGCGGTGGAGCCCGGCGTCACGACGAATGACCTGAACACGGTGGCGGACGAGTTTATTCGCGACAACGGGGGCACACCGTCGTTCCTGGGCGTGCCGGCCGGGTCCCCCGGGATTGCGCCTTTTCCCGGCAGCATCTGCGCCTCCACCAATGATGTCATCGTGCATGGAATCCCAAGTGGAAATGCGCTGCAGGAAGGCGATATCATTGGCATCGATTGTGGAGTGATCCTCGACGGATGGCACTCCGACTCGGCGGTAACCGTTGCCGTCGGCGAAGTCGACGACGAGGCGGAGCGTCTGATCGCCGTGACGCGCAACGCGCTATATGCGGCAGTCGCCGTCGCCCTACCGGGAAATCGGCTCGGAGATGTCGGCGCGGCCGTGCAGGGCCTCGTTGAGAGCGCCGGGTTCGCGGTCGTCAGGAGATTTGTGGGACACGGAATCGGAAGGACCATGCACGAGCCGCCGCAAGTGCCGAATTTCGGCACCGCGGGCACCGGTGCCGTGCTCGAGGCGGGCACCGCGCTTGCCATCGAGCCCATGGTGAACGTGGGCAGTCCCGACGTGCGCTTTGACGCCGACGGCTGGACCGCCCGCAGCGCCGACGGCAGCCTCTCGGCGCACTTCGAGCACACGATGGTCGTCGGGGCGACGGGACCGATCGTGCTCACGCAGCGGGCGGGCGCCTGATGGCCCAGCGATCGGCACGCGAGGCCCGCACGGCCGATTCCAACGGCAAGAGCAAGTCGCCCATGATCGAGGTGGAGGGCGAGGTGGTCGACACGCTGCCCAACACGATGTTCCTGGTGCGACCCATCGGGCCGAACGGCAAGCCGCTGCGCCTGGTCACGGGTTCGGATGAAGACGAGCCGCCGGCGATCCTGGCCCACCTGTCCGGCCGCATGCGGCTGCGATTCATTCGCGTGGGCGTGGGTGACCGTGTGAAGCTGGAGCTTTCGCCCTATGACCTGACGCGTGGACGCATTACCTGGCGTCTGCGCAACGAGCGGGTCGAGTAGGGGCGTCGCATGAAAGTCAGCGCATCCGTGAAACCGCGTTGCGACAAGTGCCGCATCATTCGTCGGCGCGGCCGGGTCCTCGTGATCTGCGAGAACCCCAAGCACAAGCAGCGGCAAGGGTAGGCGGGTAGCGCCATGGCACGCATCGCCGGGGTCGATATTCCACGGGAGAAGCCCGTTGAGATCGCGCTGACCTACATCTACGGAATCGGGCGCACGTCCAGCCGTCGAATTCTGGCGGACGCGGGCGTAACCGGGTCTAAGCGGGTCATCGATCTGACGAACGACGACCTGGGCCGAATTCGCGACCAGATCGACCGTCACCTGCGCGTGGAGGGCGAGAAGCGTCGCGAGGTGCAAACCAATCTCGCGCGCCTGCGCGAGATTGGGTGCTATCGCGGCATTCGCCATCGCGTCGGACTACCGGCGCGGGGCCAACGCACGCGGACCAATGCCCGGTCGCGCAAAGGGCCACGCCGGGCGGTGGGTATCCGCAAGCGCGTGATCAAGCGGGGCTAGCATGGCCGAACGATCCAGTCGCGCCCGTCGCCGAGACCGCACGCCGGTGCCCAAGGGCGCCGCGCACGTGCACGCGACCTTCAACAACACGATCATCACGATCACCGATCTTCAGGGCGAGACGCTGACCAGCGTGAGCGGGGGTACGGTTGGCATCCGCGGGTCTCGCAAGAGCACGCCCTTCGCGGCGCAGCAGGCGGCCGATCAAGCGGCGCGGCAGGCCATGGACATGGGCATGCGCGACCTCGACGTCTACGTTCGCGGTCCGGGGTCCGGGCGTGATGCCGCGATCCGCGCGCTGCAAGGGTCCGGCCTCAACATCACGAGCATTTCCGACGTGACGCCGATCCCCCACAACGGTCCGCGCCCACCGAAGCGCCGACGCGTCTAGGACGTATTCGAGGAACTATCGCCCATGGCACGCTACACCGGTCCCGTCTGTCGGCTCTGCCGTCGCGAGGGCGAAAAGCTCTTCTTGAAAGGCGATCGCTGCCACACGCCGAAGTGTGCGATCGAGCGACGCGGCGATCGGGGCGGCCCCGGCGCGCGCGGGCTCTCGCGCCGTCGGGCCACCGAGTTCGCGGTGCAGCTGCGCGAGAAGCAGAAGGCCCGCCGCCTCTACGGGGTGCTGGAGCGACAGTTCCGCCGATACTTCAAGCGCGCGGGCCGCGGGGCCGGATCGCGCGGCGAGCGCCTGCTGCAGGAGTTGGAGCTGCGCGTCGACAACGTGGTGTACCGGATGGGATTCGCGCTCAGCCGGGCGCAGGCGCGCCAGCTGATCAACCACGGCCATATCGTGCTGAACGGTCGCAAGCACACCATTCCGTCGGCCACCTTGAAGGTCGGTGACAACCTGCAGGTGCGAGAGAAGAGTCGCCGGATCGAGGCGATCGCCGGCGCGCTGACCCGGGCCGACGCCATGGGGCGTCCGGAATGGGTGCACGTGACGCCTGACGAATTCAGCGGCGTGGTGACGGCGCTGCCTGAACGCGACCACATTGACGCCACTGTGAACGAGCAGCTCATCGTTGAGTTCTATTCCCGGTAGGGACTTCGTGCGGAGGCGCAAGCATGACGTGCGCCAGCCGCATCCGAGAGGACGCCTGTGTTACTAGAATCGTTGGAAGCCGCGAGTCCGGTTGAGCCCGATCCGATCGCCGTCGAGCCGAAGGAGCTCGGCGACGACTACGGCTTGTTTCACATTGAGCCGTTGCGGCCTGGGTTTGCCCACACTCTCGGCACGCCGCTGCGACGCGCGTTGCTGTCGTCGCTGCCCGGCGCGGCAATCGCCACGGCGCGTATCGATGGCGCCTTACACGAGTTCAGCACGCTCGACTTCATGCGCGAGGACATCGTCGAGTTTCTGCTCAACGTCAAGCGCGTGCGGCTGCGGTCGTTCAACCGCGAGCCTTCGCTGTGCATGCTGGAGCACACCGGACCCGGCGTCATCACCGCCGGTCACATCGAGGTGCCGAGCGGGGTTGAGATCGTGAATCCCGACCACTATCTGTGCGAGCTGCCCAGCGAGGGTTTGCTGCGCTGCGAGTTCACCGTCGAGCAGGGCGTGGGATACGTGCCATCGGAAGGCGCCAAGTCGCTGCCGATCGGCGTCATTCCGCTCGATCGCGTGTTTACGCCGGTAACCAAGGTCGAATATCACGTGGAGCATGCCCAGGTTGGGCAGGACACGGAGCACGACCGGCTGGTGCTGCAGGTGTGGACCGACGGCACGACGGGGCCGCACGACGCGCTTCGCGCCGCCGCCCAGCAGCTCGTCAAGTCGTTCGGCATGATTGGCGACGACGAAGTGGCGGCCGGGCCGGCGATCGACTTGCTGGCCGACCAGGGCGTGGCGCCCGGTGAGCCGCTCGAAGATCTCAAGCTCTCAAACCGGGCGGTCAACTGCCTGAAGCGGCATGGCGTGGAGACGATCGAGGAGGTCGCGGCGATGACCGAGGACGACCTCTTCGCGCTGCGCGGCATGGGCGTTCGCCTCATTGACGAGATTCGGGCCGGGCTGTCCCAACGCGGGCTCACGCTTGCCGACGGCGATGGGGCGGAGGAGACGAGCTAGCCATGCGTCATCGCCGCAAGGGACGGCACCTGGGCTGCAATCCGGCGCGCCGCAAGTCGCTGGTGCGCGGCCTGGTGCGCTCGTTGCTTTTGCACGGCCACGTCCAGACCACGGAGGCGCGGGCCAAGGCCATCCGACCCGAAGTGGACCACCTGGTGACGCTGGCGAAGCGCGGCGATCTGCACGCCCGACGCCAGGCGCTGGCGTGGCTCCCCGACCGCGAGGTCGTGAAGGATCTGTTCGACACCGTGCCGGAGCGGTTTCCCGACCGCGACAGCGGGTTCACCAAGATGTACCGCCTGGGTCGCCGGCTGGGCGACGGCGCTCCCTTGGCGCGCTTGGAGCTGCTGTGACCCAATCCCGCACCGTCCGCGCCACGTTCGAATACGACGGCGCCGGCTTTGCCGGATTTCAGCGCCAGGCCGCCGCGCGCACCGTGCAGCAGGAGCTGGAAGCCGCGCTGGCATCGGTCGTGGGCCACGCGGTTCACGTCACGGGCGCGGGCCGGACGGATGCCGGCACGCATGCGACGGGTCAGGTGGTGAGCACGCGCGTGGAGACGCGATTGGATGACGCGACGCTGTGGCGCGCCTGGAATGCCCGGCTGCCCGAGGATCTGGTCGCCCATGACCTCTCGACGGTGGCCGACGGTTTCCACGCGCGACGGGACGCGGTCGAGCGGACCTACGAGTACCGCATCGTCCAGACGCCGCAGCGTCCGGTCTTGGACCGGGACCGCGCGTGGCACGTTCGCGAACCGCTGAACGTGGCGCTCATGCAGGACGCCGCGGGCGAGTTCGTCGGCACCCATGACTTTCGCGCCTTCACCATTGGGCCTGAGACGCGCACGTGGCGGGACATCACCAACATTGCCGTGTGGCGCGAGGGATCCATGGTCGCCGTGCGCGTATCGGGCAACGCCTTTCTCCACCGCATGGTGCGGCGGATGGTGGCCGCCCTGGTGCGCGTTGGCCGCGGAGACTTGACGGCCGGCGACGTGCGACGCCTGCTCCAATCGGGCGACCGCGCATCCGTGGGCGCGACGGCGCCCGCGCACGGCTTGACGCTCGTGGACGTGAAGTATCCGTCGACAGCGAACCGCGCCGAACAGTCGGCGGTGGCCCTGGAGGCGCCGGCATGAGCGCCAAGGCGGCCGGAACCCGCGACTGGCGGGTGATCGACGCGAACGAACGTGTCCTTGGCCGGCTGGCGACCGAGGTCGCCCAGTTGCTGCGGGGCAAGCACAAGCCGGAGTTCGCTCCGAATCTCGATTGCGGCGATGGCGTGATCGTCATCAATGCGTCGCAGGTGCGCGTGACGGGCAACAAGCCCACGCAGAAGTACTACTACCGACACTCGGGCTACCCGGGTGGGCTGCGGCAGACGCGCCTGGACCGCATGCTGGAGCAGCGACCGGAGCGCGTGATCGAGCTTGCGGTCCGCGGCATGCTGCCGAAGAACGCGCTCGGACGGGCGTGCTTTCGCCGCCTGCGGGTGTATGCCGGCGCGGAGCATCCCCATACCGGCCAACGGCCGAAGGCGGTAACCTGACACCATGCTCGAAGGAAACTACTACTACGGTCTGGGCCGGCGAAAGTCAGCCATTGCCCAGGTTCGGGTCTTTCCGGGCGGCGGTCCGTTCATCGTGAACGGCAAACCCATCGAGCAGTTCCTGCCGCTGGCGTTTGACCGATACCACGCCCTGGAACCCCTGCGCGTGCTCGAAGAGGCCAACGTCGGCATCTCGGCGCTGGTGAAGGGCGGCGGACAGCGCGGGCAAGCCGGCGCGATCCGCCTGGGCTTGGCGCGAGCGCTCTGCGAAATGGACCGGGAGTTTCGGCCGCCGTTGAAGCGGGCCGGCATGCTCACGCGCGACGCTCGCGTGAAGGAGCGCAAGAAGCCCGGCCTGGTGGGCGCGCGCAAGGCCAAGCAGTTTACGAAGCGCTAGGTTTCGTCAGTCGTCCGTTGGCGCGCGTGACGCCGCGTCGCCGTGCTCAGGATCGGGAAGATCGAGTTCCGGCAGCGCGCTGAGCGACGGAATGCCGAAGTAGGCCAGGAACAGATCGGACGTTCCGAATTGGACCGGGCGTCCGGGCGTATCGAGCCGGCCGACTTCTTCCACCAGGCCGCGGGCGAGCAACGTGGCCAGGGCGCTGTCGGCGTCGACGCCACGGATGCTTTCGATCTCCGACCGAGTCACCGGCTGTCGATAGGCGATGATGCCCAGGGTTTCGAGCGCGGCCCGCGACAGGCGCGCGCGCGTCTCGAGACCGAGCAGGCGCCGACAAAACGTCGCCGCCCGCGGCGACGAGACCAGCCGATAACCGTCGGCATGCTGCAGCAGCACGATGCCGCGGTCGGCGTAGACGTCTTGCAGCCGCGATATCGAGTCGGACACGTCGGCGGACGGGGCGCCGGTGATCTCGGCGATCTCGTCAACGGTCAATGGTCGATCGGCGACGAACAGCAGCGCCTCGATCACGACGCTCAAGCCCAGATCGTCGGCCAACTCGCCGGTGAAATCCGGGCCGTCGGTGGCAGGTGACCCGCGGTCGGGTGTGGCCATCAGGTTGCCTGCCCATCGCCGTTGGCCGTCGCGGCCGACCAACGCAACATGATTTCGCCAAACGGCCGCGCCTGGACGACCTGCACGCTGCGCTCGATCACCAGGTGGAGCAACGCCATGAACGTCGCGACAAGCTCGTCACGTCCGCTGCACTCGGCGGCCAGCGACGAGAACGCCAGCTCACCCTCGCACGCCATACGCTCGCGAACGGCGCGCACGCGTTCATCCACGCTGACGCGCCGGTGCGGCACGGGCGGCCCGGCGTCTGCCTCCTCGGCACGGGCCACGAACGACCGCATGGCGGCCATGAGCACGTCCAAGTCGCCGCCTCCGGACTCCAGCGGCGGCTGGGCAACCAGCGGCGTGGCGACCCGAATGAACGAGGTGGCGCCCGACTCCCAGCGTTCGCCCAGTTCGGCGGCGACGGCTCTGAACGCGGCGTACACCCGCAACCGGGCGGCCAGATCCTCGGCCGTTTCTTCCTCCGGATCGTCGGGCTGGGCCGGCAGCAGCGCGCGCGACTTGAGCAACAGCAACTGAGAGCCGACCAGCAGAAACTCCGAGGCGGCGTCCGCATACTGCGCTTCGATGTCCTGCGCGTAGGCGAGGAACTGGTCGGTGACCGCGAGCACGGAGACGCCCGTGATGTCCAATCCCTGGCGCTCGATGAGATCGAGCAACAGGTCGAGCGGTCCGTCGAATCCGTCGACGCGGACCTCGAATCCGGTGAGCGCCGAATGCTGGCCGACCGCGCGCCACGGGATCTTCATCGCGTCGCGTCCAACTCCGCCAGCAGCCGCCCGCGGGCGTGGTCGCGGTGGCCGTAGGCCCGCAGGGTCTCGACCACCTCGGGCGCCGATCCCGCAAGCGTCGCCAGTTGCGCGCTGGCCTCGGTATGCGCCACCAGGCGCGCCACCCGGCCGCGACGGCTCTGCGGCGGATACCGTCGCCAACGGATGAGCAGCCACGGGGCGGACGTTTCCAGCAGCGTCAGCATCACGCGATCGAGGCGCCCCGGCCGGCCTTTGCCCACATCATGCAGCAGCGCCGCCACCCAGAGCACACGATCCTCCGGTGCGGCTTCCCGCGCCGCCGCGTAGACGGCCAACGAGTGCCGCTGATCGGCGGGCTGGAGTCGAGCCAGGAGTTGGCGCTCGTTGGGCGTTAGGAGTTTCTGGGCTCGGTGCAACTGCTGACGCGGTACCGTGGCGACGAAGGTCCGGGCGAATTGCTTCACGCGATAGCTAAGCGCCAAGGAGGAGTCCCGAGACCCATTGCGCCGGGCCAGTGATGATGATCGTTCCCTGCGGAATCAGCCAAATGAGCAGAAAGATCCCGATAAGCAGGTAGGGGCCATACCGGCGCAACTCGTTGAGCCGGTCGGCGAGCGGCTGCGGAGCGACGCCGACCAGCACGCTGAACCCGTCCAACGGCGGGACCGGCAGCAGGTTGAAGGCCGCAAGAAGGATATTGAGCTGCACGATCACGACGAGCGCCAGCGTGACGGTGTCGTTGGGCGATGAGTCGATGAACTGTCGCGTCACCGGCGTGATCGCCGCCGCGAGCGCGACGTTCGACACCGGTCCCGCGAGCGCCACCAATGCCATGCCGCGATTGACGCCGAAGCGGAGGCGATATGGGTTGACCAGCACCGGACGGCCCCAACCGAACGAGGCGATGGCGATCATGAGCGTGCCGAGCGGATCGAGATGGCGCATGGGATTCAACGTCAAGCGTCCCTGGTGCCGAGGCAGGTCGTCGCCAAGCCAAGTGGCGGCCAAGGCATGGGAGGCTTCGTGGATGGTGATGGCCACCACGAATGCCACGATCACGGTGATCAGCAGCTCCGGTTGGTCGGCCAGTCTCAGCAACATGGCGTGGTCCTAGAGCAGGGAGTTGACATAATGCACTGCGCATGCGCCGATCGCGACGTCATGCCGGCCGCAGCCGAACGGGGTCGCCGCGCTTTGCGGCCAGGGTTGCTTCGGCGCTGCCGCCGGGAATCGCGATTTCCAACAGCCCGAGGCTGCTCACCACGGCGACCGGATCCGATCCCGAGCCGTAGGTCGGCTGCACGCTGTCGATGCGCACGCCGCCGAGCTCAACCATGCCGTGCGCGATGGCGCGAACGGCGGCGCTCGGAATGTTGGTGATCAAATTGCCAAAGTGATCGACGTGGACGACCCGCCCCTCCACCGTGCCGTCCCGCGTTTTCGCCATGGTCTCGGGTGCGGGTATAGCGTCGTCAATGGGCGACGCCATCGCGTCCGGACGCACGTAGCGGGCCAGGTGACCTGCGACGGGGGCGAACACATCCCGGCCGTGAAACGTGGGGTGGGGATCGGCGCGCCAGTATTCGGGCCGATCGAGATGCCATGTGCCCTCGACGGCCGCTGCTCCCATCAGGAGCCCGTTGTCGGGCCCCACCAGCCAGCGCGACGCCGCGCGCACGATCAGGCCGCGGCGCCGGCCGCCCACGCCGGGGTCGACGACCGCCACGAGGATCGCGCCCGGGGACAGGCGCTCCAGCGAGGCCGCCACGACAACCGCGCCAAGCGCGATGTCTTGTGGGGGAATTCCGTGCGTGATCGATACCACCTGAGCGTCCGGGGCTTGGGCCAGCACGGCGGCCTCCATCTGGCCGGCGTAGGGATCGGTGGTCCCAAAGTCACTGATCAGGGCGACGAGGCGCTGCATCAGGCCCCAAGTGCCGCGGCATGCATGCCGTCAATGGTGGCAGGGATGGCGCTCGCTGGCCGTGGTGACGCCGACAGTCGCATGCGCGGAGGTCTATTTGACATAAGTATTCTCAGTCGACGAACCGTCGGCCTGCGTCGACTCGGCGGCCGCGAGCCGCGAGTGAAGCCGCCGCAGCGCGTCGCGGAGTGCCAGCTCGGGGTCGATCCCCACGCGCCTGGCGGCAAGCGCCAGGCCGAGCAGCGCGTCGCCGGCGCGGGCATCGTCGGGGGCAGGTTCCGAATCTCGATACCAGCGAAGCGCAGCCGCGGCGCCCGGTGGCAAACCGTCCGGTGACGGGCTGCCATCCAGGCTGGCG
This sequence comes from Chloroflexota bacterium, assembly GCA_026706485.1. Taxonomy (NCBI): domain Bacteria; kingdom Bacillati; phylum Chloroflexota; species Chloroflexota bacterium. The sequence continues at coordinate 223,134 of JAPOYR010000013.1, read as the reverse complement.
GCAAGCTTGGCCGCCTGCGCCAGCGCGGGCAGCGCTCCGTCACCGGTCGCCCTGCCGTCTCGCCCGGATTCGGCGCGCTTGGCGTCTTGCCAGATGGCGGCAACCTCGGATATCTGGTGCGCGGTCTGCTCGCCGAAGACGTGTGGATGGCGGCGCACCATCTTGGCGGTGATGCCCTGGACGACATCCGGCCAGGTGAAGTTTTCCTCCTGGCGCGCGATTTCCGCGTGCAACACGATGTTGGCCAGGAGGTCGCCAAGCTCGCCCGCGAGGTCAGCCGGCTCGCCGTCGTCAATGGCGTCGACGACTTCCGCGGCCTCCTCCAGGACATACTTGCGCAGCGAGGCGTGGGTTTGGGCGCGGTCCCACGGACAGCCCTCGGGTCCCCGCAGCGTTTCGAAGACCCTGCGGAGACGAGCGACCGAACGCTCACGCGACGCCTCGGAAGGCTCCGCGTGCAGCGTCAAGGGGAAGTCTGCCGGTTGATCGTCGAGGTCCTGCCAGGCGGTTGAATTCCACGGACGCACGCGGAGTTGGGTGTCCTGGCCGAACTCCTGTGCAATCGTCTGACGCCAGCGTTCGAGCTCGGCCGCATCGCGAATGCCCCGCACTAATGCCGCCAGCGCCGGGTCGGGTAGCCACGCTTGGGCCGCCGGTCCGATCGTCGCCGGTCCAGCCGCCTGAGGTCCGTCCAGACTCAACACTTCGACCTCGAAGCCGGCATCCGCCAGGACTTCCGAAACGATGGCCGCTCCGGGATCGTCGTCGGGTCCATAGCCAGGGGCCAGGTAGGTCACGTCGCCCGCTCCCAGACCAAGCAGCAGTGATTCCCACGATTGGTGCGACGGCGTCTCGAGCCGCACCAGTGGACGATCCACCAGCCCAGCACATGGCTCGATCCAGGCGACCAGCGCGTCGGCCTCGCGGATTGCCCGACGGGCCTTTTGCGACATGGCAGCGGGGTTGCCGGCGCCGACAAAGACGACCGTGCACGACCGGGGCACTGTCATGGGCTTTACACACGCAAGCGGGGCGGCTGGGCTATTCTAGGCGTCGGTCTTGCCGCGCATTGTGGCGCGTTCCGTCGATGAAGCGGCCCCGCGCGCGCCACACCAGGTAGACGGGATCTCATGACAGTCCCAACCGACGCGCGCTATTCGCGCGAGCACGAATGGGCCCGATTTGACGGCGATGACGTAGTCGTGGGCATCACGCCCTATGCCGCCGAGCAACTGGGCGACGTGGTGTTTGTGGAGCTACCCGATGAAGGCCTCCACGTCGACGTGATGGACGAATTCGGCACCGTGGAGTCCGTGAAGGCCGTGTCGCCGCTCTACGCGCCGGTGGCCGGAGAGGTCATCGCGGTCAATACGGAGCTCGACGGCGCGCCCGAGCTGGTCAACAACTCGCCGTTTCACGACGGCTGGCTGATTCGCGTGCGCCCGGATGACGCCGCCACGGCCATCGAGGACTTGCTGGACGCCGAAGCCTACGACGCATTCGTGGATGAGCTACTCGCCTAGCACCAACGCCGACCGCACGCGCATGCTGCGGACCATCGGCGTCGATTCGATCGACGACCTGTTCGTCGACATCCCCGCCGCCCATCGCGATCCCACGCTCGATTTGCCGGAGGCCCTGCCTGAGGTCGACGTGCTGCGCGAGGTGCGCGCCCTGGCTGAGCGGAACCGGGTCCCCGAGGGCGCTCCCAGCTTCCTGGGGGCCGGGTTCTACCGCCATTTCGTGCCGGCGCTCGTGGATCAGCAGCTGCTGCGCTCGGAGTGGTACACGGGCTATACGCCCTATCAAGCCGAGATGACGCAGGGCACGCTGCAATCCATGTACGAGTTTCAGAGTCTCGTCTGTCGGCTCACGGGCATGGAGGTGGCGAACGCCTCGCTCTACGACGGTGCGACCGCGTTGGCCGAGGCCGTGCTGATGTGCCGGGCCATCACGCGCCGCTCCGGCGTCGTCATGGCTGGGACGGTGCATCCGGCCTATCGGGAGGTCGCGGCTACCTACACCCAAGCGGTCGACGTGGAGATTCGCACCATCGACGCCTGGATTCGGACCGGCGAGAACGTGGCGCCGGACATCGAGGCGGTGGCGGCGGCCATCGACGACACGACGGCCTGCGTGGTGCTGCAGCGCCCGGACTTTTTCGGCTGGGTGGTGGACCCGGCGCCGGTGGTGGAGGCCGCTGAGCGTCACGGGGCCAAGATTGTCTACGTGGTCACCGACCCGATTTCGCTCGGCCTGCTGACGCCGCCGGGCGAGCTGGGGGCCGATATCGTGGCCGGCGAGCTGCGGTCGTTGGTCGGCCCGCCGATATACGGGGGTCCCGGCGCGGGGATGCTAGCGACGCGGCAGGCGTTCATTCGCCGCCTTCCCGGACGCATTGCCGGGCGCACGACCGACATCGATGGACAGCAGGGATTCGTGCTGACCCTGCAGACGCGCGAGCAGCACATCCGGCGCGAGCGCGCGACCTCGAACATCACGACTAACCAGGCCTTGGTGGCGCTTGGCGCGGCGATTTCGATCAGCGCGCTCGGACCCGGAGGCCTGCGCGGACTGGCGACGCAAAGCCTGAGCGCGGCGCATCGGTGCGCCGAGGCGCTCAGCAACATTGGGGCCACCGTCTGGGACGCCGCGCCGTACTTTCACGAGTTCATCGTGCATGCGCCGCGCGGCGGCGAGGAGACCGTCCAGGCGCTGGCCGACGAAGGCGTGTTTGGCGGCTTTCCGCTGGGCCGCGTCGATCCCTCGCTCGACGATGCCTTGCTGGTGTGCGCGACGGACCTCACCACACGCGCCGACCTGGAGGCGCTTTCAAATGCCTGGCGGGCCGTGCATCGTGGCTAGCGAGCCGCTGATCTTCGAGCTGGCCAGTCCCGGCCGGCCCGGCGTGCGACCGCCCCTGCCACAGTTCGACGCCGTCGATCCGACAGCGGTGCTGCCCGAGGGCCAGGTTCGCGAGGCGCTCGATTTGCCGGAGGTCTCGGAAATCGACGTGATGCGCCACTTCGTGCGCCTCTCGCAGCGCAATCACAGCATCGACACGGCGATATATCCGCTGGGCTCCTGCACGATGAAATACAACCCCAAGATCAACGAGGTGACAGCCCGTCTTCCGGGACTGGTCGAGCCGCACCCCTACCAGCCCGAGGGATCGGTGCAAGGGCTGCTGGCGCTCATTCACCATTTGGAGGCCCTGCTGGCTGAGATTGCGGGCTTCGCCACGGTCACCACGCAGCCCGCGGCGGGATCGCAGGGCGAGATGGTGGGACTGCTCTGCATCCAGGCCTGGATGCGCAGTCGCGGCGAGCGGCGGACGACCGTGCTGGTGCCCGACTCGGCGCATGGCACGAATCCCGCCACGGCCACAATGACCGGGATGCGGGTCAGGCCCCTGGGCACGGCGCCGGACGGAAACATCGACCTGGACGAGCTGGACGCCAAGCTCAACGACGACGTGGCGGCCCTGATGCTCACCCTGCCGACCACGCTTGGCCTGTTCGAACAGCGAATTCTGGAGGTCACGCGGCGCGTGCATGCGGCCGGCGGGCAGGTGTACGGCGACGGCGCCAACATGAACGCGATGCTGGGCCGGGTGCGTCCGGGCGATCTGGGCATCGACGTGATGCATTTGAATTTACATAAAACATTCACCACGCCCCACGGCGGCGGTGGGCCCGGGGCCGGAGCGCTGGGTGTTCAGGCGCATCTGGCGCCGTTTCTGCCGGGTCCGCAGATCGTCCAACGCGATGCGGGCTATGCGCTCGAGCCGGCGGGTCCCGACAGCATCGGCCGGGTGCACTCGCACGTCGGCAACGTCGGCAACCTGATTCGAGGCTATACCTACATTCGCAGCCTGGGGCGGGACGGCATGCGCGAGGTGGCCGATGACGCGGTGCTTCACGCGAACTATCTGCGCGCGCGACTGGCGCCGCACTTCGACATCCCCTATGACCGCATTTGCATGCACGAGGTGGTGCTGGCGGGTACGCGGCAGCGGGCGCTGGGCGTACGCACCACCGACATCGCCAAGCGGCTCATCGACTACGGCGTGCATCCGCCCACGGTGTATTTCCCGCTGATCGTCGACGAGGCGCTGATGATCGAGCCGACGGAGACCGAGTCGATCGAGTCGCTGGACCAATTCGCGGAGGCCCTGATCAACGTGGCCCAGGAGGCCGAGTCGAATCCGGAGATGCTGCACGCCGCGCCGATGACCGCGCCCACTCGCCGGCTGGACGAAGTGACGGCCAACCGCTCGCCGGACGTGAACTGGACTCCCGCCGGCTAGAACGCAAGGCTCAGTCGGCCCGGGTGCGCTCCCAGGTGAGGACGTGCAAGTGGGCCTCGCGCGCTGTGCGGAATGCCAGGGCGGCGCCGTTGGGGCTGATCCGCCAGTCCAGCACCTCCATATCGACCTCGTGACGGGTCGGATCCGTCAGCGCGCCTTCCAGATAGAAGTTGGGAGCCGCCAGACGCCAAAGGCGAAACGGGCGGCCGGGCGATCGTCGGAGCGAAACGGCCAACAGGCCGCTCTCATCCGGCATCCAGCGCAGACTCATGCGGGACGGCAGGGTCCACCGTTGTCCGCTGAACAGGTCGATGGCGAACTGCCCATTGCGGCCGCGCTCGTCGAGAACCACCGCAAAGGTCATGTGCCGGCCGGAGGGAGAGACATTCACGGCGAGCACCTGCCGTCCAAGCGGCCATTGCTCGTGCAGCTGGCCCTCTGGACCTATCACACGGAGGGCTGTTATCGCCTCCAAGCTGTCGCTGCCGATCACCAGCAGCATGCCGTCGGCGCGCCATCCGGCAACGCCGCCCAATACCCGCGCGACGACGCGGCGATCCCCGCCATCCATCCGCATGCGAACCACGTCCGCCGGATGGGTAAAGGGCGCTTGGGCGCCTGAGTTCCATAGGCTGCCGGCTAGGTGCGTCTCTGCCGGATTCGGGAGCGGGCGACCGCCGATCCGCGACACTTCCCACGTGGCCAACGTGTTGCGGTCATGTACGCGGACGGTTTCGCGCTGCTGGCCGGCGGTCAGGATGTAGCGTCCCGTCCGTGAAAACCGTCCCCACAGGTGCGAGACGACCCCCTCATCGCCGGTTTGGACGTGCACGGCCCGCGTATAGGGCAGCCCGGCGTCGTCGACGTCGAGCATCCAGATCTCGTCCCCATCAGGCGACCAGATCCAACCGGGATGCACCGTGCGCGAAACCGCCGCTTGCAGCCGCACGGTGGCGGGGTCTATGCCGGTGGCCACGGCTTTTCGAAGTCGTTGAGATTAGGCCCGCCAAAGCGCACGTCCGGTTGGTCGTAGATCGACTGCCAGCGCGAAGGATTGCTGAGATCGATCTGGAAAGGGAGCCTGCCGCGAGGCGCGTAGATCGCGGGCCAATCGGCGGAAACCCACAGCAACGGGTTGGTGCTGACGCGCATGGCGTCGTACCGCACCTCGAAATGCAGGTGCGGCGAACCGCTGCAGGCATACGTCACCGAATCGCCGCTCTCGCCGATCACCTGCCCGCGGTGAACCCGCTGACCAATGTGCGACACGAGGCTCCGCGACAGATGGCCGTAGATTGTCGTGATGCCGAGCCCGGGATGATCGATGGATACGTGCAGCGGCCACGCGCGGCGAACGCCGCCGATCTCGCGCACGATGCCATCCGCCGCGGCGATGATTTCCGTGCCGCAGGCCATGCCGAAGTCGACCCCGAAATGCAGCCCCTGACCTTCGTTGTAGATACTCTGGCGCATGCGGTAGGCAAACGTGGTGTTGCCATACCACTGGTCGAGCCACCAGGTCCGGGGTGACGATTCACCGGCGATTGGGAGCGATAGGGCCTCGACGGCGGGCGCCGGACGGGCCGCGACCGGACAGACGGTTGCCAGCCCCAGGCCGGCGACGTAGGCCAGAACCCGTCGGCGTCCAAGAAGCGACGAGGAGTGAGGCATAGGCGAGTGAATCCTCCCCGCTGGGGCCAGCTTCTCCACCGTCAGCGGCGCTCCGGGTGCGCGTGCGAGACTTCGAGGCTTACCTGCCGTCGAGTGCCGGGATGCAAATCACACACATCGAGCGAATCGTCGTCGACGCTGGTCACACGCCCACGGCGGGACGCCATATGCGGCGCGGGCTGGCCGATTGGGCCCTTGCCGAAGTATGCAAAGTTACCACCGACACGGGGCTCGTGGGATGGGGCGAGACCCTGCCGCACTACACCTGGGGCGTCGTCACCGACGCCGGTGTGGACCGCGCCATGGGTGCGAATCCGGCCGACCTGCTCTGGGACGACTCGCTCGGCGCCGGTCTGCAGCAGGCGCTGTTCGACGTGGTCGGGCAGGCGCTGGGCGTGCCGGTGCACCGGCTCATGGGATCCGCCGTGCGCACGCGCTGCCCCCTGGCCTGGTGGTGTTACGACATGCCGCCGCACGACTGGGCGTCCGAGGCGCGCGCCGGCATCGAGGCGGGCTACACCGCGTTCAAGCTGAAGGCGCGCCCGTGGTTCGACATCGTCGAGCAGGTGGAAGCGGTGAGTGCCGCGACGCCCGCGCACGCGAAGCTGGACCTGGACTTCAACGCGCTGCTGGTCGACGCCGGGCACGCCAAACCGCTGCTCACGACGCTGGCGGGCTACCCCAAGGTCGCGATATTCGAAACGCCGATTCCCCAGACGGACATCGGTGGCAACCGCGCCCTGCGGGCGGCCGTGCCGCGCCCGATTGCGATGCACTTTGACTCGCCGCCGTTCTTGACGACCGTGAAAGAGGGCGTGTGCGACGGATTTGTCGTTAGCGGCGGCGCCGCGAGCTGCCTGCACCAGGGGGCGCAAGCCCACGCCGCGAACATGCCGCTGTGGCTCCAGTTGGTGGGCACCGGCATCACGACGGCCTTTGCGATGCACCTGGGCGCGGTGCTTCCGGCGGCGCGCTGGCCGGCCATCAGCTGCCTCAACACCTACGCCTACGACCTGCTCACTGAGCCGCTGCCAGTGGAGCATGGCTATGTGCCCGTGCCCCAGGCGCCGGGCCTTGGCGTAACGGTCGATGAGGATCTCATCCACCGCCTCAGGCGACCGGACGCCAGCTCACTCGACCTCCCGCGCACGATCTATACGGTTCGCTGGGCCGACGGGCGCACCGCCGAATACGTGGACCGGGACGTCTACGAGCCCGACTTCATGGCCGGCAACCAGCCGGTGTTCGAGCGGGGCGTGACGCTGTCCACGACCGAAGACGACGGCAGCGTGGCCTTCGATCAGCGGTTTCGGTCGATCGAGGCCGCGGGCTGCCTGGTGAGTGCGTCGTAGGGACGGGTCAACCGCTTTACATAACAATTATGATGTCGTGACGTGTCGCGGTGCCAGCTGGGGTGGACTGAAGCGGCGCTCGAAGGGATGGCGGCCTGCGGCGCATGGCCGACGCGGGCGGCTGTGCGAGCCTTTCGCGGAAAATGCGGTCGATCGCGAGAAGTGGCGCTGAGGTCGTGACGCGCCGCCGTGGTGGACTTGCGGGGCTTTTTCGCCCGTCTGATGTCGATGGTCCGTGCAACGCCTGCTGTGTGCCCGTGACCGGGCGGCAGCTCGCGGAGCCGCTCGCTCTTGATCGGCATTAGTAGAACTAATGCGTATTAGTTCTACTATCTATCGGCGCGCACGAGAGTGCGTCGGGCGCTCGCAGGGTGCTTTCGGACTGGGGCACACTGAATCGGTCGCCGACGCCTGGGGAGGACGCCATGTCGAATACCGATCAGCAGCGCGAGCGCGTGAGGCACGAGCTGCCGCAAGTCGCCGAGATCGTCGACACGGAATTGCGTGAGAAGGTCGTCGAGGCGTGGGCCGCAGCGCTGGACCGGAGCAGCTTCGACGCCATCGCCGACATCCCGGCGTCCGGGAACCCGGGAATGCCGACGCTCATCGACGGCACCCAGGCCGACCACATTCGCGGCGTGACCCAACTGGCCATCGTGATTGGGGACGAGCTGCAGCGGCAGTTTCCCGAGCTTCACGTAGATCGCGACTTGCTGATTGCCGGCGCGCTGTGTCATGACGTGGGCAAGCCGTGGGAATTCGACCCCGAGAACCAGGCGCGCTGGCAAGCGTCGCCCCGGAAGGCCGGCCGTCCGTCGATTCGCCACCCGGCTTACGGCGTACACATCTGCCTGACGGTGGGGCTGCCGGAAGAGGTGGCGCACATGGCGGGCGCCCACTCCGGCGAGGGCGAGCTCGTCGAGCGCAGCCTGGAGAACACCATCGTCCATCACGCCGACTACGCGTTTTGGCGGGCGGCGGAGGCCGGAGGATTGCTCGAGGACGCCTGATCGCGCGGGGCCCGGGTCGAATTGGGACCTTGCCACGCATCAGATTGGTCTGGTCGACACTTCGACCTCCACCGGAATGAGTGAGCGGCGTCGTCCCCCTCGCTCGAGCTCTAGCTCGTCACCCCGGCGAAGGCCGGGGTCCAGGATCCGGCATTCCTCGGACGCCCCGCAGCAACCGGACTGGATTCCGGCTTCCGCCGGAATGACGGAACCCGGTTGGCCTGCCCGTCCGGAATTCTCTGCCGCGGTTTGACATCAGCGGCAGTGTTATGTAAAGTCAATGCCATGGATCGAACGCTGCACGCCGCCTCCGAGCGCTTCTTCGACAGCCTGCGGGCGAAATCTCCGCGCACGCGGAGCACCTATGCCACCGGGCTGCGTCGCTTTATGGCGTGGGCGCGCCAGGCGTCCGGAGCCGAGGAGATCACGCTGGACCGCCTGGACGACGGCGCGCTCGAGGGGTTCTATCTGGCGCTGGCCGACGAGCTTGGGCCCGAGCGCGAGGCGACCATCCAGACCTATGTGGCCGCCACCCGCGCGTTCCTGAGGCATTGCCTGCGCGAAGGATCGCTGACGACGCTGTCCATCGAGCGCGCCGTGGAGCGCCTCCACGGCGTGCGGTCGGCTCCGCGCTATCGCACGCCGCGGGTGGACGACGCGCTGGCAATCATTGTTGATTATGTCAAGAACGAGCTGCCCGCGCTGATTCCAGCCGACGCCGGCGAGGAGACGCGCCTCCGCTTCGCCCGCGACCGCGCCCTGCTGCAGGTGCTCTATGGCACCGGCATGCGGCGCGCGGAGGTGGCGCGACTCGATCGCCGGGACGTTGACGACGGGCACGCCCAGCAGGCCCTGATCACCGGTAAGGGCCGGCGCGAGCGGGTGGTCTTCTTTGATGACGACGCACGAGAGGCCATGCGCGCTTACCTGGGGCTGCGACGCGACGCGTATGTGCCGCTCTTCATCCGCCACCGCGGCGCGCCGCGCGATCCCGGCCGCGGCGGCGAACGCCTCCGCCTATCGCCGCAGTCGGTCTGGAAGATCGTCAAGCGCTACGGGGCGGCGGTCGGAGTGACGGCCACGACCCACGGCTTCCGTCACCTGAAGGCCACTTCGCTGCTCAATCGCGGCGCGAATCTGTCGCACGTGCAGGACATCCTGGGTCACGCCTCGCCGGATACGACCAAGCGGATTTACGCCCACTACGAAACGGCGCATCTGCGCGAGGTCTTCGATCGGTTCAGCGTGCCGGCGGACGAGGCCTCCGCGCGCGCGCGGCGCCGACGTCGGTCGCCCGAGGAGTTGAGGCGCTAGGAATCCCCTAAGCGATGACGGGCAGACGGCCTGCATGCGCCCCAATCCGTTCTGCAGCCCCTTCGACAAGCTCAGGGCGACCCTTCGACAAGCTCAGGGCGACCCTTCGACAAGCTCAGGGCGAACGGATTGGGGCGTGGCTCAAGGACTAGGGCAACGCTTCCCCGAAGAGCTCCGCGAGCGACGCCTGCGCCGCCGTGCGCAGCGCGTCGCCGCTTTCCGGTGTCCAGGCCGCCGGCTGCTGGTACCAGGGATGGGCCGTTTCGGCTTCGTAGCCGCCGTGCGCGGCCACGCGGCGCGTGGGCAGGTACCCCCAATTGCCGTTGCTCCAGCCGGCCACGATGGTTGCCGGCGCCGGTGAGCCGGCCCGAATGGCCTGCCCGTCCGCGGCGAACAGCTCCACCGGCGTGGCAACCGCGGCCAGATCGCCGATTCGCAGCGTCTGGAGCTCGATCTCCTGCTGGCCGGTCCACGCCGGATCGTCCTGGGCGGCGAGCACGCGGTCGGCATGCTCGACCTCGTAGGCCCGGTAGTGACGACGCATCACGTCGCTGGTCGCGGCTTCGACGTGCGCCACGCCCGCCGTCCGCATCGCACGGGCCTCGGTCGGGCTTGGCAAGTCGGTGTGTTCCAGCGTCGCCGGATGAGTTGATGCGGCGACCGTGGCCGAGGCTGATGGCCGCGCGGCCTGGAGGGACCGGACCGCCGTCAGGGCGAGTGCATGGCCATGGCCGCGTGCCTCGCCATAGCCGCGCGCTCGGGGGTCCGCGAAGCGCAGATTCGCATTTGCGCCGGCGCCATTGACGAAGATGCACGGCGCGCCGGTGATCAGCTGCACGCGACGGCGCAGGTGGCCCGGATAGTCGGCGGAGAAGATTCGCTCGCGGCTGCTGGTGGGGTGGCAGCCGTAGTTCACCAGCGTGGCGACGGGCCGGCCGTCGCCATCGCGCGCCTGCGCCGCAATGAGTGTTGGGTCGATGTCGTCGGGCCCTCCGTCACCGGGGCCGTCCGGGGCCACCTCCCGCGAGCGGCGGTTGACGCCGGCGAACGAGGTTCCGAATCCGATGACGAGCTCCGCGCGGATTTGCCGCTCCAGGGCTGCTTGGGCCACGGCTACGGTTGTCGCCGCCAGCTCGTCGAGATAGTCGTCGTCCGGATCGCCCATGGTGGGCAGCACGCCGGTTTCCGGTCCCCCGTGCCCGTGGGTGCAGGCATACATCTGACTAACGCCCGGTATCCCCGTCGCCGCGCCGACGCGCTCGCGAGTCCGCTCGATCCACGCCGGCGTGAGCCCGACCAGGTCGAACGCCGCGAGCATGACGGTCGAGCCGCCGCTGGAGGCCGCCAGGACGTGCAACTCGAGCGGGTTCCGCACGCCGAGAGCAGATCCCATGCGCGGGCTGAAGCCCGACAGGTCAACGCCCACGCTGGGGGTGATGTCTCCACTCGCGACGCCGATCCGGATTCGGCCGGGCGTGGTCATGGGCGCTCGGCCTCGACGCGGTAGTGGTCATAGCGACCGGCCAAGGCCGCGGGCAACGTGCCTTCGATCCGGGTCCCGTCCGGTTCATGCGCCTCGCGCACAACCGCGCCGCGGCGATGAAACAGGCTCACCAGCTCGCTGTCGGCGTAGGGGATGCGCACGGTCAGGTTCACGCTCGACGCGCGCGCCGCCTCGCCGAGCCGGTCGCGCAGCTCGTCCAATCCCTGCCCGGTCAGCGCGGAGACGCGCACCGCGTTGGGAAAGTCGGCGATGTCCACGTCCGGGGCCAGGTCGCTCTTGTTGAGGGCGGTGATCACCGGCCGCGCGCTCACGCCAATCTCGCTCAGCGTGCGTTCCACTTCCCCAACCTGCCGCAGCATGTCGGGCGACGCCGCGTCCACGACGTGGACCAGAAACTGCGCTTCGAGCACCTCTTCGAGCGTGGCGCGAAAGGCGTCCACGAGCCGCGGCGGCAGCCGTTGAATGAACCCAACCGTATCCGTGAGCAAAAGTTCCCCGCCCTGCGGCAGCTGCAGGCGCCGCGTGGTCGGATCGAGGGTGGCAAACAGCCGGTTTTCAGTGAGCACCGCGGCGTCGGTGAGCGCGTTGAGCAGCGAGCTCTTGCCGGCGTTGGTGTAGCCCACAAGCGCGGCGACGTTGAGGCCGGCGTCGCGCCGGCGGCGCCGGCGGCTGCCGCGCTGCTCGCGCACGCGCTTCAACCGGGTGTCGATGTCGCGAATGTGGTCGCGATAGAGCCGCCGGTCGGTCTCGATTTGGGTCTCGCCCGGACCTCGGAAGGGCCCGATGCCGCCCCGCTGGCGGGAGAATTGGACCCACAGCTCGGATAGGCGCGGCAGCAGGTATTCGAGCTGGGCGCGCTCGACTTGCAGGCGGCCTTCGGCGGTCTGCGCGCGGGCGGCGAAGATGTCCAGGATCACGCCGGTGCGGTCGAGCACCTTGCCCTCGAAGGCACGCTCGATGTTTCGCTGCTGGCGCGGGAGCAGCTCGGCGTCGAGCACCAGGACGTTGGCATCGGCGGCGCGGCTAGCCTCGATGGAGTCTCGCAGCTGGCCTTGACCGATCAGCGTGGCGGGATTGGGCTCGCGAATTCTGACGCAGCGGCGTCCGGCCACCGATGCTCCGGCCGTGTCGACCAATCGGGCCAGCTCATCCAGCGAGGTTTCGGCCGGCCAATCGCCCAGCGACGCGAGCCCGTCGATGCCCACGAGGAAGGCCCGCTCGCGAGCCCCGAGCGGGCCGCTCTCAGAAGGTGAGCGCGGCGATGCGATCCAGGGCCTCCTGAAGGCGGTCGTCGGGCGTAGTGAGGGAGATGCGGAAATAGCCCTCGCCGCCGGCGCCGAAGCCGACGCCCGGCGTGACGATGACCCCGGCCGATTCGATGAGCCGGTGCGCGAAGTCGACCGACGTCATGCCCTCGGGCACCGGCGACCAGAGATAGAGGCTGGCCTTGGGCGTCTCCGGTCGGAGCCCCGACGCGCGCAGGGCGTCGAGCACGAGGTCCCGCCGCCGTTCCAAGTGGGCGTTGCGACTGTCGATCCAGCGCTGCGAGACGTCCAACGCGGCGATCCCCGCAAGCTGCACGGCCTGGAAGATGCCCGAATCCACATTGGTCTTGACCCGTCCCAGCGCCTCGACCACCTCGGCGTTGCCGACCATCCAACCGATGCGCCAGCCGGTCATGTTGTAGGTCTTGGAGAGCGAGTGGAACTCGACGGCCACGTCGGATGCGCCGGGTACTTCGAGGATGCTGCGGCAGCGCGTGCCGTCGTAGGTCACCTCGGAGTACGCCGCATCCTGGGCGAGCACCAGGTCATGGCGCCGGGCGAAGGCCACGGCCTGCTCGAAGAACTCGAAGGGCGCGATGGCCGCCGTGGGATTGCTGGGATAGCACAGCCACATGAGCTTGGCCGCCTCCAGCGCCTCGGCCGGGATGGCGTCCAGGTCGGGCAGCCAGGCGTTTTCGGCGGTGAGTGGGACCATGTGCGAGCGTCCGCCGGCCAACATGGTGCCGATGGCGTAGACCGGATAGCCGGGATCGGTCATGAGCACGGTGTCGCCGGGGTTGATGAGCGCCAGCGGCAGGTGCGCGATGCCTTCCTTGGATCCGATCAGCGGCACCACCTCGGTTCCCGGATCGAGGGTGACGTCGAAGCGTCGGCCGTACCAATTCGCGATGGCCGCGCGCAGCTCGTCCAGGCCGTAGTACTCGGGATAGCGGTGATTGGCCGGGTCGCGCACCGCCCGCTCGAGCTCGGCCACGATCGGCGACGGCGTCGGCAGGTCGGGGTCGCCGATGCCGAGGCTGATGACGTCCACGCCCTCGGCGCGTTTGGCGTCGCGCAACTTGTCGAGCTCCGCGAAGAGATACGGCGGCAGGGCGGAGATGCGGTCGGCGAATTGGATTGGCGATGCGGACACTAGGCGTCAACCAACGGCGTGGGATGCGGCGTCATTATGCGGGCCAGTGGCCGGTGAAGACCGTCGCGGCCGGCCCCTGCATGGTGACTTCGTTCCCGTCACCGTCCCAGGTCACGTGCAGCCGACCGCCGGGCATGTCGAGGGCAACGTTGCCGGGCGCCACGCGCCCGGCGGCGATGGCCGCGGCCGCCGTGGCGGCGGCGCCGGTGCCGCAGGCGAGCGTAAGGCCCGCGCCGCGTTCCCACACCCGGACCCGCAGCTCACGCGGAGCAGCCACGTCGACGATCTCGAAGTTGGTGCGCTCGGGAAACGTCGGATGATGCTCGACCAGCGGGCCGATCGTGCCCAGCGGAAACCCCTCCACGTCGTCGATGAAGGCCACGGCGTGCGGGTTGCCCACCGAGACGCCCGTGATTTCGATGGCGTGGCCGTTGACGTGAAGCGTCGTGACGTTGGATGCCGAGTCGTCGGGAAGCATTGGCAGCGACGTCGGGTCGAATGACGGCACGCCCATGCCCGTGGTGACGCGAAGCCCGCCATTCGCTTCCGCGGCCTCGACCCATCGGGGGCCGCCGAGCGTTTCGATGACCTCGCGCTGGTTGCCGAGCTCGCCGCGCTCGTACAACCACTTGGCGAAGCAGCGGATGCCGTTGCCGCACATTTCGGCGCGCGAGCCGTCGGCGTTCCAGATCTCCATGGCGAAGCGGGCCGCCCGGCCGTGGCGCACGACGAGCACCTGGTCGCAGCCCACGCCGAAGCGCCGGTCGGCAAGCTCGGCGGCCAGCGGACCGAGGTCGTCGGGCAACGCCTCGCGCCCATCGAGCAGCACGAAATCGTTGCCGGCTCCGTGCATCTTGGTGAATGCCAGGCTCACGTCAGGACTGCCCCGCTTGATTCATGCCGCGCAACTGCGCGGCGAGCGCCTCCACGATTGTCTCTGGAGTACGCCAGTGTACGGGAAGCTGGTGGCGAAACCAGGTGCGTTGGCGGCGCGCGTATTGGCGCGTGCGGCTGGCCGTTCGCTGTCGGGCGTCGTCGAGCGTGAGACTCCCGTCAAGTACAGTTGCGGCTTCGCGATAGCCCACGCCGGTGAGCGCGGGGGCGTCTGGCGGAACGCCGCGCTCCAGCAGGGCGCGCGTCTCCTCGATCAGTCCGCCGGCGTACATGGCGTGCACGCGTCGCTCGATGCGGGTTGCGAGGACGTCCACCGGGACATCGATGCCGAAGATCGCGCTGGATGGCGCTGGCCGAGAGTCATCCGCCGACCCGCCGCGTTCGGCGACCTCGATGGCGCGAACGAGGCGGCGCGGGTTCGCACGGTCGATGGTGGCGGCCCGTGCGGGGTCCAAACGCTCCAGTCGCGCCGCCAGGCCGTCCACGCCTTCGCGAGCCTGCAGCGCGTCGAGGTCGTGTCGAAGCTCGGCGTCGGGCGGAACGTCGGCCAGCAGCGACGCCTCGACGAGCGCCTTGATGTAGAAGCCGGTGCCGCCGACGACTACCGGCACTCGCCCGCGGCCGCGAATGTCGTCGAGTGCGCGGTGCGCGTCTCGGACGAAGCGGTGGGCGCTGTAGGCTTCGGGTGGATCGATTATGTCAATCAAATGGTGCGGGACTCGGGCTCGCTCAGGGGCCGTGGGCTTGGCCGTGCCGACGTCCATGCCGCGATAGACCTGGCGCGAATCGGCGGATATGACCTCCACCGGGAAGTCGTCGGCCAGCGCGAGCGCCGCGGCCGTCTTGCCCGACGCCGTCGGCCCTGTCAGCACTACGAGCATGGCGTTCACCTCGCGGCCGGCCTGGGCGCGCGGGAGCCCGCGTTACCATGCATGACGAACATTTTCCGGCTGCTGGGACAACCGCTTTCGGTGTCTGATTCACCACCCGTCGACGGCCCCGCACCGGGGCCGCCATACAGCCATTTGCAGGCCGTGCTCGACGCCGGCCATTTTGCGGTCACCTGTGAGCTCGGGCCGCCCAAGGGACCGGATGCGGCGGACGTCCGGGCGAAGGCCGAGATCCTGCGCGGCTTCGTGGACGCCGCCAGTTGCACCGACAACCAGGGGGCGGCGCTCAAGATGTCGCATTGGGGCGCGGCGCTGCTCTGCCTGCAGGGCGGCGTCGAGCCGATCATGCAGCTCTCCTGCCGCGACCGGAATCGGCTGGGCATCCAATCAGATGTGATTGCGGCGCAGGCGTTTGGCATTCGCAATTTTATGTCAATCAGCGGGGACTCGCTGGTCCTGGGCGACCACCCCATGGCCAAGCCGGTCTTCGACCTGCAAGGTGTGCAACTCGTGCGCTTGTTGCAGCAGCTCCGGGATGAGAATCGCACTGCCGCGGGCGACCCGATCAAGGGCGACTTCCGCCTGTTCATCGGCGGCGCGGCCAACCCCTTTGCTCCGCCCTATGGCTTCCGTCCGCTGCGCATGGTCAAGAAGGCCGCCGCAGGGCAGGAATTCGCGCTGACGCAGATGATTTTCAACGTGGAACGGTTTGCCGAGTGGATGTCGCGTATTCGCGATGAGGGTATTGACGAAAAAGTTCACATTCTGGCGGGGGTGGGGCCGCTAAAGTCGGCTCGGATGGCCGAATTCATGAAGTTCAAGGTCGCGGGCATGGAAGTGCCGGACGACGTGATGCAGCGCATGCGCGGCGCCCGCAAGCCGCGCGCCGAGGGCATCCGCATCTGCCTGGAGATCATCGAGCAGGTGCGCGAGATCGAGGGCGTGCACGGCGTGCACGTGATGGCGATCGACTGGGAGAAGGCCGTGCCGCGCATCGTGGAGGGCTCCGGACTGGAGCTGCCGCGGCCGATTCCGGTTCCCGCACTGGCGCCCGCTGTTGCCGTGGGCGCGGCCGCCACCGCGGCATAGCGTGGCGGAAGGCGCCGCTTGCGCAACGATTGAAGGCTTCGCCGCGGCGCTGGCGTCCGATTCACCCACGCCCGGCGGCGGCAGCGCGGCGGCGGCGGCCCTGGCGCTCGGAGCGGCGCTCGTGGGCATGAGCGCACAACTCACGCTGGTCCGGAAGCGCTTCAAACCCGTGCATGCCGAGATGGAGCGCATCGTGGCTCGGACGGACGAGATTCGCGGTGAGGCGCTGACGCTCATCGAGGCGGATGCGGACGCCTACACCGGGTTGCTGGCGGCCTACCGGCTGCCACGCGCCTCCAAGGCCGCGCGAGCCGATGCAGTCGCCGCGGCGGCGTTGGCGGCAAGCCGTGTTCCCGAGGCGGTGGGCGATCTGGCGCTCGAGGTGATTGATCTGGCCTCGATTGCCGTGGGCAAAGCCAATCCGCACGTGCGGAGCGACGCCGCCGCCGGCGCGGCGCTGGCACGCGGCGCCGGGCGCATCTGCGAGATGAACATCGCGGCGAACATCGGCTCGGTCGCCGACAAGTCGGCGCGTGATGAACTGGAACGAAGCTGCGAGCGTTTTCGGTCCGGGCTGGCTCGCGCCGACGCGGCGGCGGACCAGGTGCTGTCGGTGTTGCACGCGTGACCGTGATGACCGGCCGCGAGCCGGCCAGGGTGCTGCGGGCGTCGATCGCGACGGAGCTTGCGGAGTTCGCCAGACCCCCCGCTCTCACCTTCGTTCGCTGCGCGACGCACCCCGCCGGGGCCGCCTATGCCAGGCAGGTGTCGCGGGGCGCGCGACGGGTCGGCGTGCCGGTCGCCGAGGCTCTGCTCGACGAGGCTTCCTCGACGGCCGAGGCCGTCGGGCTCGTTGAGCGGTTGGCGGTCGACGACGAGGTCCAGGGAATCATCGTGGCGCTGCCGCTGCCGTCGTCGGTGGACACCGCAACGGTCGTTGCGGCTGTTCCGCCGGAAAAGGATGTCGACCGAATTACGCGCGCAGCCATCGGCAGGGTGCTGGCGGGCGCATCCGAGTTGGCGCCGGGCGTGGCGACGGCCGTTTTGCGCCTCCTGGACCACTACGACATCGAGCTGGCCGGGCGCCGGGTGGCGGTGGTGGGCCGCAGTCGCAGCGTGGGGAAACCGGTGGCGTTGCTGATGCTGGCACGCGACGCCACCGTGACCATGTGCCACTCGCGGACGCGCGATCTTGCCGACGTGACCGCGCAAGCGGACGTGCTGGTGACGTGCGTGGGGCGGCCTGGGCTGATTACGCGCGAGCACGTGAAGCCGGGCGCCGCGGTCGTCGACGTCGGCGCCACATACACGGCCGACGGTCTGAAGGGCGACGTGGACGCGGACGCCGTGGCCCAGGTGGCGTCGGCCTACTCGCCGGTGCCCGGTGGCGTCGGGCCGTTGACGGTCTATTGCCTGCTGGACAACCTGCTCGCCCTGGCGCGGGAGACGCAGGGCGGCTAGCCAAACTTCGGCCGGCAACCTCGTGTGCCGCTGGGCTACGATCCGCCGGTCAGCTTTCCGCCCGCCCAGCTCATGGCGGCAAGGGCCTCGTCACTTATGAACATCGTGCTGGTGATCTTCGACACGCTGCGGAAGGACCATCTCGGGGCCTACGGCAACGAGTGGATCTCAACCCCGCATCTCGACGCATTCGCGCGCGAGTCGGTGCGGTTCACACGGGCCTATCCCGAGTCGCTGCCGACGCTGCCGTTTCGCCGCGCCATTCACACGGGACTGCGGACCTATCCATTCCACGGTCACCGCACCTTGAAGGGTGACTTTATCGGCGCGCCTGGATGGGGACCGATCCCCGAGGAGCAGGACACGGTGGCGGAGCGGCTGCGAGAGGCGGGATACCGCACGGCGCTGCTGACCGATTGCTACCACCAATTCAAGCCGTCAAAGAATTTCCACCGCGGCTTCGACGAGTGGGACTGGATTCGCGGACAGGAGACCGACCGCTTTCGCTCGGGACCGGCGCTGCCGCCGGGCGCCATCCGGCATCACGTGCCCGAGCGGTTCCCGCCGGTGCACCAGCGCACGGAGTTCTTCCGGCAATACCTGCTGAACAACCAGTTCCGCCGGGACGAGGCCGACTACTACCCGGCGCGACTCTTCCACAGCGCGAGCCGCTGGATCTACGAAAACCAGGACGCGGAGCGATTCTTCCTGGTGGTGGACTCATTCGACCCGCACGAGCCGTGGGAGCCGCCGGAGAACTACCGGCGCATGTACGACCCGGTCGACGACGACACGGCGGACATCATCCAGTCGCTCTACGCGCCGCACGAGGGGATGTACACGGCGCGTGAGTTGGAGCGCTGCCAGGCGAACTACGCCGGCGAGGTGACGCTGTGCGATCGCTGGTTCGGTCATTTCTACGAGGCGCTGAAGCTGAGCGGCCGACTGGACGACACGCTGGTGATCGTGGTTTCCGATCACGGACACAACCTGGGATTCGATCCGGGCGACAAGGGTCTGGTCAGCAAGCAGGGGCATCCATTGACTCGCGCCGTGGCCGACCTGGCGCTGCTGGTCCGGTCGCCGGAGGGCGCGGGGCGCGGGACGACCTGCGACGACCTGGTGATGAACACCGACGTGGCGGCGACGATCCTGGCTGCCGGCGGCCTGGAACCCGACGTCGAAGGGTCGGACTTGGGGCCGCTGCTGGCAAGGGACGGATCGTCCGTCCGCAGCCACGCGACGGTTGCCTGGGGTCCGCTGGTGACCGTGATCGACGACACCTGGTGGTGCAACGCCACGATTTGGGGCGAGGAGCCGCTGCTGTATCGGGTGCAGGATGATCCCGAGCTCACGAAGAATCTGGCGGATCAGCATCCGGACGTCGTGGAGCGACTTCTGGGCTTGGCGATCGAGGACGCGGGCGGCGAGATCCCGGCGCACTTCGCCGAGTTTCAAGGGCAGCCGGGTTGCACGCCCTATCTCTCGCGCACGCAGCTTGGCATTCGGACAGAGCGGTTTTAGGCGGCTTGCGGTCGCTGACTGTCTGAGGGCGTCACTCCGAGTATTGGGCCGGCGAATAGTCGAGCGTGGCGCCGCCGTCGACAACCAGCGCGTGGCCGGTGACGAACGACGCGTCGTCGCTGGCGAGAAAGAGCGCCGCGCGCCCGATCTCCTCGGCCCGCGCCATGCGGCCCAGCGGATGCAGGGCGTCCACCGACCGCGCGGCCGCCGCCGGGTCGTCGAGCGTGTTGGCCCATTCCCACAGCAGCGGCGTGTCGACGCCGGCGGGGCAGATGCAGTTCACCCGCACGCCCTGCGGCGCCAGCTCGACCGCCAGGGCCTTGGTGAATCCCACCTGGCCGCCCTTGGAGGCTGCGTAGGCCGCGGCCAGCGTCTGTCCCACGACGCCCACCAGGGATGCCGTGTTGATGATGTTGCCCTTGGTCCGGCGCAGATGCGGCACGGCGAACTTGCTGCCGAGATAGGTACTGGTGAGGTTGAGGGTCAGCTGCGACTCGAACAGCTCGAGGGAGGTGTCGTCGATGGTCGTGGCCGGCGGGTGCCAGCCGGCGTTGTTGACCATCACGTCCAACCGGCCGTGGGCCGCGACGGTGCGCTCGATGGTCTGCTCGATGTCCGCGGGCACGCACACGTCGGTGGCCTGGAACTCCGCCAGCCCGCCGGCGGCCTGGATTTCGGCCACGGTTTCAGCGGCACACTCCGCGTCAATGTCGGCGATGACCACGCGGCAGCCCTCGGCGGCAAAGGCCGTCGCGATGCCGCGACCGATGCCCTTGGCGCCGCCGGTCACGATTGCCACTTTGTCGGCTAGCCGCATGTCGGTCCCCCACCGTGAATGTTCTCGAATCTGTCGGTGATGCTACGCGACGTTGGGGCATCTCGGCTTGTGCGATTCCCAGACAGGCTGACTGGCGGTACCAGCGGGCGGGTTTCAAACCCGCCCCTACCGGACTTTCACGTCTGCACTTTTGCTCAGTAGGGGCGGGTCTCAGACCGGCCCGCAGCCCGTGCTAGCCGCGGCCGAACTGGCGATCGAGCAGGTCGCGCGTGAGCAGGATCATGGTGGGGCGGCCGTGCGGACAGGTGAGACCCAAATCGCAGCGTTCCAATCCCTCGACGACGGCCTGCATTTCATCGATGGCGAGCTGATCGCCGGCCTTCACCGCCGCGTGGCAGGCGGCGGTCCAGCGCAGCTGCTCGGTGACAACGCGCCGTCCGGTGGGCGCCTCGCGCGCCTCGTCGACCACCGCCGAAAGGTAGGCCGCCGCGTCGATGGCCCGACCGGTTGCGGGCACGCGGCGCACCAGCCAGGCGTTCGCGCCGAACGGCTCCACGTCGACGCCCAACGCCGCGAGGTCTTCCAGGTGATCGCCGACCCACTCGGAGGCCGGGGCCGAGAGCGTGACCGGCACCGGGTCGAGCAAGGCCTGGCTGGCGCCGTTGCCGGATTGGCCCAACTGGTGATAGAGGATGCGCTCGTGGGCGGCGTGCTGGTCGATCAGGTACACGCCGGCGGGGCCGACGGCCACGATGTAAGTGTGATCGATCTGTCCCAGTGCGCGCGGCACGGGCGAGCGAAGCTGTCCGCCGCCGGCGTCCGTTTGCGCCTCCGGCTCCGCCGGCGGCTCGCCGGGCAGGTTGCGCGGGGCGGGCGGCGGTTGCCCGTCCCAGGGCATGGCGCTGGTCGGTAGATAGAACTGGTCCAGGATCGGCTCGTCCACCCGCGCAGGCGTCACCGCGCCGCCGGCGGTCAGGGCGCGGCGCACGGTGGCGGACACGCGGCTGAAGACTTCGCCGCCGCGGCGGAAGCGCACCTCGGCCTTGGTCGGGTGCACGTTGACATCGACGTCCTCGGGTGGAATCTCCAGCCGGAGAACCACGACCGGGTAGCGCCGGCTCGGCAGCAGTCCTTGGTAGGCGTCGCTGATGGCGCCCGCCAGCAGCCGGTCGCCGACCCAGCGACCGTTGACGAAGAGCGAGATGTCGCGGCGCGTGCTGCGCTGGACGTGCGGCTGCGAGACAAATCCGTCGATGCCGAGTGTTTCACCGGGCGGGAGCTCGATGAGGTCCTTGACCACGGATTGGCCGTGGATGGCGACGAGCGTCGCCCGCAGATCGCCGGTTCCGGGCGTGCGTAGCCGCTCACGTTCGCCGTCGAGCAATCGAAAGGCGACCGACGGGTGCCCGATCGCAGCGTGCGTCACAGCGTCCATGACGTGGCCCAGCTCCGTGCGCTCGGCCCTCAGGAACTGGCGTCGCGCCGGAATCGACCGGAACAGCGCCCGCACGGTGACTTGCGTCCCGACCGGTCCGCCGTGGGGCGTCGACTCGACGATGGCGTCGTCGCGCGCCGTCACCCGATGCCCCGGAGTCCCGGCGTCGGTCACCGACGCGACGGTCAACTCGGCAACGGCGGCGATGCTGGCGAGCGCTTCGCCGCGGAATCCCAGCGTGCGGATGCGCGCCAGGTCGTCCACGGTGCGCAGCTTGCTGGTGCTGTGGCGCTGCACCGCGAGCTCCAGCTGGTCCGACGCGATGCCATGGCCGTCGTCGGTGACCTGAATGAATCCCAGACCGCCCTCGTGCACTTCCACGGTCACCCGCCGGGCACCGGCGTCGATGCAGTTCTCGATCAGCTCCTTCACCACCGAGGCGGGACGTTCGATCACCTCGCCGGCAGCGATTTTGCTGGCGATGTCGGGCGGGAGGCGGCGGATGCTCATGCGTCGGCGTCGTTGCGCAGCTCGTAGATCAGGCTCAGCGCGTCCAACGGGCTCAACTGCTCGGGATCCAGATCGCGCAAGCGCTTGACGACGGGATGCTCCTCCGGCGTCAGCAGCGTGAGCTGGACGTTCGGGACGAACTTGCTTCCTGCCGCCAGCCGTTCGAGCTCGACCAGAATCTCGCGCGCGCGCCGGATTACGGCCGGCGGCAGTCCGGCAAGCTGGGCCACCTGCACGCCGTAGCTGCGGTCCGCCGGGCCGTCCACGATGCGGCGGAGAAACACGACCCGCTCGCCCTGCTCGGCGACGGCAACGTTGGCGTTGTGCACGCGCGGCAACAGGTCGGCCACCGCCGTCAACTCGTGGTAGTGCGTGGCGAAGATCGTCTTGGCGCGCAGGCGCGGGTGATGGTGCAAGTGTTCGACGACCGCCTGCGCGACGGAGATTCCGTCGTAGGTGCTCGTGCCGCGGCCGATTTCATCCAGAATCAACAGGCTGCGGGGCGTGGCCTGGGCCAGGATGGCGGCCAGCTCCAGCATCTCCACCATGAAGGTGCTGGCGCCGGCCGCGAGGTCGTCGCGGGCGCCGGCGCGCGTGAAGATGCGGTCCACGAGGCTGACCTCGGCGCGGTCGGCCGGCACGAAGCTTCCGATCTGGGCCAGCAGCACGATCAGCGCCGTCTGCCGCAGATAGGTGGACTTGCCGGCCATGTTGGGACCGGTGAGCACCAGGACTTGCCGATCGTCGGGATCGAGCCGCGTGTCGTTGGGCACGAAGGGCTCGGTCTGGCTGGCCTCGACGACCGGGTGGCGACCGGCTTCGATCTCGATGCGGCCCTCGTCGGTGAGCGTCGGTCGCGCGTAGCCCTGGAGCACGGCCACCTCAGCCAGCGAGGCGGCGACGTCGAGCGCGGCGATGGCCGCCGATGACTCGAGCATGGCGGGCGCCCATCCGGCGAGACGTTCCACCACTTCCTCGAACAGGAGGGCTTCGAGGGCTTCGATCTGCTCCTGGGCGTTGAGGACCTCCGCCTCGCGTTCTTTGAGCTCCGGGATTACGTAGCGCTCGGCGTTGGCGAGCGTCTGGCGGCGCTCGTAGTGGTCCGGCACCCGGTCCGCATAGGCGCGGCCGAGCTCGATGTAGTAGCCGAACACGCGGTTGAAGCGGACTTTGAGCGACCTGATGCCCAGGCGCTCGCGCTCCTGCGTCTCCAGCGCGGCGATCCAGGCTTTGGCTGAGCCGGCGCCGGCCGCCAGCCGGTCCAGCTCGTCGCTGTATCCGGCGCGGATGGTGCGCTCGCCGTCGTCGATGGCTCGCGCAATCAACCCTTGAGCCTCGTCGCAGGTGTCGATGCGGTCGTGAAGGTGCTCGAGCGCCCCGGCGGCTGCGTCGAGGGTCTGGCGAACCGACGCGAGGCCGTCGAGCGCGGTGGCGACGCGGCGGACGTCGTTGACGTTCGCCGTGCGCCGCAGCAAGCGGTTGGCCAGCCGCTCCAGGTCGCCGACGGACTTCAGGGCGTCGCGCAGCTCGGCTCGGCGGTCGGCGTCGTCGACGAGCGCCTCGACGCGGTCCAAGCGCCGCTCGATGACGTTGCGTTCGAGCGACGGCCGGGCGACGTGTCGCCGCAATTGCCGGGCGCCCATCGGGGTTCGGGTGTGATCGAGCACACCCAGCAGGCTGTGGTCGCGGCGCGCGGCTCGCCCTCCGGATTCGAGCTCCAGGTTCGCCCGGGTGGCGGGGTCAAGCTCCATGTAGGTCGCGACGCCGTAGACGTGTAGGCCGGTCAGCACGTGCAGCGCGTTTGCGTCCGTCTCGATGACGTAGGCGAGCAGCGCCCCCGCGGCGCGCGACGCCAGCGGACGATCGGTGAGACCGAATCCGTCAAGGTCCTGGACCGCGAAATGTCGGCGCAACGCCTCCTCCGCCGTGGCGGGATCGGCCATCCACTCGGCGCCCGTCACGGCGCCCGACAGGTCGATGTCGCCGAATGCCAGCGTCTCGCGCGGCGAGACCCGGCTCAGCTCCGGATCGAGTTGATCGATTCGCATCTCGGTGGCGGCGAACTCCCCGGTCGTGACATCGGTGTAGGCGAATCCGGCGCGGTCTCCCTCGCGCACGACGGCCGCGAGGTAGTTGTTTGCCTGCGGTCGCAGCATGTCCTCGTCGACCACCGTGCCCGGCGTGATCACCCGGGTGACCGCGCGATCCACCAGGCCGTTGCCGGCGGCGGTGACCTGGTCGCACACCGCCACGCGATGCCCGGCCTCGACCAGCCTGGCGATGTAGCCCGCGACGGCGTGGTGGGGCACGCCGCACATGGGCGAGCGTCCGCTGCGACCGAACTCGCGCGAGGTGAGCACGATTTGCAGCTCTTCGGCCGCGACCTCGGCGTCATGGTCGAACAGCTCGTAGAAGTCGCCGAGGCGGAAGAACAGGAGCGCTTCGGGGTGCTGGCGTTTTATGTCAAGGTATTGGCGCCGTAGCGGTGTCAGCGTCGTCGTGCTCACGCCGCCACGCCCCAGCCTCCCCTGCGTCCGCGCTAGTTCAGGCCGTACAAAAGCCGAACTGTTACGTGATGGTACTACCCGCGTCTGGAGGGCCGTGTCTTCGATCCCGCGGCGGCGTAGGCTGCGCTTGGCGTCGATGGGCATTGCGATGCGGCATGCCGCCTGGGGAGGTCTGTGGCGGAGCTGTTGGTGCTGGGCGCCGCCCTCTCGTGGGCGGTGAGCATCGTGGCCTTGCGACCGCTGACCGCACGGCACGGCGCGCTGCCGATCACCGCCGTGCGAGCCATCGCGCCGGCGGTGGCCTTTGCGCTGATCGTCACCGTGAGCGGTCGCTGGGGCGAGGCCGTGTCCATGCCGCTGGTGAATCTGCTGGCCATCCTGGCGGCGGTGGTGGTTGGGATCGGCGGCGGCGAGGTGCTCCTCGTGCGCGCCGTGCCTCGGGTGGGGGTCTCGCGCGCCTATGCCCTGGCGTCGACCTATCCGCTTTTCACGGCCCTGATCGCGGTCACGGTCCTCGGCGAGACGCTCACCGTGATGGACGGCGCGGGTGGGGTGCTCATCGTCGGCGCCGGGTTGCTGCTTGCCATCGAGCCGGCGGCACGGTCCGGGGCAGCGGCGCCGGGGCCGTGGCGTTTGCGCACGTCGGTGGGCGCTCTGCTGGCATTGCTCGCGTCGGTGCTATTCGCGCTCGACCTGAATGCCCTCAGGCTCGCCCTCGAGGGTCTGCCGCCCGAGATCGTCAATGCCGTGCGGATGCCGCTGGCGGCGCTGGGGTTGAACTTGGCCGCGCTCGCGTCCGCCGGCCGCTGGGCACCCGCCAGCCTCGGCCGGCGCGACAGCCTGATCGCGCTGGCCAGCGGACTTGTGGCGCTGACGGTAGGCGGCTACATGTTCCTCTCGGGCATCCAGGTCGTCGGAGCGGCGCGCGGCGGCGCGCTCACCGCTACTGCGCCCGTTTTCGTGCTCTTGCTGAGCAGCGTGACCCTGCGCGAGCGGCCCGGACGCTACGCCGTCGTCGGCGTTCTGGTCAGCGCCGTCGGGGTGGCCTTGCTGACGATCGGCTAGCCGTCGACGTTGAGCAGCACCTTGCCGCAGTCGCCGGAGAGCACCAGCTGCATGGCGTCCTCGAAGTCGTGGAGCGGAAACGTGTGGGTGACCAGCGGCTCGAGCAGGTCGCCGTGGATCTGCAGAAAGGCCTCGGTGCGATACCAGGTATCCCAGATCAGCCGCCCGGTGACGCCGTAGGCTTCCAGGCCCTTGAACATAAACTCCTCGGCCAGGTCGATGACGATGGGCTTGGGCGGAATGCCCAGGAACACGATCTTGCCGGCGTTGGCCGAGACTCGCAGGGCCTGCCGCAGCGCGGTGGGGTGCCCCGACATTTCCAGGCTGACGGTGGGGCGCTCCCCAAGGGCGTCGACGATATCGTGCTCGACGGTGGGGCTGGCGGCATCGACCGTCGCGTGCGCCCCGACCTGTTCCGCCAACGTGCGGCGATAGCCCGACACGTCCGTGGCCACGATGGGATATGCCCCCGCCGTGTAGGCCACGGCAATCGCCATCAGGCCCATCGGCCCGCAGCCGTAGACGGCGACCGGTTGGCCGGAGACGTCGTAGCGCATGGCGGCGTGCACGGCGTTGCCAAGCGGCTCGAAGAGGACGGCCCGCTCCAGCGGAATCGTCGGCGGCACGCGCCAGGCGAGCCGGCTCGGCACGGCGGCGTATTCGGCGAAGCCGCCGGACACGTCGATGCCGAGAATGCGCAGGTTTTCGCACACGTGCGCGTTGCCGGTGCGGCAGGGACGGCAGATGCCGTCGAAGATATGGCTCTCGATCGCCACGACGTCGCCTGGCGTGAAGCCCCGCACGTTGGCTCCCAACTCCGCCACCTCGCCGACCAGCTCATGCCCGAGCGTGAACGGCGTCGGGTAGTTGCCGGCCGCCCACTCGTCCCAGAGGTAGAGGTGCTTGTCCGAGCCGCAGATGCCGCTGCGCCGCACTTTGATCAGGAGCTCATCCGCGGCGGGCTGCGGCCGCGGCAACTCGGCCAGCTCGACTCCGGGGGTGGGCGAGGCCTTGCGAACGGCAAGCATCGTCGTCATGGAAGTCCTACTGTCGATTGCCCGAGGTGCTAGTCGGACGAATCGCCATTGGCCGCGAACTCGGCCTCCAGCTTGCGGATCTCGTCGGTGAGCACGGGCAGCATGTCGGTTTCGTCCACCGTGCGCAGGATCTCGCCCTTGCGGAAGATCACACCGCGGCCCTTGCCGCCGGCGATGCCGATATCCGCGTCCATCGCCTCTCCCGGGCCGTTAACCACGCAGCCCATCACCGCGACCTTGAGCGGCTCCTTGACGGTTCCCATGACCTCCTCAACCGAGTCGGAGAGGCCGAAGAGGTCGATTTCGCAGCGCCCGCAGGACGGGCAGGAAACCATCGTGGGACCGGCTTCCTTGAGGCCCAGCACCTTGAGGATTTCGTTGGCGACGAAGACTTCCTCTACGGGATCGGTCGTCAGCGACACGCGCATGGTGTCGCCGTAGCCGTCGTAGAGGAGACTTCCCAGCCCGACGGCCGAGCGGATGATGCCGGTGCGCGGCGGACCCGACTCGGTGATTCCGATGTGGAACGGGTACATGGTCTGCTGGGCGATGGCCTTGTAGGCCTCAATGGTCACCTCGACCTCGAACGACTTGAGCGAGATCTTGATCTGGTCGAAGTTGAGGTCCTCAAGAATCTTCACGTGTTCGAGGGCGTCCTCGACCATGGCTTCGACGAGCTCCTGGCCTTCGGGACGCCGGTCGATCTTCTTCGACCACGCTTCCTGGATCGAGCCGGCGTTGACCCCGATTCGAATCGGGATCTCGCGCTCCTTGCAGGCGCGAACTACGGCTTCGACCTTCTCGCGCCCACCGATATTGCCGGGATTGATGCGTAGGCAGTCCATGCCGGCTTTGGCGGCCATGAGTGCCAGCCGGTGGTCAAAGTGGATGTCGGCCACGAGGGGCGCGTCGGTGCCCGCGCGGATGTCGGGCAGCGCCTCGGCGGCGTACTTGTCGGGCACGGCCAGGCGCACGATGTCGCAACCGGCCTCGACGAGTTGGTGGATCTGGGCGAGCGTGGCGACGACGTCCTTCGTGTCGGTGATCGTCATCGACTGGACGCTGATCGGCGCCCCGCCGCCGATCTCCACGTCGCGGACCTTGATGGGGAATGACCCTCGGCGTCGAATCACCGCAACTTCACCTCACGTTGCACAAAGACGGACACGAACCTGGGTCGCTCCGAGCGTAGCCGGTTAACGGGTCAGACTCCAGCAAACCGAAGGGCTAGAAGCCCGCCAAGCGCTGCACGTCGCTGACGGTGATGACCACCGCCAACGCCATGAGCAGCATGATGCCCACGAAGTGGAAGGCGGCCTCGCGGCGCGGATTCAGCCGCCGCCCGGTGAGCCACTCGAAGCCCACGAATACCAGCCGTCCGCCGTCGAGACCGGGCCAGGGCAAGAGGTTGATTAGCCCAATCTGGGCCGACAGGATCGCGCCCAGGAAGAGCACCCGTTCCAGACCGAGACGCGCTGCCTGGTCCACGACCGCGGCGATGCCCACGGGACCGGAGACCTGGACCGGGCCGCCGGCGATCCACTCCCCAATGGCTAGCGGCACTAGGGCGAGCGAGTCGATGGTGCGTGTGATCCCGCGCACCGCCGCGAGGTGCAGCGGGGCGGACTCGCGCACGGGACCGATGCGAATGCCGAGGGGGCCCTCGCCCGGCGGCGGCTCGACGCGCGGCACGGCGCGCAACATGACGGTGTCCGAACCGCGCCGGACCTCGAATGCCACCGGTTGCCCGGCCACACCGTCCAAGCCGCGGATCAGGTCGCCGACGCTGGCAACGGCGGCGCCGTCGACCGCCAGGATGCGGTCGTCGGCCAGCAGACCGGCGCTCTGCGCCGGTGAACCCTCGGCCACCTCGACAATGCGCGCCCCAACCTCATCGGCGATCAGCGATCCCAGCATGAAGAGGAACGGCGCCAGCAGAAAGTTCATCAGCGGACCGGCCACAAGGATCAGCGCGCGCTGCCAGGGCTTGCGCCGCGCGAATCCCTGCGGCGCGTCGAAGTCGTTGGACTCGCCGGCCAGGCGCACGTAGCCGCCCAGCGGCAGGGCATTGATCGCAAATCTGGTTCCGCCGAGGTGAATGGACGCCTCAGCCGAATCGAAGGCCGCCTGGGGACCCCGACGCAGCTCGGCCTGGAGCTCGCCCTGGCGCAACCGCGCGGCGATGGCCGTTCCGGTTTCGGGGTCGACGCGGACCACTGGCAGCGCCAGCGACTCGGCGCCCGAGAGATGCACGGTCAGCTCCGACGGCTCGGCCAGGATCGCGCCCACTGCGCCTTCCGCCTGGGCGGCGCGCAGCTCGGCGCGCGTCGGCGGCTCGACGTTGCTGTACAGCAGGATCGCGTTGCGTAGCCCGGGGTCGTCCGGGTCGGACGCGCCCACGAGTCGCACCGCGCCGTCGACTTGCGACGCGGCGTCTTGCGCCAGCGGCTCCGCCGGAATGGCGTCGTCGCCGCGCAGCCGCGACCAGAGACGCGGCGGAAGCCCGATGGCAAAGGTATGGACCCCGACGCCGAAGCGGCGCGCGAAAGCGTAGTGCCCCAGCTCGTGCACGAACACGATCAGCGACAGCAACGCCAGGAAGATCGGGATCACCACCAGCATGCTCGCCCCGGAGTCCAGCAAGGCCTGGATGGGATTCACGACGCGGCTGTGAGGCTCCGGCGAACGTGCTCGACGCCCTTCCGATGGGCGTCGAGGGCCGTGTCGAGCGAATCCAGGGGCCGCACGGGCGTTGCCGCCATGGCGTCGAGCACGGCGTCAACCATTTCCCCGAAGCGCAGGTCGCCGCGCAGGAAGATCTCGACCGCGGCGTCATCGGCCCCGCACAGGGTGGCCGGGGCCGTGCCGCCCGCCCGCCCGGCGTCCATGGCCGCGCGCAGCAGGGGAAAGCGCTCCAGGTCCGGCGTTTCGAAGCGCAACTGGTGGAGCTCGTCCAACGCCAGGCTGGAATGGGCGGCGTTGAGTCGTTCGGGGTAGGCCAACGCGTATTGGATGGGGTGGCGCATATCGGGGGTTCCAAGCTGGGCCTTCAGCGAGCCGTCGTGGAATTCAACCATGGAGTGCACGATGGATTCAGGATGAATGATCACCTCGATGCGGTCGTAGGCGAGATCGAACAGCCAGTGGGCCTCGATGACCTCGAATCCCTTATTCATCAGGCTGGCCGAATCGGTAGTGATCTTCGGCCCCATGACCCAGTTCGGATGCTTGAGCGCTTCCTCGGCGGTCGCGTCGCGTATGGCGGCGGCGTCGGTCTCGCGAAACGGCCCGCCCGAGGCCGTGAGAATGAGCCGCCGAACCGAATTCGGGTCTTCGCCGACCAGGCACTGCCACAAGGCGCTGTGCTCGCTGTCGATCGGCAGAATTTGCGCTCCCGTGCTGTCCGCAAGGTCGCGGAACAACCGGCCGCCCATCACCAACAGCTCCTTGCTCGCCAGGGCGACGGTGTTGCCGGCTCGGAGCGCGGCCTCGGTGGGACGGAAACCGACGTCGCCGCCGATTGTCGCCACTACCACGATGTCCACGTCGTCGCGCGCCGCGAGCTGCTCCAAGCCCTCGGGGTAGGGCAGGCGCTCGCAGGCTGCCGGCCACTCCGCCGTTGCCGCCGAGGCATCGCGCAGGCAGGCCGCCGGCACGTTGAATTCGTTGATCTGGTCGATCAGCAAGTCGGCGCTTGCGTTGCAGGTGAGCCCGACGACCTCGAAGTGATCCGGGTGCGTTCGCACCACGTCGAGGGTCTGGGTGCCAATGGATCCGGTGGCGCCGAGGACCACAATTCGCTTGGGTGCCGTCGTCATCGCGTGCTCCGGAAAGGTGGGGCGGGGTGCCCGCGCCTCGGAATCGCTAGCCGATGAAGTGGGCGGCGGCGAACACGGCCGGCACCACGAACAGCAGGCCGTCCACGCGATCCAACATACCACCGTGTCCCGGGATCAACTGGCCGCTGTCCTTGGCGCCGGCGTCCCGCTTGACCATCGAGGCCACGAGGTCGCCGGTCTGCGCGGCGGCGGCCCAGGCCAGGCCCAAGGGAACGACCAGCCACCCCTCGATCGGCAGGAATGGCAGGAACGCTGCGGTAGCGGCGATGCTACCGGCGGTTCCGCCGGCCACACCCTCCCAGGTCTTGCGTGGCGAGATGTGGGTCATGAATCCATGGCGTCCGACCGTGCGACCTGCGGCGTACGCCAGTGAGTCGTAGGCCCAAGTGACCACCAGCGCCAGCAGAGTCCAGGCGAACCCGTCGGGCATCGTGCGCAGCACCACGGCCAGCCCCAGCAACGCGCCGGCGTAGCCGCCGGCGGCCGCCGCGAGGGCCCAGTTGGCAAAGCGGTGCGGGTCTGTCGTCGCGAGTTGGGCCATCAGCCCCGCCGCAAGCAGTGCGGCCGTGAGCGACCCCAGCCACACGCGCTCGCCTTCGGGCACCGCGGCCAGCGCCACGACCAGCGCCGCCAACGCCGGAGCGAGCGCCCGCAGGTGTGGGCGTGGGCCGCGCAGCAGCAGGTGCGACAGCTCGCGCGCGGTGAGGGCCGCCCCGACGATGACGAGCACCGCCAGCGCCGACGGGTGCCACCAGACGACCGCCACCACGGCCGGAATGAGGACGGCCCCGCTGAGAACGCGCGCGCGCAGCGAACGCTATCCGGAGATCAGGTCGCTGACCACGCGCGGCTGGTCCGCCACGCGCCCGAACTTGCGTTCGCGTTGCCGGTAGGTGGCCAGGGCCTTGTCGAACTCGTCACGGGTGAAATCGGGCCACAGCGTCGGCGTGGAGTAGAACTCGGCGTAGGCCGCCTGCCAGATGAGGAAATTGCTCAGGCGCTGCTCCCCTGCGGTGCGAATCACAAGGTCGGGGTCGGGGATTTCGCTGGTATAGAGGTAGGACGCGAACAGGTCCTCGCTCACGTCTTCCGGGGCAATGCCGTCCCGCATGAGATTGCGCACCGCGCGCAGGATCTCAGAGCGACCGCCGTAGTTGAACGCGATGTTGAGCGTCAGCGCCTGGTGCTTCACGGTCTGGCGGACGATAGTCCGCACGGCCACGCGGTCTGCGAGGGGCAGCGACTCGATTTCGCCGAGCACGCGAATGCGCACGTCGTTGTTGAAAATCGTGGCGCGTTCGGCGGCGAGGCGCTCGGGAATCAGGGCCATCAGCACGTCCACCTCGTCGTGCGGCCGGTCCCAGTTTTCGGTGGAGAAGGCGAACACGGTGAGGGTCGAGATGCCGATATCGATGCAGGCCTCGGCGATCCCGCGCACCCGCAGCGCGCCCTCGCGGTGGCCCTCGGTCCGGGGCAGGGCGCGGCCGCGCGCCCAGCGCCCGTTGCCGTCCATGATGATGGCGACATGATCGGGCGTCGCCGTGTCGGATCCCGTTTCGTGTGCGCTGGCGTTCAGACGGTCATCACCTCGGTTTCCTTGCGCTCGCCGGCGGCGTCGACTTGCGCGATATGGCTGTCCGTCAGCTCCTGGAGCCGCTGGCTGCCACGGCGCACGTCATCCTCCGAGGCCTCCTTCTGGCGCGACAGGTCGCGCAGATCGTCTTGCACGTCGCGCCGAACATTGCGCACCGCCACGCGCGCCGCCTCGACCCGGCCGCGCACGATCTTCACCAGGTCGCGGCGGCGGTCCTCGCTGAGCGGCGGGATCGGCAGGTGAATCACCGTGCCGTCGTTTGACGGCGTGATGCCGAGATCGGACTTGAGGATCGCGCGCTCGATATCAGTGATGGCCGACTTGTCCCATGGTTGGATCACGAGCAACCGCACTTCCGGGACGGAAATGCCGGCAATCTGCTTGAGGGAGGTCGGCTGGCCGTAGTAGTCGACGCTGAGGTTTTCCACCAGGGCGGGCGAGGCGCGCCCGGTGCGGGTGGCCAGCAGCTCATGTTCGAGGTGGGCCACGGCCTGCCGCATGCGGTGGGCCGCGTCGTCCAGGAATTCGTCGATGAGCTCGCTCATGCCGCGATCACTGTACCGACGCGCTCGCCGGTGAGCACGCGCTGCAAGCTGCCCGGGTCTTCGAGCCGAAAAACGACGATTGGCAGGTCGTTGTCCATGCAGAGGCTGAACGCGGTCGCGTCCATAATCCGCAGCCCGCGGTTGAGGGCTTCGAGATAGGTGATCTCATCGAGCCGGGTGGCGTTGGGATTCAGCTCGGGATCGTCCGTATACGCGCCGTCCACCTTGGTGGCCTTGAGCAGGGCCTGGGCGTTGATCTCCATGGCGCGCAGGGCGCCGGCCGTGTCCGTGGTGAAGAACGGATTGCCGGTGCCGGCGGCGAAGATCACAACGCGGCCCTGTTCGAGATGGGCCATGGCCTTGCGCCGGATGTAGGGCTCCGCCACCTCGCGCATCTCGATGGCGGTTTGGACGCGGGTGGGGACGTCAACGCTTTCGAGCGCCTCTTGCAGCGCCAGGGCGTTCATCACCGTGCCGAGCATGCCGATGTAGTCGGCGGTGGATCGGGCCATGGTGGGCATTTCGCCGCCGCGCCAGAAGTTGCCGCCGCCGATGACGATGGCGATCTCGACGTTCAGTGCGCGGGCCTCGACGATGCGGTCGGCTACCGCGCGCGCCCGATCGGTTTCGATGCTGAAGCCGTCGTCACCGGCAAGCGATTCGCCGCCGATTTTCAGGAGTACGCGCTGGTAGGTGTGGGCTCGCACCGCTGTCCCCCCGTTTCGGCGCTAAATCTCGTACCGGCTAAACCGCGCGATCTGAATCCGCTCTCCAACCCGCGCCTCGACCTCCTGCACGACCTCGTGCACCTTTTGCGACGTGTCGCGAAACCACGGCTGGTCGAGCAAGGCCTGCCCGTCGCCCGTGTCGTCGTCGGCGACCCGCTCGGGCGCCATGGCCGCGATGTGCATGACCAGGTCGTGCGCCAGGGCCGTGAACTCGGGCGTGCGGGCGACGAAGTCGGTTTCGCAGCGAAGCTCGAGCATCGCGCCCAGCGGACGGCCCGGATGCACGTAGGCCTCGATGATGCCCTCGCCCGTTTCGCGGTCGGCGCGCTTGGCCGAGAGCTCCAGGCCACGCTCGCGAAGCAAGGCGCGCGCGTTCTCGATGGAGCCGCCTGAGTCCTCGAGCGCCCGCTTGACGTCCATGACGCCGGCGCCGGTCTCGGCTCGTAGTGCGCGAATATCCTCGATGGAGACTTTAGGCATCGCTGCCGTCCTGCGGAGGTGTGGGTGGGTTCGTCGGTGAGGAGGCGGCGCGCGGCTTGCGCCGGCCTCGCGGGGCGGCTCCGGATTGCGCCGCCGGCCGTCGTCGACCACGGGCGGCACGCGGTGCCGCGGCGGCGGATTCCGCCGCTGCCGGTTTGGCCGGAGCTGGAGCCGCGGGCTCGGCAGTTTCCTGCGCCTCGGCTGATGGCGCCGCGGCCGCTTCCCCAGCCGCTTCAAGCATGGTGGCCTCCATGTCGGCCGTGGATGCGCCCTGCTGCTCGGCGCGAGCCGCGGCGGCCATGGCGGCTTCGGCTTCGCGGGCGGCTCGCACCGCGCGCTCGGCCTCGCGCCGCTCATGCTCTTCGCGGCCGGCCAGGATGGCGTTGGCGATTTGCTCGGTGATCGCCCGGACGGCGCGAATCGAATCGTCGTTGCCCGGAATCACGTAGTCGACGACTTCGGGATCGCAGTTCGTGTCGGTGAGGGCGATGATGGGGATTTTCAGGCGCTGGGCCTCTTTGACGGCGATCGCCTCGCGCTTGGGATCGATGATGAAGAGCGCGGCGGGCAGCCGCGACAGGTTGCGAATGCCGCCCATCCGCTTCTCAAGCCGGGCCGTCTCGATGGCGTGCGCGTGCGCGGCCTTCTTGGACATGCGCTCGAAGTCGCCGGCTTGCTGGCGCGCCTGCAGCTCGCGGAGGCGCTGCACGCGCGTCCGCAGGGTGTCGAAGTTGGTCAACGTGCCGCCGAGCCAGCGGTGCACCACGAAGTGCGCCCCGCAGCGCTCGGCCTCCTCGCGCACCACTTCCTGCGCTTGCTGCTTGGTGCCGACGAAGATGATGTCGCCGCCGTCGGCCGACACCGATCGCGTAAACGCCTGCGCGGCCATCAGCCCGCGCACCGTGTGCTGCAGGTCGACGATATGAATGCCGCCCCGGGACCCAAAAATAAACGGGCGCATCTTCGGGTTCCACCGTGGTGTGCGGTGACCGAAGTGCACCCCGGCTTCCAACAGATCTCGCATGGTCGCAACCGCCATGCCGCATCGTCCTTTCGTTTGCCCTTGGCTCATCCGCCGTCGTCGACTCGGCTGCCAACCGCTTTCGCGGCAGGGCGCAGCAGATCAGACGGCGTGTGTATTCGCCCGCAAGACACGAACGTGCGCCAAGCATATCGCAGGCGGCTTGCCGGGCGGGTGCCAACGAACCGGCGAGGTTAGCTGCGCCGCCGCCTGCCTGACCGCCGGCGCCCGCGCCCGCCCTGGGCGGCGACCCGCTCGGCGCGAGCCGCCAGCAGCGCCACCGCCTCGTCCAGGGTGACCGAGGTCGGATCCCGGTCCTTGGGCAGGCTGGCGTTGAGCGTGCCGTCGGTGACATAGGGGCCGTAGCGCCCGTCGCGGACCGTGATGGGCGCCTGCGAGCTTGGGTGGGCGCCGAGTTCGGCCAGCGGCGGGGCCGCCTCGCCCCGTCGGCGTGTCTGGCGCGGCGTGCGCAGCAGTTCGAGGGCTTCCGCCAGGTCGACGGACGCCAGTTTCTCGTACTGCGCATTGCCGCGTCCGGGCAGGCTGCGAGACTCGCCGCCGCATCTCACGTAGGGGCCGTACGGCCCGTCCTGCACTGTCACGTCCTCGCCCGTTTCGGGGTGCGTGCCGAGCCGCTTGGGATACGCGAGCAGCTCCAGCGCCTGGTCGAGGGTGATCGATTCGGGATCGATGGTGGGCCACACGCTGGTGGTCTGCGGGCGCTTCCGGCCGCCGGCTCCGCGTCCGGTCTGGCCTTCGCCACGCTGAAGATAGGCGCCGCGGCGACCTTGCTTGAGATAGATGGGCTGTCCCGATTCGGGATCGGCGCCGAGCGGCTGATCCCCCCGCGTCGCCTGCTCAAGCAGCTCGGCGGCGGCGGCGGCGGTCAGCTGATCGGGTTCCAGGTCTTCCGGCACCCGCGCGCGTTGTCCGCCCTCCGCCGATTCGATATAGGGACCGTAGCGGCCGATGCGCACCGCCACCTGTGAGCCGTTCGTTCCGGCCAGCGGGATGGTGCAGACGGCGCGCGCGTCGATGGCGTCCCAGCTGGCGTCGATGCGGTGGTGCAGGCCGTCGCGCAGCATGGCCTCCTTGCCGTTGGCCGACGCGCCGTCGGCGCCGAAGTAGAACGCCGACAGCCAGGGCAGCGGGTCGAGATCGCCTGCGGCGACCCGGTCCAACCCGTCTTCCATGCGGGCGGTGAAGTCGGCGTCGGCCAACTCGGGGAAGTGCACGGCCATCAGCTGGATCACGGCGAACGCGTGCCAGCGGGGAACCAGCGCCGAGCCCTTGCGCACCACGTACTTGTCTTGAATCGTCTCCAGAATGGTGGCGTAGGTGGACGGGCGACCGATATCCAGCCGCTCCAACTCGCGGATCAGGCTGGCCTCCGTCCAGCGGTCGGGCGGTCGGGTCGCGTGCTCGGTGGGTTCGATGCCTTGGACGTCCAAGACATCGCCGCTCGACATGTCGGGAAGCACGCGGTCGTCGTCACCGTCACCGCCGCCGTAGATCTGCAGGAAGCCGTCGAACACCACAATCTGTCCGTTGGCCTGGAATACCGCGGTCCCGTCGGCGCCGGCGGCTGCCTCGATCCGGACGCGCGTCCGCTCGAAGTTGGCGTCTCGCATCTGCGAGGCCAGCGTGCGTTGCCAGATCAGGGTGTAGAGGCGCTTTCCATTGGCATCCACGTCGTTGCCAAGCTCGTCCGGGTGCCGGAAGCGCTCGCCCGCGGGCCGGATGGCTTCGTGGGCCTCCTGCGCGCGAGCCGCTCGCGCGCGATAGCGCCGCGGCTTCTCGGGCAGGTACTCCTTGCCGGCGCGCCTCTCGACCTCGTCCCGCGCCGCGGCAATCGCCTGTTGGGACAGCGTGGGCGAGTCCGTGCGCATGTAGGTGATGTAACCGGCCTCGTACAGCTGCTGGGCCACCCGCATCGTTTGGCGAGCGCTGAAACGCAAACGGCGCGAGGCCGCCTGCTGCAGCGTCGACGTGATGAACGGCGGCGCCGGGCGGCGGGTCACCGGGCGCTTGTCCACGCTGACGACGTGAAACTCCGCTTTGGTAAGCGCCGTCGCCAGGCGGCGCGTGTCGGCCTCGTCAATCCGGCGAACCCGGCGGTTGGCCAGCAAGGCGCCCGTGGATGGGTCGAAGTCGTCGCCGGTCGCGATGTCCTGGCCATCGAGGCTCACGAGGCGCGCGGGAAACGCGCCGTCGGGGCGGTCGGACGGCGCCAGTGTGGCGGTGAGGCCCCAGTAGGCGGCATGCACGAAGGCCATGCGTTCGCGCTCCCGGTCGACGATCAGTCGAAGCGCCGGCGTTTGCACCCGCCCGGCGGACAGCCCGCTTTGCACTTTGCGCCACAGCACGGGTGACACGAGATACCCGATCAGCCGGTCCAGCACGCGGCGCGCTTCCTGCGCGCGGACCAGGTGCTGGTCGATGTCGCGCGTGCGCCCCAACGCCGCCTCGACGGCCGAGCGCGTGATCTCATGGAACACCATGCGCCGGATCGGCAACTTCGGCTTCAGGACCTCCACCAGGTGCCAGGCGATCGCCTCTCCCTCCCGGTCTTCGTCCGTGGCGATCAATAGCTCCCGGGCCGTCTTCAGATCGCTGCGCAGGTTGGCCACGACGCGCTTCCGGTCGGCGGGCACGATGTAGACGGGACGAAAGCCCTCGTCCACGTTGACCGCCAGCGTGGCCCAGCTCTTGCCCTTGAGATTCTTGGGAACCTGGGCGGCGCTGGCCGGTAGGTCCCGCACGTGCCCCACCGAGGCCACGACCTTGTACTGCGACCCCAGGAAGCGCTGCAGCGTGGCGGCCTTGGCGCCTGACTCCACGATGACGAGGTTCTTGCCCCCGCGGGTCTTGGTCGCCGCGGTGGCGGCGCGTTTGCGTGCGGCCATGGTCGTGTCGGGTGTCCTTGCCTCTGTGATTCTCTGGTTCGGCGCCGGCTCTAGCGAGACGCCGGCGCGAGCGCGTCCCAGCGTACGAGGTCGTCAAGCAAGCGCATCAATTTGGCTTGCCATTCTGCATCGCGCGCGAAATCCGGCCACACGAGGCCAGCCTGTCCGCGCTTGACGCCCCAGCCGGTGGCCTTGAGCATCACCGTTGGGCTCGGCGCGAACTCCGCCGGCGCCTTGATCAAGAGCTCGCGCGCGTAGGTTGTGACGGCGGAGAACCCCAACGCTTGGGCCCGCGCCTTGATCCGAAGCAGATACGCCAGATTGTCCACGGGCTCGGGCAGCGCGCCAAACCGATCCCGGATGTCCGTGATCGCCGCTTCGACCTCATCGATCCCGCGCAGCCGCGCCAGCCGTTGGTATTCGCGCACCTTGGTGGCGTAGGAGCCCATGTAATCGTCGGGAAGATACGCGTCCAGCGGAAGATCCACCACCGCGGACGGTAGCTCGGGCTCGGGCGCCACGCCCCGCAGCCGGTCCACGGCTTCCGCCAGCATGCGCGAATAGAGGTCGAATCCCACGGCGCTCATGTGGCCATGCTGCTCGGCTCCGAGCAGGTTTCCGGCTCCGCGAATCTCGAGGTCGCGCATGGCGATGCGAAAGCCGGCGCCAAGATCCGACGCTTCCAAGATCGTCTGCAAGCGCTTCTGGGCTTGTTCGGTGAGGGTATGCCCCTTCTGATACATGAAATAGGCATAGGCCTGGGCCGCCGCCCGGCCCACGCGGCCCCGCAGCTGATAGAGCTGCGCCAGGCCGAACTGCCAGGCGTCGTTGACGATGATGGTGTTGACGTTCGGAATGTCGAGGCCGTTCTCGATGATGGCGGTCGCCACCAGCACCTGGGCGTCGCCCCGGGCGAAGCGATACATCACCTCTTCGAGCTCCGCCGGCGGCATTTGCCCATGGGCCACGAGCATCTCTACGTCCGGCAGCAACTCCTGCAGCCGCCGTTGCCAGGTGTAGATCGTCTGCACGCGGTTGTGCAGGAAGTAGACCTGACCCCCGCGCCCAAGCTCGGAGCGGACGGCATCACGCACGATGTCGTCGTTGTAGGTCGTGACGTAAGTCTTGACGGCGAGGCGTTGCTCGGGCGGGGACTCGATGACGCTGATCTCCCGCAGGCTGGCCAGCGCCATATGCAACGTGCGGGGGATCGGCGTGGCGGTGAGCGTGAGCACGTCCACGTTCTTGCGCAGCGCCTTGAGCCGCTCTTTGTGCGCGACGCCGAAGCGCTGCTCTTCATCGACCACGATCAATCCCAAATCGGCGAAGGTCACGTCGCTCTGCAGGAGCCGATGGGTGCCGATGACGATGTCAACGTCACCCGAGGTCAGGCCGGCCAAGACGTCCAGCTGCTCCCGGCGGCTGCGGAAGCGGCTGAGCAAATCGACCTTGACCGGGAACTCGGCGAGTCGCGAGACGAAGGTGTCGAAGTGCTGCTGCGCCAGGATCGTAGTCGGGACCAGCACGGCTACCTGCCGCCCGTCCATGGCGGCCTTGAAGGCCGCGCGCAGCGCCACCTCGGTCTTGCCATAGCCGACGTCGCCGGCCACGAGGCGATCCATGGGGCGCTCACGTTCCATGTCGGTCTTGGTGTCGGCAATGGCCCTGAGCTGATCCGGCGTTTCGATGAAGGCGAACGCCTCCTCGAAGTCGCGTTGGGCCGCCGAGTCGGCGCCAAACGCCATGCCGGTGGCCAGCTCGCGCGCGGCGTAGATTTCGAGCAACTCTCCCGCGATCGACTCCGCCGACTTCCGCGCGCGCCGCTTGGCCCGCTGCCAATCGGCGGTGTTGAGCCGGCTGAGCTTGGGCTCGGCGTCGCTCATGCCGACGAACTTTTGCACCCGGGCGACCTGGTCCACCGGCACGTAGAGGCGGTCGTCGCCCGTGTATTGCAGCAGCAGGTATTCGCGCGCGCCGCCGGTGTCTTCCAACTGCACGATACCGCTGAAGCGCGCCACGCCGTGGTCGACGTGCACCACGAAATCTCCGGGCTGGAGGTCGGCGAGGAACGTCCGCTCCGCGCCGCGGCGCGATCGGCGTCCGCGCCGCACGCGGCGACGGCCAAATACCTCGGCGTCGGTGACCAACGTCAGACCGAGTCCGTCGTGGCGCAGTCCCTCGCTGAGCGTCCCGCCGAGCACGCTGATAGCCCCCGAGGCGTCCAAATGTTCCAGTTCTTCCAGCGATGTCGTCGGCAGGTGCTGATCCAGGAGCAGCCGCTGCAGACGGCGCCCCTGGTAGCTCACGATCACGACGCGGCGGCCGTCGCGGCGCAACGTCTCCAGGTCGTCGGAGAGGCGCCGCAGCCGGCCCGCATAGGACGGCACGGGGCCAAACTTCTCGATGACCGCGCGCCGGCCTTCCGCGGCGCCGGGAAGACTTGGCACGTAGGTCAGGCGCACCGGCGCGCCTTCGACGCGTTCCACCATGGCGGACGCGGGAAACAGCGGCGACGCGAAGTTCACGGGCAGTTCGCCGTTGGCCGCCAGGCGCTCGCGGTTTTCGGTCGCGGTGCGCTCGGTGTCGCGCAACGCCAGCCGCAGCTGCTCGAGCTCGTCGACGACGCATTTCCCGTGAGGCGCGTAGTCGAGCAGGGAAACGGCATCCGGGAGCAGGCTGGTGGTGTAGAAGGCGGCGTCGTCGAAATACTCGCCGCCTTCGAGTCGATCGAGGTGGCTGCTCCAGGTCTGGCGATCCTCGGGACGCAGGTCGGCAAGCGGCAGCTCGCGCAGGCGTCCGGCGACGCGATCGCCTAGCCAAATCGGCACCTCGGTCGCGGGCGTGATGATCAATTCCGGCGCCGGTCGCAGGGAGCGCTGGGAGTCGGGATCAAAGGTGCGCACGGACTCGATCTCGTCGCCGAAGAAGTCGACACGCACCGGCAGCGGGGAACCGGGCGCAAAGATGTCCACGATGCCGCCGCGGTGGGCGAACTCGCCCGGCCGTTCGACGAGCGGGGTCGGTTCGTAGCCCAAGCTCACGAGGCGGCGCGTCAGTGCGTCCAGATCGGTGACGGCGCCGGGCACCAGCGTGAGGTAGTTGCTCCGGAACTCGTCCACCGGCATGAGTCGGCGCATGAGCGCGCGCGCCGACGCGACCACGACGATGGGGTCGCCCTCATTCGCGTGGGCCAGCCGGCCCATGACTGCCACCCGGCGCGCCAGCAATTCGTGGTTGATGGCCAGCATGGCGAATGCCGGTTGATCTACGTCGGGGAAGTGGAGCACCGGAATGTCGCCGGCCCACATGCCGATGTCATGCGCCAGCTCGCCGGCTCGCGCTTCCTCGGCGGTCACGATGATGAGCGGGCGGCTGAGGCGTTCGACCAGCAACGCGACGTACAGAGGCTTGAGCGCGTCGCGCAGCTCGACGGTGAGTGCGTCGTCACGCTGTCCCGCCGCCGCCAACGCCGCGGTCAGCGTCGGTTCGGCGGCGAACTCAGTCGCGAGGTCGGACAGCCGCATGCTGTTGGTTCACCTCTTGCATCACGTCGGCCGGCGGTCGCGTCAGGAGCGCCCGTACCGCGTCGGCCGCGCGATCGAATGCGTCGTCGATCGCCTCCCGCTCGGAGGCGGCGAATCGTTGCAGGACGTACGCGGCGGGATCCATTTCCGGCGGCGGGCGGCCGATCCCGATCTTCAGGCGCAGAAAGTCGGCGCCGCCCACCGCTTGCAGTATGGACTCGATGCCGCGATGTCCGCCCGACGATCCGCCTTGCCGAAGGCGCACGCGGGCAAACGCCAGGTCGAGATCGTCCTGCACCACGATAAGGCGGTCGACGGAAAGGCCGGCCGAGTCGAGCGCCCGGCCCACGGCCGGTCCTGAGGCGTTGACGTAGGTTCTTGGCTTGAGGAGCGTCACGGACACGCCGTCGACCTCGCCTTGCCAGATGAGTGCATCGCGCACGCGGCGCCAATCCCGGCGCCGATCGGCCAGCCGGTCGCACACGTCGAATCCCGCGTTGTGCCGCGTGCGCGCATACTCCGGCCCCGGATTCCCCAGTCCAACGATCATGTAGGCCGGGCCGGCCTCGGTGGAGTCGCGTCGAAAGCGCCGCAGCCAGCTCACGTGGCTAGCGACGCGGTCGTGGCGGGCGTTGACTCGCATGCCAGCGCATCAGCCACGGCGTCCCATTCCTCCAGCGAGAGCGTCTCGGGTCGCCGCTTGGGGTCGATGCCGCGCTCCTCCAGCGACGCGGCGATTCCGGCCGGCGACCCCAGAGCGTTGGCCAGCTGCTTGCGTGGCTGCCCAAATGCGCGGCGGGCGGCAGCGATGCGGCGGGAAATGCGGACGCGGTCCGGAGTGTCGAGCGGCCTCGGCTTCAGGCGCAGCAGCGTGGAGGTGACCTTGGGTCGGGGACGGAACGCGCCCGGCGGAATGTCGAAGAGGCGTCGCGGCACCGCCAGCGACTGCACGATCACGCTCAGCAGGCGCATCTTGCCGAGGGACGCGCAGGCGCGGTCGACCACGTCGCGTTGCAGCAGGACCGTGAGACTCAGCGGCGGGGCCGGCGACTCAAGCAGTTCCACCAGCAGCCGCGTGCCAACGCTGAAAGGCAGGTTCGCGACGACGTGATAGTCGGAGACGCCCAGGGTGGCGGTGTCCAACGCCAGCGCGTCGGCATTGATCACGGTGATCGAGTCGTCGTCGGCGAAGCGCTCGCGCAACTGCCCGGCCAGCTCACGCTCGACCTCGACCGCGATCACCCGCGAGGCGAACGGGCGGAGCGCTTCGGTGAGCAACCCGGTGCCCGCGCCGATCTCCAGCACCACCGCAGCGGGCGGCAATTGCGCCGCCTGGGCGACGCGGCGCTGAATGCCGCGGTCCACCAGGAAGTTCTGGCCGCGCCGGCGCGAAGGGCGAAATGCCGGGCGATCGGAGACACGCATGCTCAAGTATCGAGCATGGGCGCGGCCGGGTCCGAACGAGACCTAGCCAGCCAGGTACCCGCCGTCGGCCGCCAGCGTTTGCCCGGAGATTGCCCGGGCTTTGCGTGAGAGGAGATGCGCCACGCAGGCCGCGACTTCGGTCGGTTTTGCGTAGCGAGCCATTGGCAGGCGGGGCAGGCGCAGCGACAGGGCCTCCGGGTCGGCGCGCACGTTGGCCGTCATGCGGGTGGCAACCAGGCCCGGCGAGACGTTGTTGATCCGCACGTTGTGCCTCCATAGCTCCGGGGCCAACGCCGGCGCCAGCGCGTGGAGGGCACCCTTCGCGGCGCAATAGTGCAATTGGCCCGGCTCGGCCACGATGGCTCGGATGGACGTCATGTTTACGATGGCGCCGGATGCCCCGCGACGAATCAGGTCGCGCGCGACGGCCTGGATCAGGAACAACGGCCCACGCACGTGCACGTCGAGCATGCGGCGCCATTCGGCGGTTTCCAGCTCGT
This sequence comes from Chloroflexota bacterium, assembly GCA_026706485.1. Lineage (NCBI taxonomy): Bacteria > Bacillati > Chloroflexota > Chloroflexota bacterium. Next base: position 179,804 of record JAPOYR010000013.1, on the reverse strand, counting down.
CGATGGAGCGTCGCTCCGTGAATCCCGCGTTGTTGACGAGCGCATCCACGCCGCCGAGCCGCTGGGAGAGATCGTCGACCAGCGCGCGGCCTGCGGCGATATCCGCGGCGTCGAGCTCGTGCGTTTCGGTCCGGCCTTCGGCGGCGTGCGCGTGCACCGCGGGGTCGATGTCCGTGGCCGCGACGTAGTAGCCGTCGTCGGCCAGTCGCAGGGCGCAGGCATGCCCGATGCCGTGGGCGGCGCCGGTGACGATGGCTACCGGGCGATCCACTGCTGGGTGTGCCTTTCTGCGATCACCAGGGTCGATCCGGTGACGTAGCTGGCGTCGGACGAGGCCAGGAACGCCACGGCGTCGGCAATGGCCGCCGGATCGTCGCGAACGCTGACGGCGGCGATCCCGGCGACGCGAATTCCGAGCGGGGCGAGCTCGACGCCGGCGGCGCGCGTGAGCATCTCCGCCGCACCGGCCATCGCACCGCCCAGCACGTTGTCGTCACGGCCGAGGGGGAACACGTTCACGATGCATCCAGCATCCGCCTCCCGCAGCTGCTCCGTGGCCGCCCGCACGCCGTGCATGAGGCCGGCCAGGGCGGCGTCGAATGACTCGGTGAGGTCGTCTTCGGACAGCGCCAGGAAGGGCGCCGCGGGCGAGTCGTCGACCAGGTTCACCAACAGGTCCAGCCGTCCCCAGCGATCTCGCGCCTGCCGGACTGCGCGTTGGGTCGACGACCAGTCGCGAGCATTCATCCCAAATCCCGCCGCCTCTCCGCCGTCGGCGCGGATGGCTTCCGCGACTGCGCATGCGGCGTCGCGGTCGGCGTCGGCAAACGCTACGCATGCTCCGTCGCGCGCCAGGCGACGTCCGATCGCTTGCGAGGTGAGGGATCCGGCGGCGGTGACGAATGCGGCGCGGGCGTCGGGTGGCACGTGTCGGTGGGGGATCGCTGCCGCGCCGGAGCGTAGCAAAGGGGGTGCCGCGAGCCGCGAACGCCGGGGGACCATTGACGAAGCAAGGGCGCGGGCAGTCACGAATCCCAATCCGTTCGACCACCCCTTCGACAGGCTCAGGGCGAACGGATTGGGGTCAAGCCGACCGGCATTCTCAGATCGTCCCTAGCGGTCAGGTGGATGGCGTCGCGGCGCGGCGCGATTCCACAAAGCGCCGCGCCGCTCGGGCCGCCTGTCCACGATGGCTCACGCGGTTTTTCTCGTCGGTCGTCAGCTCCGCCATGGTCCGATCCCCCCTGCCGACAATGAACAGTGGGTCGTAGCCGAACCCTTGCCCGCCTCGCGGCGCGTGCGCGATGCGGCCTTCGCAGCTGCGAACGGCGGTGTAGACGATCGAGCCATCCGGCGCCGCCACCGCCACCGCGCAGCGGAAACGCGCGGTGCGCCGCGCATCGGGTACATCGGCCAGGGCCGCGAGCAACTTGTCGTTGCGCGCCTCGTCGCTCGCGCCGGGCCCGGCGTAGCGCGCCGACCGCACGCCCGGCGCGCCCCCCAGCGCGTCAACTTCCAATCCAGAGTCATCGGCCAGGCTCCAGACCCGGCAGGCTAGGGCGTAAACCACCGCCTTGATGCGCGCGTTTTGCAGGAAGGTGGCGCCGGTCTCGTCAACCTGGAGTGGAGAGCCGAAGTCGCCTGGCGGCACGATTCGCACCGGCGAGCCGCGAAACAGGCGCCGGAACTCGGCCAGCTTGTGCGGACTGCCGCTGGCGAGCACGACGGCGGATGCTTGGGACCAGCGCACGAGACCCTATTCACCAATGCCGGGCAGCCCATCGTGGCACGGCGGCGGGCGACCGTGGGCGACTCGATTGGCGGTGGCGGCGGTCGTGGTGATGGTACGCTCGCGGCTGGACCGGGTCCGTACGCGCAACGTGGAAGAGGACGCGGCGGAGGGCCGGCAAGACTTCCCCCCACGACCCAGGACGTGCCATGGCGGATATCGACATCGACGCGAGTTTCCAGGAACTGAGCGACTGCATCATCAAGGGCGACGCTCCGGGCGTGGATCGCCTCGTCAAGGCGTGCCTCGAGGCCGAAGTGTCACCCGGAGCGATCATCAACGACGGCATGATCCCGGGGATGGACGTCGTAGGCGAGCTGTTCCGCACGAACCAGTACTACGTGCCAGAAGTCCTCATCTCCGCCAGGGCCATGAAGACCGGCATGGCCATCCTGCGTCCGCTGCTGACGGAATCGGGAATCGAGCCGCTGGGTAGGGTCGTGATCGGAACCGTCCGCGGCGATCTGCACGACATTGGCAAGAACCTGGTGGCGATGATGCTCGAGGGCGCTGGATTCGATGTCACCGATACGGGCATCGACACCCACCCCGACGAATATGTCCAGGAAGCGCTGAGCCAGGGCGCGCACATCGTGGGCATGTCGGCGCTGCTGACCACGACGATGACGAACATGCGCAGCACGATCGAAGCCGTCGAGGCGGCGGGTCTCGACGACCAGGTGCAGTGCATCATCGGCGGCGCGCCGGTCACGCAGCGCTACGCCGACGAGATCAATGCGGATGGGTACGCCCCGGACGCAGCTTCCGCGGTCACGCTGACCAAGCGGCTGCTCGGCGTTGGCGTCCAGGAAGAATCGCCGGAGGAGCAGGGGCGCCAGCTCTACCTCCAAGCGCGTGACGCGCTGCAGGTGGCCGTGCGCGAGGAGCCGGGATCGGCCGAGCACCGCGCCGGACTGGAGCAAACTCGACAGCTCGTGGAGCAGGCGGCCGAGGTGGGCTATGACCCGACCCACCTGGCGCGTCTGACGGCCGAGATTGAACGGGAGCTGGCGCGCTAGCGGACTCGCGTCGTGCCCGTTATGTCAATCTAGAGGCGCCGCCCAGCCCGAGCTTGCGCGCGTTGCCGCCCAGCAAGGCTGCCATCGTGTCGGCGTCGAGCCCCGCCGCGCGCACGTGACGCAATGCCCGACGCTGGGTCATCAGCGGGAAATCGCTGCCAAAGAGAATCCGGCCGGGCGCCAGCCGCGCCATCATGTCAAACACGGCCGGCAGGTACAGCAGGTGGCTGGCCGCCGAGTCGTAGTAGATCTGCCGGGTGAGGTCGCGCACCTCGGGCATCAGCTCGTAGAACGCGGCGCCGCCGCCCCAATGGGAGAGCACGATGGGCACCTCGCCGCCCGCCATCTCGATCAGCGGCCAGATGGCCGCGGGCGTGGTCGAATCCTTGCCGGGATAGTCGTGGCCGGCCGGCTCGCTGACGTGCAGGTTGAGGACCAGCTCGAGCCCGCGCACCGCGCCAACGAACTCGCGCAGGGCGCCGCGGTCGCTCAAGTTCCAGCCCTGGCCTTCCGGAAACAGCTCGCCCACCCCGACGGCGCCCCGTCGCCGGCAGCGTTCCATCTCCACGATGCTGAACTCCAGGTCCGACGGCGCAACCACGCAATAGGGCACCAGCGACTCGGGGTGCGCCGCGGCCTGCTCCAGGATGTAGTCGTTGTTGAGCACGCACAGGCTCGGATCGCGCCAGGCGAAGCCAAAGGCCACGGTGGTGTCGACGCCCGAGCGGGCCATCTCCAGCGCCACGTCGTCGGTGGTGGCGAGGGTGCGCCGGGGATTGGTGTAGAGGCGGCGAAACCAGAGATCGGCTTCGAGGAACCGCTCCCGGTCGGCCGCGACCTCCGGGGGCACCACGTGGGTGTGGGCGTCGATGATTGGTGAGGGGGCGCCGTGCATCGCGTCGCCGACGAGGGGTTACTCCTGGGTGACGGACGCGGGCAACCGGATGAGAGTCCAGCGCGGGCTGACCAGCGCCGCCGCGAGAAGCTCTTTCAGGTCGTGCGGATGTGTGGGGACGATCACGTCGAGACCTGGGACGGCGTTGCGCGACAGCACATCGGCAGCCATGTCGGGCGCCGCGTCCGGATAGGCCAGGATCGTGAGCGGCGCATCGGCTTGCGTGGCTTCGTCGAGCAGGGGGGCGATGGTGGCCAGCGTGCGCGATGCGGCGAGCGCCACCACCGGTCGCAGACCCTCTCGGGCCAAGCTCGCCGCCAGCGACATGCCGTGCGCCTCGCCGAGCTCGACATCCAGGAACCGCTCCGGCACGCGCTCGGCCACCGCGTGCAACGCCCCGCGGGCCGTGGCGCCCGCGCTGACGGTCACACACAGATCGTCGGCTTCCGCGAGGTCGGCGAGAGCGGCCGCCGCCGCCCCCAGCCAAGCCGCACGCGCCGCGGCGACGCCGTTGTGGTCGGCGCCCAGTCGGGGACGCCGCACCGCCGCGCCGGCAGGAGCCGCCACGTGCAGCAGCACGGGCCGGCGTACTTGCAGCGCCAGCGCCAGCGATTCCGCCAACGCGTCGGCGCTGGCCCCATCGACGGGTCCCAAGTAGGTGAAGCCGAGCAACTCTTCCCAGATCTCCGTTGGGATGAGCAGCTCACGCATGGAGTTCTTGAGTCGGCGGGCGACCTCGACGGCTTGGCCGCCGGCGGGCATCCGGCTGAGCGCCTGCTCGATTAGGACTTTGGCATCGGCATAGCGCGGGTGACCGCGCAACCGGGTGAGGTGACGCGACACCGCGCCGACGCTGCGGGTGCGCGTGGACGGGGCATCAACCAGCACCAGCACCAGCGGCAGTTGCAAATGGCCGGCGTGGTTGACCGCCTCGAATGCCAGGCCGGCGCTCAGGCCCTGGCCGTCGATGACCGCGACGATGGACGTGGCCTCATGCTGCAACATGCGCGCGACGGCGGCGCCGACGGCCTCGGATACCGCGCGTCCCGGTGCCGGCGGGGCCGCGGTCGACGGTGGGTGACCGAGCAGGTGCCGGTAGGCATCGGTGTGTCCACCGGCATCCCAGAACACTGTCGTCGCCGGGTTGGGAACCGTGGTGTGGATGGCCACGGCGAGGTCGGCGGCGGCCATGGCGGATGCCGGGGCGCCGGTGTCGGCGCGACGCATGCGCTCGCGAAGCTGCTCACCCAATTCCTGTCGGCGCGCGGTGTCCAGCGGCGCGGTTCCTTCGCTGATGAGGACGCCTTCAGCCGCGGCCATGGTTGTACCTCGCGCGTGGGAACGCCCCGAGCGGTGCAGCGGGCGCAGCCGACGATCAGGCCCACCCGAGGCATGAAATTATACTCGCAGCCTATGCGAGCGTTTGTCGCGATTTCCTATCCGCAGGACCTGCGGGTCGAGCTTGCCCGACGCGCGAGATCGCTGGTCGGCGATGTGCGCGATGTGCGCTGCATGTCGGCCGAGAGTCTGCATCTCACCCTGGCGTTTCTTGGCGAAGTGCCGGCCCACTCCACGGACAGCATCCGGTCGGGCCTGGAGGCCGCGACGCGCGGGCGTTCGCCCTTTGTGCTCAGATTTGGCGGCGGCGGCACGTTTCCCACGGGCGGCGAGCCGCGCGTCGCGTGGGTGGGGATCAGCGGCGACCTGGACGCCGTGCGCGATTTGCAGGCCGCCGTCACGCGCGAGATGCAGGGTATCGGCCTGCGCATGGGGGCCCGGCCGTTCAGTCCGCACGTCACGCTGGCGCGGATCGGTCGGCAGGCGACGCTGTCGACGCGGATGGGCGTGGCGCGTCGCTTCGAGGCCGCGCGCCTCGGGACGCTCGGTGCCCACACGGTGACGGCGGTGTCGCTATTCGAGAGCGACCTGTCGCCGGCCGGCGCCGTCTACCGCGAGGTGCTGGAAGTCGACTTTGACGCCGACGCGCCGCCGGCCGCGGAGGCCGAGCGGGGATTTCGTCTATTCAATCGGCGGCGTTAGCGCCCCAACCGCCGCCGCCGGGCGTGGACACCTGAACCAGATCGCCCGCCTCCAGGTCATGAGTGCCCTTGCCCGGAACGTCGCGCCAGCGACCGCCGCGGTGGACCCGATCCCGTCCTCGGCGGCCTGAGTCGCCGCCGCGCAGGCCCCAGGGGCCGATTCGACGACGCTCGGCCACGATGGTCACCGACGCCGGCGCCAGCATTTCGACCTCGCGCACGACGCCGTTGCCGCCGCGATGCGCTCCGGCGCCTCCAGAGCCCGGACGCAGGGCATAACGCCGCGCGCGCATCGGATAGGCGAGCTCGAGCGCTTCGATGGGCGTGTTCAGCGTGTTGGTCATAGCGACGTGGACGCCGCTCGTCCCCGGTCGCGTGGGGCCTGCGCCGGAGCCCCCGGCGATGGTCTCGTAGTAGGTATACGCGCCTCCCGAGCGCGGATCGGTTCCACCAATGACCAAGTTGTTCATCGTGCCCTGGCTGGCCGCCGGCACCTCGTCCGGCAACGCCTGGGCGAGGGCGCCCCACAGCACGTCCACGATTCGCTGGGAGGTTTCGACGTTGCCGGCCGCCACGGCGTGCGGCGGTTGGGGATTGAGCACGGTTCCAAGCGGCACCCGGACGTCCAGCACGGCCCTGGCGCCGTCGTTGGCCGGCACATCGGCGCCCGCCAGGCAGCGCACGACATAGAGGGCGGCGGAGTGGGTGATGGCCGACGGGGCGTTGAGCGATCCGGGCACCGCCGCCGCCGTGCCCGCGAAGTCGACGATGAGTCGCCCGTCGCGCACGGTGACGGTGACCCGAAGCGGCGTCGAAGGACCGCCCCTCCCGTCGTCGTCGAGGAAGTCCTCGAACGCGTATTCGCCGTTGGGCACGCGGCGCAGTCGCGCGACGACCAGCTGCTCGGTGTAGGCCATGAGCTCCCGCGCCATGCGACTCAGCTCGCTCGGTCCGTAGCGGCGGGCGAACGCTTGCAACCGGGTCTCGCCGACCCGGTGCGAGGCCAGCTGGGCCGCCAGGTCGCCGCGGCGCTCGTCGGGCGTGCGCACGTTGCGGCAAATGAGCTCGACCAACTGCTCGTCGACGGTCCCTGCGTCCACGAGCTTGAGGGGCGGGATGACGATGCCCTCGTGGAAGAGCTCCGTGGACATGGGCATCGAGCCGGGAGTGAGCCCGCCGACGTCCGCGTGGTGGGCGCGAGTGGCTACCCAGCCCCACATTTCGAGCGGCTCGCCCACGAACACCGGTGACACGGTGGTGATGTCGGGAAGGTGCGTGCCGCCGAGATAGGGATCGTTGACGATGATCACGTCGCCCGCGGCGGGCGCCCGCTTATCGTAGAAATCGACGGCCGCCTGCACCGCCATGGGCATGGCGCCTAGGTGCACCGGCACGTGGGCCGCCTGCGCCACCATTTGGCCCTCGTGGTCGAAGACGGCACAGGAGTGGTCGCGCCGCTCCTTGATGTTGGGCGAGTGCGCGCTGCGCTGCACGGTGACGCCCATCTCCTCGGCAACCGAGGCGAAGAGATGGCGAAAGACTTCGAGTTCAAAAGCTACGGCGGCCATGATTCGTGGAGCATATCGAAGCCGGCCTGCGCGATACAGCGATTGGGGCGTGGGGAGGTTGCCGTCCAGGCGGGGGAATGCCGGGGGCGCGGAGGTGACGGTCGGGTGGATTCCCGCGTTCGCAGGAATGACGGACGGGGGTCGGGGGTATACTTGACCGTAGGCAGAGTTGCAGCGGCGAGCACGGGTGACCAAGGACTGGCGCGAGGAAGTTCGGGACATCCTCGACGAGAACGACTTCAATTCGCCGGCGAGCGGCGAGCCGCCCCGGTCGGAGCCGGACCAAGACCAACCCCGCGGGCCCTGGCTGGATACGTTCGGCGCATGGCTGCGCCGCCGCTTCGCCACCACCAACGAGATGCTGGTGACGGCTGCCAGCCTGGTTGTCTTGGGGCTGCTGCTCTATGCCACGCCGCTGCGGCCGGTGGCGGCGGTGTTCGCGCTTTCGGGCGGAATCACGTTTCTCCTGGCCATCGGCCGCGGAGTTATCGAGCGCCGGTCGGGAACTGGTCCTGCAAAGCCGTCGAGTCCGCAGATGTGGCGCGGGCAAGTGATCGATCTCAACGACCACCGGCCGGCGCCGTCGTTTGGCGACCGATTTCGCGCATGGTGGCGCCGCCGTCGCTAACCGCCGGCCAGCGCCAAGGATGCCCTCGGGCCAGCGCCGACTCGACGTGCGACCTGGACCGGCGGCTCGGCGGCCGTGGGTAGGATGGGCCGTCCGTCCCCCGGATAGTCGCCCGTGAGGATTGCCGACATCCGTCCCGGCCAGATGGTGTCCGGGACGTACGTAATCGCCTCGCCGGACGTGCGCACCAGCCGCAACGGCGACCCGTATTTGCGGGTGACGTTGCGGGATCAGGACCGCGACTCGATTGACGCAATCTACTTTTCCGTGCCGCCGGAGCTCGCCGCTGCCGTCGATGCGGGCCAGACCTACACCGTCGAAGGCCGCGCGGAGGAGTTTCGGGGGCGGGTGAACGTGAAGCTGACGCGCATGGAGCGTTCCGCGGTGCAGTGGGACGCCACGGCCCTATTGCCGCAGGGCGAACGCGATCCGGCGGCGCTCAGTGTAGCTATCGCCGCCGCCGCCGACTCGATCGGCAACGCCGGCGTGCAGGCCGTGGTGCGGGCGGTGCTGGCGCAGCCGGCTGTCACGGAGCGGCTGACGACGTGGCCCGCCGCCAAAGGGCGGCATCATGCCTGGGTGGGCGGGCTGGCCGAACACACGGTCGAGATGTTGGAACTGGCGGAGCGGGTGACCGAGACATTCCCCGAACTGGACCGCGACCTAGTGGTGGCCGGGGTGATTCTGCACGACCTGGGCAAGGTGCTGGAGCTCGAGGTCACCAGCGAGTTCTCCTATACGCCGGCGGGAAACCTCGAAGGCCACATGGTTCACGGCGTGCAGTTGCTCGACGCGGCCATTGACGAGGTCAAGTGTGATTCGGAAACGGCCATGCTCCTGCGGCATCTGGTGCTCAGCCACCAGGGCACTCGAGAGTTCGCGGCCGTGGTGGAGCCCATGATTCCGGAGGCCATCGCGCTGCATTTCATCGACCAACTCTCGTCGCAGGTGCGGCCGGCGCTGGAAGACGTCAACGCGGCCAGGGCGCGCGGCATCGGCGGAGCCACCGTGCGCGGGGCGACCAGCCTGCGTCAGCTCTACGTGCGCGCAACCAGCGACGACGGAGCGGGAAGCTCGCGCTAGGACCGGGGCGGAAGGGCCGCCAGGCGGTCGTCGATCTGCGCCAGCGCCGAACGCGCGGCAGCGGCCTTTTGCCGCTCCTTGTCGACCACGGCGGCGGGCGCACGCTGCGTGAAGGCCTGGTTGGCGAGGAGGGCTTCCGCGCGTTCCAGATCGGCCAATCGTTCCGCCCGCTCACGCGCCAGGCGCTCATGCTCGACGGCAATGTCGATCATCCCCGCGAGCGGCAGATTCACCTCGATTCCGGCCGTGCGCACGGTCACCGCGGGATCGTCGAACTGCGTGCCCTGGGGGTGGAAGGACAACGGCTCCACCCGCGCGAGCCGCTCCACGAAGATCCGCTCGCGCTCGATAAAGGCGGCCTGGCCATTGAGAACGATGCGCGCCTCGATCATGCGGCCCGGTTCCACCTGCGACTCATGCCGCGCGTTGCGAATCCCCTGCACGACGGCAATGAGATCCCGAACCTGGCGCACGGCCTCGGCGTTACCCGGCGGCGGCGGCTCGTCGATGCGCGTCACGATGAGCCACTCGGGTGCGTCCGGCGCGCCGCCGGCCTCGCGGAAGTGGCGCCAAATCTCTTCGGTCAACGACGGCATGAAGGGATGCAGCAGGCGCAGGCTGCCGTCCAGCACGTGCGCCAGCGTCGCGGCAACCCGGCGCGCCTCGGCTGGAGTGTCCGAATAGAGGCGAGTCTTGGCCGCTTCGACGTACCAGTCGAAGAACTCGGACCACAGAAAGTCGTGCAGCCGGCGGCCGGCTTCGCCGAACTGGTAGCTCTCCACCAGGCGCACGACGTCCGCGTGCAGCGCGCCGAACTGGGCGGTGATCCATTCGTCGACGATCGTCGGCGCGGCCGTCGCGTCGGACTCTGTCGTGCGCCCCATGGCGCCGATCACGAACTTCGCGCCATTCCACAGCTTGTTGGCGAAGTGGGCCGCGGCCTCGACGCGCTTCAGATTGATGCGCAGGTCGGCGCCTTCCGCCGTGGACGTCACCATCATGAAGCGCAGGGAGTCGGCGCCGTAGGGATCAATGATGTCGGCGGGATCGTCGCCGGGCTGATAGTTCGATTTCTCGATCTTGGACCCGTCGGCATGCCGCACCATGCCGTTCAAATAGACGGTGTGGAACGGCAGCCGGTCGGTGAGCTCGAGTCCGAGCATCACCATGCGCGCGACCCAGAAGAAGATGATGTCGCTCCCGGTTTCAAGCACGTCGGTGGGATAGAAGCGCTTGAAGTCGGGAGTCTCGTCCGGCCAGCCGAGCGTCGAGAAGGGCCAGAGCCCGGAGCTGAACCAGGTGTCGAGCACATCCGGATCCTGAGCCAGGTTCTCACTGCCGCATGCCGAGCAGCGCTCCGGATCGGTGCGGCTCACCAGCGTCTCGCCGCAGGCGTCGCAGTACCACACCGGGATGCGGTGCCCCAGCCATAGCTGGCGGGAGATGCACCAGGGCTGGATCATTTCCATCCAGCGCAAGAACTCGGCGGCGGCGCGTTGCGGATAAAACGTGAGCGTGCCGTCGTGGACGGCTTGCGCGGCGCGGTCGGCCAGGGGCCGCGCGTTGACGAACCACTGTTCCGACACGCGCGGTTCCACCACGGAGCCGTCGCGCTGGCAATGGCCGAGGGCGTGGGCGTGCGACTCGACGCGCTCGAGCAGGCCTTCAGACTCAAGGTATGCCACGTAGGCGCGGCGCCCCTCGAAACGGTCCAAGCCGGCCCACTGACCGGCTTGGTCGTTGAGCGAGCCATCGTCGTTGAGGATGCTGACGACGGGGAGCCCGTGCCGCCGGCTCATGCGCCAGTCGTTGGGGTCGTGGCCGGGGGTGATCTTCACGGCGCCGGTTCCGAATTCGCGGTCGACCTCGGGGTCGGCGATGACGGGGATTTCGCGTCCGATTCCGGGCACGACGGCGGTGCCGCCGACCAAGTGCCGGTAGCGCTCGTCGTCTGGATGCACGGCCACGGCGGTGTCCCCGAGCATCGTTTCGGGGCGGGTGGTGGCGACGACGATGTGATTGCCGTCCGTCAGCGGATAGCGGATGTGCCAGAGGTGACCCTCGACGGTCTCATGCTCGACCTCGAGGTCGCTGATTGCCGAGCGATCCTCCGGGCACCAGTTCACCAGGTATTCGCCGCGGTAGATGAGGCCCTTTTCGTAGAGGCGCACGAAGGCCTCGCGCACGGCGCGCGAGAGCTGGTCGTCCATCGTGAAGCGCTCGCGCGTCCAGTCCGCGGAGGCCCCAAGGCGGCGGAGTTGCTGCGTGATGCGAGAGCCATAGGTGTCGCGCCACTGCCAAAAGCGGCGATCGAACGCTGTCCGGCCGATCTCGTGCCGCGTCGTGCCTTCGCGGCGCAACTCGCGCTCGATCACCGCTTGCGTGGCGATGGCGGCATGGTCCGTGCCCGGAATCCACAGCGCGGCGCGCCCCCGCATGCGATGCCAGCGAATCATGAGGTCCTGGTAGGACACGAACATCACGTGGCCGTTGTGCAGGGCGCCGGTGATGTTTGGCGGCGGAATGGCGATCACGAACGGCTCACGGGCGGGATCCTCGGACGGGACGAAATGACCGGCGTCCTCCCACAGGTCGTACCAGTGGGTCTCGACGCGCGAGGCGTCGTAGGGTCCCTCCATGCCCGCGATGGCGGGAGCCGGGACGGGGTCGTGGGCCACGAGACTGCCTGTGCGAAAACCGGATTCCGACGCATTGTAGGTGCGCCTGTTGCGTCCGGCGTGAAGCTCAGCCGCTCCCCGGTGCGCCGAGCGAGTCCCAGGTGATTCGATTTGGGCGGCGATTCTTGACCGCGCGTGGCCTGGCCCCAATAATTGCGGCGACGCAGGGTCCGCCTGGGAGGCCGTGGCGGCGGGCGTGGCGCGTCGCAGCTTGCGCGAGGCGCGCGTGACGGCCGACGACAACACGACGCTGGGCTTGGCTCGCCAGATCTACGAGCTCGGCGGCATTGAGTTTGGCAGCTTTACGCTTGGGCGGTCGACGGTCGACTCGCCGGTTTATGTAAACCCGAAGCGCCTCATTGCCGTCCCCGCCGCGCTTCGCGCCGCCGCCGATTTGGTACGCCAGACGGCGGAGCTCGCGGTGGCGCGCCTGCACCATCCCGCCGAGCCGTGGGAGCTGGTGGCGGGCGTCCCCTTGGGTGGTCTGCATCTGGCGACCGCTTACTCCCTGGCCACCGACGTGCCCCTCGTCTACCTGTCGCCCCGGCTGTCATCCGACGAACTATTGCTCGAAGGCCGATTCCTGCCCGGGCAACATGCGCTGCTGGTCGACGATCTGATCACCACCGGCGGTTCGGTGATCGCCACGGCGAACGCCATGCGCGAGCAGGGGCTCGTGGTCCGCGACGTCATCGTGCTGATCGATCGCGATCTCGGGGCGGCTCGCCGTCTCCAGCACCACGGCTTGCACCTGCTGCCCATCCTCTCGTTGCGCACCATGCTCAACTTCTACATGAGCGAGCAGTTGATCCGGGAAGCGGACTACCGCCGCAGCCTCGACTACATCGCGCGGCATCAGGTGGTGTAGCGGGCCATGGCGACACGAAGACGAGATCGCGGGGCACGGCGCCCGCTGGACGGTTGGCGACAAGAGGAGTTGCTCGAGGCCGGCGCTGGGGACGCGACCGGCGCCGCGGTGCCGCCGCCGATCTACCACGCCCAATTGCGGCAACCAGCGCAACAGCCGCGGGTGCGCCGGGTGCAGGCGTTGCGTTTTCGCCGGGGCGCGGAGTTGCTCCTGGTCCTGCTGGCGGCCATTTCTGGCGTGCTGGTGCTGACGCGGATCTTTTCGTCGGTGGAGGCGCCGCTGCCGGACATGGGCCGGGTGGTGAACTTGCTCGACCGCGACATCGAGCGCGTGCAGGCCAATGCCCCGACGTTGGCTCGGACCAGCAACGCCGCATTCATCGACGACCCGTTCATCCAACCTCTGGAAGCTCCGCCCATCACGGCCGCCTCGGCGATGGTTGTCGATCTTTCGCAGCGCACCATCCTCTACGGGCGCGACACGCACGTGCCGCACGCACCCGCGAGCCTGGCCAAGCTGGCGACGGCCGTGGTCGCCCTGGAGCAGGCGCCGGCCGATTTGCGCATCCAGGTGCCGCCCGAGGCCGCCGAGCAGCCGCCCAACGTTCTCGGCCTGCGCCCTGGGGAGGTGCTCACGCTGCAAGATCTGTTGTTCGCCATGTTGCTGCCGTCGGCGAACGATGCGGCGGTGACGGTCGCGGATGGAATTGGCGGCGAGGCCTATACCGTGGCGCAGATGAATGACCTCGCGCGACGGCTGGGGCTGGGCAACACCACGTTCGCCAACCCGGTGGGATTCGACTCGCCCGACCACCGGAGCACCGCCTTCGAAATGGCCGTGCTCGCCGCCGACGCGATCGAACGCTTTCCGCTCATCGCGCGCATCGTCTCCACGCGCTCCTATGTGATTCCAGCCCGCCCGAATCACGGCGCCTACACCGCCACGAGCCTCAACGGCCTGCTGTGGTCCTATGACGGCGCCCTCGGCGTCAAGACCGGACGCACGCAGGATGCCGGCGGCAACATCATCGCCGCGGCCGAACGCGACGGGCGCCGGCTGATGGTCGTGATCCTGGGGAGCAGCCAGCGCGAGCGGGACGCGGCAGTGCTCCTGGATTTCGGATTCCAACTCCTCAACGCCCAGGGTTAGGATGCGGTGCTTGCGAGGATAGACGCGACGATTTCTCATCCCAAGGCGCCGGGAAAAGGTAAAGTGACGTACGGTGTATCGAAGCACCGTGGTCGGGAACGTGTCGGTCGCGACGCGTGGAACGGTCGCGACCGCGGCTGTGGCAGAACCCCGACAATGAGGACTCGTCCACCAAGGGCAGCGCTCTCGCTGCCGCAGCGAGGGAGAAATTAGCCGTGTTCACATCACTTGGGCCGCTTGAGTTGCTCATCATCTTGCTCATCGTGATCGCACTGTTCGGCGCCGGCCGCATCGCGGGCGTGGGGCAGGCGCTCGGCAAGAGCGTGCGCGAGTTCCGCAGCGAGGCGCGGGCGGGCCTCGAGGACGAGGAAGAAGAAGAGGGTGAGCAGGACGAAGCCGACGAGGCGCCGGAGACGCCGGCCACTACGGTTGCAAGCGCCGACGCCACGGCCGAAGGCGCGGCCGAAGCTCCCGCCGAGAAGAAGCCCGAGTCCTAGTCCCACGCTCCCGACCGCGCCGCAGGCGACGTTGACCTGCGGTGGTGGAGCGTGAGCGTTTGATGATCCCGCCGCGCGAGGCGGGCGCCCGCTTGCGTTCCGGCGTGGTCAGTCGGCCAATCGCCTGGCTGCATTCGCTGGCAATTGCCGCGGCCGGCGCGGCGCTTGCGCTCACGCTGCTCCCAACGACCGGCGCGGGCGCTCAGCAGCGCGACCTGTCCTTGCCCGAGGTCGTTCGCGTCTTGCTCAGCAACATGGGCGACACGCTCACGCTCGAGACGCAAGGCCCTTCGACGGCGGTTATCGACGGCCGCGCGCGGGACGTGGCCGCTGGGCAGCGAATTGTCGTCGGGCGCTCGTCGAGATACCTGGCATTCTCCGTGCAAGGGGCGGCGCCGTGGGCGCTGGAGATCGGCGTCGACGGCCCCGTGCGGGCGGCCGAGCCAAGCCTGGTGCATGTCGGTCCCTACGTTGACCTTGCGGTGCTCGAGCGCCATCGCCGGTTGCTTCGGACGGAGGCCGGCGTCGCCGCGCGCGTCCTGCCGCCGCGCCCCACCCTGGCGGTTGGCGAATGGGCGACGTTTGAGCTTCCGGAGCGACTCGACGTGCGGCCGGCTGAGTCTCATGTCCCGACGCATCTCAACGGTACGCCCTACCGCGGCGGATTCGACATCCGTCGGGTCGATAGGGGCTTTCTCGTGGTTAATCACGTGGGCCTTGCCGACTACCTGGCGTCGGTGGTGGGCGCGGAGATGCCCCGCAATTGGGAGATCGAGGCGCTGAAGGCGCAGGCGGTGGCGGCACGAACCTACGCCATCCAGCACTTGCGGCCGGACGAGATCTACGACATTTGCGACAACCAAAACTGCCAGGCCTATAGCGGCACGCGCAGCGAGTCCGAGCGAACGCAGGCGGCGGTGGCGGCGACGGCGGGAGTCGTGGCGATGTTCAACGGCGCGCCGATCGAGGCGCTGTACTCGGCGAATGCCGGCGACGTGACCGAAGATTCCGAGCACGTGTGGGGCACGCCGGTTCCCTATCTTCGCAGCGTGCCGTCTCCAGGTGACGCCGCCGCCCTGACCGTGTCATGGGGCGCCGAGGGTTATCGCTGGACGCGGACGATCCCGCTGTCCGAGCTGGCCGACTACCGGACCTTTCGCAACGGGGGCGTGGGCGCGATCGTGGATTTGCGCGTCCTGGAGCGCACGCCGGCGGGACGTCCGCTGCGGGTTCTGGTGGTCGGCGCCGCGGGCGAGGTGGAACTCTTCGGCGATGCGGTGCGCACGGCACTCGGCCTGCCCAGCGCGTTTGTCGAGCTGGAGCTTGCCCCGGTGGCGTCGCTGGAGCTGATCGGCGCGGCGCCCCGCCGCCTGGGCGCGTTGCTCCAAGAGGGACTCCGCATGACGTCCGTGCGCCGCAGCGTCGCCTTCGCCACGGCGCCGTCCGATATCGAGCTGGTGAACGGCGCCGTGCACGTCGCGGTATTCGAGCGCCCGCCCTCGCTGGTCCTCACGGGTCGCGGATTCGGCCATGGCCTGGGCATGAGCCAATGGGGCGCGCAGGGCATGGCGCTGGCCGGGCACACCTACGACGAAATCCTGACCCACTACTACACAGGCATCGAGTTGCGTGTGCTGGCATGAGTTCGCACGTTGACGCCCTGCGGCGCTCGCACCTAAACTCATTCCCGCGGCTGAGCAGTCGTCCGTGAAGCGTGCGCGAGCCGCCCACGGGTGGGTACCGAGCCTCAACCTACGGAGTAACGGGTCAACAATGTCGGTAGTGCATCGTCGGAGCGTCCCGCGGACTCGGAATGGCGGCGCGGAGCGCGCGCTGCAACGGCCATGAGCGAAGTCAACGGCGCGCCCGAGCCCGGCATGCAGCTGCCGGAACGAGTCGAAAGAGGCGACCTGCTGCTGTCGGTGCGAAACCTGCGCACGCACTTTCGGGTTCGCGACGGAGTGGTTCGGGCCGTCGACGGCGTGTCCTACGCCATCGAACGCGGCAAGACGCTCGGGTTGGTCGGCGAGTCCGGCTGCGGCAAGAGCGTCAGCGCGCTCAGCGTGATGCGCTTGATTCGTCCGCCGGGCGACATCGTCGGCGGCGAGGTGATGTGGCAGGATCGCGATCTGCGTGGCCTCAGCGACCGGGAGATGCGCCGCGTGCGCGGCGACGAGATTTCGATGATCTTCCAGGAGCCCATGACGGCGCTGAACCCCGTGTTCAACACCGGCAATCAGATTGGCGAGGTCCTGCGCGAACATCGCGACTTCACGGGCAAGCAGCGCTACGAACGGACGATCGAGGTGCTGCGTCTGGTGGGGATTCCCCAACCGGAGCAGCGGGTGAAGGCGTATCCCCATGAACTGTCGGGCGGTATGCGGCAGCGAGTGATGATCGCCATGGCGCTGGCGTGCGAACCCCAGCTGCTCCTGGCCGACGAGCCCACAACCGCGCTCGACGTGACGATTCAGGCCCAGATTCTCGAATTGATCCGGGAAATCCGGGCCCGGACCGGCATGGCGCTGTTGCTGATCACCCACGATCTCGGCGTGATTGCGGAAATGGCCGACGACGTGGCGGTGATGTACACCGGTGAGGTGGTCGAGTACGCCGACGTCAAGTCCTTGTTCGCCGCGCCGAAGCACCCGTACACGCGGGGGCTGATGACGAGCATTCCGAGCCTCATGACGGATCGCAGCGAGCGGCTCTCGACCATCCGCGGATCGGTGCCGCACATGATGCGGCTGCCGCTCGGCTGTCTCTTCCAGTCACGCTGTCCGGAGGCGATGAACATTTGCCGCGACAACCGTCCGCAACTTCAGCGGCTTGACGATGGGCGCACGGTGCGCTGTCACCTGTATCCCCAGCGACCATCCGGACACGACGGGGAGCCGCTGCCCCAAGCTCGGGCGACCGCGGGATCGGCGAACTGATGGCTACAGAAATCGATGCCGCGGGCAACGGTGCCTCCGACGATGTCCTCGTTTCCGTGCAGAAGCTCACCAAGCACTTTCCGGTGCGAGGCGGCATCCTCCTGCGCACCATCGCCCACGTGCACGCCGCCGACGACGTCTCCTTCGACATCAAGCGCGGCGAAACGTTTGGCCTGGTGGGCGAAAGCGGGTGCGGCAAGACCACCGTGGGCCGCACGATCCTCCGCATCTATCCACCGACGAGCGGCGAGATCTATTTCGGCGGCGAGGATGTGTCGAAGCTCGACCGCAAGGTGCTCGCCCGCAACATGCAGATCATCTTCCAGGACCCGTATGGGTCGCTGGATCCGCGTATCACGGTGGGCGGCATCATCGGCGAGGGCCTCGAGGTCCACAGGATTGGCACCCCCGACGAACGCAACGACCAGATCCGCGAAATCATGGACATCGTCGGCATCAGCAGCCACTACGCGCAGCGCTATCCGCACGAGTTTTCCGGCGGACAGCGCCAACGCATTGGCATCGCGCGCGCGCTGGTGCTGCGTCCGCAGTTCCTCGTATGCGACGAGCCGGTTTCCGCCCTCGACGTCTCGATTCAATCGCAGATTCTGAATCTGCTGCGCGACTTGCAGGGTGAGTTCGGCCTCACCTACCTGTTCATCGCTCACAACCTGGCCGTCGTCCGGTACGTGTGCGACCGCGTGGCGGTGATGTATCTGGGCAAGATCGTGGAGCAGGCCGATACGCCGGATCTCTTCAGCAACGCCATTCATCCCTACACCCGGGCGCTCATGGACGCTATTCCCGTTCCTGATCCGTCCGAGCAGCGGGAACGCCTGATCATTCCCGGCGAGTTGCCGAGTCCGACCAACCCGCCCCAGGGATGTCGCTTCAACACACGCTGCGCCGTCGCCCAGGATGTGTGCTTCAACGAGGAGCCGCCCCTGCGCGACTTCGGTGACGGTCACCTCGTGGCCTGCCACGTCGCGGAGGACTTTGACCGGCGCGGCACGCCGCTCCCGCAGCTCAGCAGCGAAATGCACGACGCCATCACCGACTCCGTCCGGAGTTCATCCACGGAGTAGGACCGAGGTTCGAACCGGTGCGTGGCTTAGGGCGCCACGATGACCCGGCCGCCCTGCATGACGAACTCGACCCGTTGCAGGGTGTCGAGGTCACGCAGTGGGTTTTCGCGCACGGCGACGAGGTCTGCCGCTGCCCCAGGTTGCAGGCTGCCCACGTGCGGATGGAGCCCAAGCGCCTGCGCCGCCACGCGCGTGCCCGACAGCAGCGCGTCAACGGGCTCCATGGTCTCGGCCATGAGTCTGAACTCAACCGCGTTCTCGTGGCCGTGCGGCATCTCGGCGCCGCCCGTCGTGTCGGTCCCGAGCGCCAGCCGCGCCCCGGCGGCGTAGGCCCTCCGCAACGAGCGCATCTGAGCGTCGTAGATCTGCCGGCCGTCGTCGCTGGTGGAAAACGCTCGCGCGCGTAGGGTTGGCACCAGATAGGTGCCGCGCTCGATGATCAAACCCAGGGTGTCGTCGGTGATGTTGTAGCCGTGCTCGACGGTGTCAACACCGCCGAGCACCGCCCGGCGGACACCTTCGTCGCCCATGGCGTGCGCCGCCACGCGCAGGCCCCAGGCATGCGCCTCCTCGACCACGGCTTGAACCTCGGCCACGGTGTAGGTCGGAATCTCGCCCCACGCCGCGTCGCCGCGCCCGGTGGAGGTTCCGATCTTGATGATGCTGGATCCTTCCCGAATGCAGCGATGCACGGCCTGCCGGCAGGCGTCGACGCCGTCCGCGGGCCGCACCCAGCGCCACGATGGCTCCATGCCGAACCAGGGGCCGCCGGTGCGGGCGATGGCATAGCCGGCGGCGATCATTCGGGGCCCCGGCACTGCGCCATCCTCGATGGCTTGCTTGAGAGCCACGGAGGTCTGCGATCCCA
This sequence comes from Chloroflexota bacterium, assembly GCA_026706485.1. Classification (NCBI taxonomy): domain Bacteria; kingdom Bacillati; phylum Chloroflexota; species Chloroflexota bacterium. The sequence goes on along the minus strand of JAPOYR010000013.1, from coordinate 160,702 downwards.
GGTCGCGTAGCGTGGTGAACCCGGCCTCGAGCAGCGCCCTGGCTTGCCCCGCCGACCGAATGGCGCGGTATTCGATGGGGCCGGGGTGCGCGTGCGCCGGGTTCTGCCCCATGAGATGGACATGAGCGTCGATCAGTCCCGGCAGTACCGTGCAGGGCCGGAGATCGACCACCAGGTCGTCGGGATGAATCTCGACATCGGACGCCGATCCGGCGGCGGCCACCTGGCCGCCGGCAACCACGACCACGGCGTCATCGGTGAGCGTCCGGCTCACCCCGTCGAAGAGCTTGCCGGCGCGCACGACGGTTTGCCCCGTCGGCGACGGGCCGTGAGACTCGTGGCTGTGGGTGTGCATTGGCAGGGCTCCCGTCGTCGACACGTTCGCATTGTGCCCGCGAATGCCAATCCGGCATGTCGAGCCGTGTCCGGTGCTATGGTCCGCCAATCGCACCGGCAACGACGCGCGAAATGAGGCCGTGAGCGTGAACGACGAGCGATTCCTGTTCGTGGGCACCTATACCGATCTGGGCGCGGAGGGTATCTATACCTGTCGCCTGAACGTTGCGACCGGCGCCGTCGAATGCATTGACGTGCAGCCCGGCATCGTGAATCCGACCTTCGTTGCCATCGACCCAACCGGCGACCACCTGTATGCCGCTTCCGAACAGGAATCCGGCCACGGCGTGGTCACGGCCTACGCCATCAATGGGAATGGCGCCCTCACGGTGCTCAACTCGGCGCACACCGGCGGCGCTGGGCCCTGCCACGTGCAGGTGGACCAAACGGATTCCTACGTCGTCGTGGCGAACTATTTCGGGGGCAGCGTGTGCCTGCTGCCGATCAAGCCGGACGGGTCACTAGGAACGCGCACCGATTTCGTCCAGCATCACGGCTCCTCGGTCCATCCCGAGCGCCAGCGACAAGCCCATGCGCATTGCGTGGTGATCGATGGCGCCAACACGCTGGTCTACGCCTGCGATCTGGGCATGGACGCCATCGTGGTCTACCGCATCGATCACGCTACCGGCCGTCTGATCGAGCAACCGGACCTGGCGGTGCGCGCCGAGCCGGGTGACGGGCCGCGGCATTTCACCTTCAATCCCGCCTCCGCCCATGCCTACGCGGTGAATGAGTTGGGGTCGTCGGTTTCCGCCTACGACTACGAGGCGGCGACGGGGACGCTGACGGTCAAGCAGAGGATCTCGACGCTTCCCGCGGCGTGGAGCGGCGACACCACCTGCGCCGACATTCACGCATCGCCGGACGGTCGGTTCGTCTACGCCTCGAACCGGGGGCACAACTCGATAGCGGCGTTTGCGGTCGAGTCAGGCACCGGTAGGCTCACGCCGGTTGGCCATACTCCGACCCGCGGCGATATCCCGCGGAACTTTCTCATCACGCCCGACGGCCGGTTCCTCCTTGCCGCCAACCAGAACTCCGACACCATCGTCACGTTCCGGGTCGATGCGGCTTCAGGCGGGCTCGAGTTCACCGGCCACGAGGCCGCCGTGCCCGCGCCCGTGTGTCTGAAGCTGGCGCCCCTGCGCGAATAGCCCGGTGCTCACCGATCCACGGGTCGAGTGGTCACACTGGCATGGTTCGCCCGGTGAGCGCCCGGCCCGCGGCGGCCAGGATGGGGCCGTCACCCGCCGCGATGAGCTTGGCGCCGATCTCGTTGATTAGCAGGTCGGCGCGCTGCTCCGGCGTGAGGGCCGGGTCGTCCCAGGCGCAGAGGAAGAGGATGCCCGCACGGTCGCAAGCGGCCTTCACCTGCCGCCAGGCGGCCTCCATTTGCGGGCTGTAGGGGGCGTTTTTCCACTCCGGATGGCCGAAGAACAGGCCCATGTCGCCGGGGCCCCATTCGCCGAATGCCACGCCCGGAACGGCCATGCAGGCGTCGGCGTGCGGCAGGCCGAAGCGGTCTTCAACCTTGATGCCGAGGGCCAGTTCACCGGCCGGATTGAGCGGCCAGGGGTCGGCGACGCGCACGTAGTCGGACACGTCCAGTCCCCAGATGTCGGCCGGGTATCCCTCGGCGCCGTGCCCGCGGGTGCCGATGCCCAGGTCGTCGCCCATGCCAACGGTCTGATGCGGAAAGCGGCAGGCCTCGACGAATGCCCGCACAGCCCGGGGGTCGCGCACGTGGGCCAGATAGAGTCCGTGGACGCCCGCTGAGAGGATGTGCCGAATCTGCCAGGCGTTGAGCCGAACCTCGTCGGCGCTCATGCCCGTGGCCGGCAGGGTGCACATCACCGTGGGCGTGCGGTGTCCGCTGCGCGTCGGACCGGCATCGACCATGCCGCGCATGAAGCGCGACAGCGCGACCGCATCGAGTCCCTGGTGCTCGAACTCGATCCGCAGGTAGTCGGCCCAGGTGCTGCTCAGCTCGCGGCCCAAGTCATAGCTGAGCTCGAGCGGGTCCACCCGGTCGTAGTAGACGGGCTGTCCTTGCTCCAGCAGCTCGATGCAACGATTGACGCGTGACACGTGGGCTCCCGGGTATCTGGTCGTGGCGGCGAGGCATCGTAGCGTAGCCGCGGCCGTTCATCGCTGGGCTTCGCGGCGTCGGCGTTGCCGCGGACGCGGCGGGGCGCGGATAATTGCATGGAGCCAAGGCCCTTGCACCTAGATGGGATCTCTCATGTCTGACAGCGACCCGGTATCCGACGCGCTCAATGCCCTTGTCTACGGTCTGGTGGTGGTCGGCACGAAGTCGGCGGACGGCGAGCCGAACGGCATGACGGCGAACTGGCTGACCCAGGTGTCCTTCGATCCGCGCGTGGTCGCGGTGGCGATTCAGGACGGGGCGCACACGCGGCAGAACATCGACGCGACGGGCGTCTTTTCGATTTCGGTCTTGCCGGACGGTTCCAAGGACCTCTCGCTCAAGTTCACGGCCAAGTCCACCAGCGGCGAGGGACGCCTGGAAGGCGAGCCGGTGACGACGTACGACACCGGCACTCCCGTCTTGGATGGGGCCGTGGCCTGGTTCGAGTGCCGCGTCGTGGGCAGCAGCCAGCCCGGCGATCACGTGGTCTACTTCGGCGAGGTCGTCGGCGGATCCGAACGCGGCGGCGAGCCGCAGCTCCTGTCCGCCACGGGGATGAGCTACGGGGGATAGTCTCGCTTGGTTGCCTGGCCTGACTGGCGGGGCATGAGCAAACGCCAGCCGCCGTTCGAACTGGCGCCTGGCTGCTACGCGGTGGACCGCTTTCTCAGCTCGTGGTGCTACCTGCTCACGGGCGCCGCGACGCTGCTGGTGGACACCGGGATGCCCGGACGGGCCGGCGCGATCCTGCGCGCCGCGCGCGAAGTCGGCATCGAGCCGTCCGGCATCGACCGCATCGTGCTGACGCACTTCGATATGGACCACAGCGGCAGCGCGGTGGAGCTGCAGCGGCGAACCGGGGCACCGGTCCTGATTCACGAGGCCGACGTGCCATATTTGGCGGCGCCGGAGACGTGTCCCCGTCTCCGCTCGGTGCTCTACTGGCCACTCATTCCCTGGATCATGCGCTGGCGACCGCCGGTGGACGTTTCGCCGGTGCAAGAAGGCGACATGATCGACGACTGGCACGTGCTGCACACGCCGGGCCACACGCCCGGCAGCATGTCACTCCAGCGCGGCGATGTGCTCGTGGCGGGTGACGCTCTCCTTCACAGTCGCGGCCGCTTGCACGAAAACGTGCCCTGGCTGGCCACCAGCCGCGCTGAGCAGCGCGCGTCCGCCCGCCGCCTGGCGGCGAGCGGCGCGCGCGTGGTGCTACCCGGGCACTACAGCCCCTGCACCGACCCCGAGGCTCTGTCGGCCCTGGCGCGGCGTCTCGAGCGCCGCTGATCAGACGATCTTGTTGAGCGGGTACTCGATGATGCCTTCGGCGCCCTTGGCGCGAAGCTCCGGGATCAGCTCCCGCACCTCGTGCTCCGACACGACGATCTCGATGGACAGCCAGTCGGTGCCGAAGAGATTGGCGACCGTCGGCGCGGTGATGCTCGGCAGCACCTCGACGATGTCTTCCACTCGCGTCCGCGGCACGTTCATCTTGAGCCCCACCCGTGACTCCGCTTCCAGCGCGCCCTTGAGCAACAGCGCGATCTGATCGATCTTGCGCCGCTTGTCCGGGTCGGCGTAGGCGGTGTGGTTGGCGATCAGCTGCGGATTCGAGGTGGTGAGCGTCTCGATGACGCGCAGCCCGTGCGCCCGGATCGTGGTCTCGGTTTCGGTGACCTCGACGATGGCGTCGGCCAGGCCCTCGGCGGCCTTGAGCTCGGTAGCGCCCCAGGAGAACTCGACGGAGACGTCGATCCCGCGATCGCTGAAGTACTTGGTGGAGAAGTTCACCAGCTCAGTGGCGATCTTGCCGCCCTGCAGATCTTCCGCGCACTGGGCCGGCGAGTCGTTGGGCACCGCCAGCACCCAGCGAGTCGGCTGGAAGCTGGCCTTGGAATAGACCAGATCCGCGACGACGCGCACGTCGGAGGCGTTCTCGAGGGTCCAGTCGAGCCCGGTGATGCCCGCGTCGAGGCTGCCGTCGGCAACGTAGCGCGAGATTTCCTGAGCCCGGACCAGCTTGCAGCGCACATGCTCGTCGTCGATGCCCGGTACGTAGTTGCGCGACGACACCGAGACGCTCCAGCCCGCGCGGCGGAGCAACTCAATGGTCGCGTCCTGCAAACTGCCCTTGGGAATTCCCAACTGCACCGGATCCATAGCTGATGTGCGCTCCCACATAAACGCGCGCCGCCTGGGCGCGCCGGCTGATTGTCGCGCATTCGACGCTGCGCGCGGCGGTTTGGGTCGGGTGGAAGCCGCGACACGTGCGCGGCTTCTGCCATCGGTTTGCGATTGCTGACGCATCATCCGTGTCGCTTCAGGCGCCCGCTGCGCAGCGCATAGCGCTCGGCGGCGCGGAAGACCACGACGCCCAGCGGCAGGGCCACCGCCGCGATGGCCAGCAGCGGCGGGAACACCTCGGCGACATCGCCGATGGTTGCGCCGTCCAGCACCGCGGCGCGCATGCCCTCCAGCACGTAGGTGGCCGGCGACAAGCGCCCCACGACCTGGAGCCAGCCCGGCAGCACCTCGATCGGGTAGAACACGCCGGACACCAGCAGCAGCGCCGCGAGGGTGATCATCACCATCTGTTCGCCGCGTTCCAGGAACAGCAGCGGCAGCGCGGCCACCATAAGCGCTAATCCGAGAAACCCAACGCTGCCGACGCTGATCGTGGCCAGTGCCGTGAGCCAGTTGGCCTGCAGCAGGTCGAGGTCGAAGAACAGCGAGACGAAACCCAGCACCAGGAGGGCGCGGATGAAGGCGTACACAATCGCAAAGGCGCTGGTGCCGGCCACCATGGCGAGACGCCGGGCCGGGGCCATGAAGGTGCTTTCAATCGTTCCTCCCCAGCGCTGCCAGGCGATCATGAAGCCGACGGAGTCGAACACCTGCTGCAGATAGGCCCACACCACGGTGCCGACGACCAGAAAGAGCACCAGCCGGTCGGTGGCAAAGGCTTGGCCCGTGACCTCGCGTCCGCCGGGCGCGATGTAGGCCACCGTTAGCGCGTTGACGATGGCAAAGGCCAACCAAACGGCTTCCCAGCCCCAGTAGCGCTTGATGGCGCGGAAATTCAGTTCCACAAAGGCGTAGGACGCGCGCCATTCACGCCGGGCGGCAATCATGGTCTCGTCTCCTCCCCGACGCCGGCAGGCTCGAGCCGCGCCGAGCGTCCATTGGTGGTGTCGCCCAGGGCATGGCCCGTGAGGCGAATGAAGGCGTCCTCAAGCGTCTCGCCGGGCGCGGCCAGCGATTCGGGCGTTCCCTCGGCGACGATCCGGCCGTCGTCGAGCACGGCCATGCGATCGCACAGCCGGGCTATCTCGTCCATGTCGTGCGACATGAGCAGCACCGTGGCGTCGTGGCTGTCGCGTACTTCCTGGATGAAGGCCTGTACGTCGCGCTTAGAGGCCGGATCCAGCCCGGTGGTCGGCTCGTCGAGCACCAGCAGCACTGGCGAGGTCAGGAAGGCTCGCGCCACCGCTACCTTTACCTTCTGCTGCATGCCGCGCGACATCTGCTCGACCGGTCGCGTGAGCGGGTCACCGCTGATGCCCAGCCGTTGCAGAATCTGCCGCACGCGGGGCTCGGCGGCGCGCGGCGGCAGGTCGTAGAGCCGCCCCGAGAACACGAGGTTTTCCAGCGGGCTCAGCTTCTTGAAGAACGACGCGTCGACCGACACGCGATTCAGCAGGCGCCGCACGTCGGCGGACTCACGCTCCACGTCGCGGCCAAACACGCGCGCGCGGCCCGCGTCGGGCGTCAAAAGCGTGGCCACGATGCGGGCCAGCGTGGACTTGCCGGAGCCGTTCGAGCCGACGACGCCGTAAATCTCGCCTCGCGCCACCCGCAACGTGACGCGGCGCAGTGCGGCGACCCGGGTCACGGGCCGTCCGACCAGGCGGCGCAGCTCGCCCGCGAGACCCGACGGGTCGAAGGCTTTTTCCAATTCAACGATTTCAACGGCGGTGGTCATTTCTCATCCTTGCGGTTGGGGTGCGGCGGTTTGCGACAACAAAAAAAACCGCGGAGCGTCTGGTGGGCTTGTGCCCGACGTCCGCGGTCGTTCGCGCGTTGGTTTACGACGTCAGCGGTTGGGGCACAGTCCTCCCGGAGTCGGCATATGGCTGCCGTGGCGGAAGCGGATCTTCGTCCCCATCAGGAACTATCGCAATCTCAACGTCGTACTGCTGACTAGCATCCTAGGCGCTAACGGCCGAATGTCAACGCCTCGGCGGTCGTGAGCTGGCGATAGGCTCCGCGGCCATAGGCGTAGGTCGCGATGGCTTCGACGATCAGGCTGGCCGCCCAGGCGCCGGCGCCCACCGCAACGCCGGGTAGTCCCTCCAACCCGAGCGCCAGCACCACGAAGACCAGCAGCGCGGCGAGCCGCCACACGTTCACGTAGAGAATCGGGCGGGTGCGTCGGACCTGCATGAGCGCCGAGGCGAATACCTGCTCCTGCACCAGGATCAACGGTAGGGGCGCCAGCACGCGCAGCCCCAGCAGCGATAGCTCGCCCAGCCGGTCACGCGCGCCGCTGATGTCCTCGATGACCAGCTGGCTCAGCGGCGGCACGAATGCCGACGCCATCGCGGCGATCAAAACGACGCCGGCGACGCCGTTGGTCAAGACCGTGATCCGGCGCATGCCGTCGCCTCGCGCCAGCAGCGCGAGAATCGAGGGCTGGGCGCCCCACAGCAGGATGGTCAGGAACTGAAAGAGCCCGATGGCGATGGCGAAGGCGGCCAACGAGGTCTCGGGCTCGGCGGTGCGGGCCAGGGCCGCGTTGACGATTGGGGTGGTCGCGGCTGGAAGCAGCGAGGCGAAGATGAGCGGCGTGAAGAAGCGCGCCACGGCGCCCAGGCTGGAATCGAGGCCGCGCGGTGAGTGCGCGGGCAGCCCGTGCCGCAACAGGTTGCGCGTGGCCGCCATCAGCATGACGGTCTCCAGGCCGGCGGCCAGGGTCGTCCCCACACCGGCCGCAGCCGCGCCCTGTATGCCCGTCGCGATCAGCGCGGCGGAGATGGCAACGGCGCCTCCGGCCCCGAGCCCGGTGCCCAGCCACACCAACCGCGCCTGCCCGAGTCGCAGCGCGGCGCCGTGCAGGTGCGTGCGCGCCACCATGAATATCGGCAGCGGGCACAGCGCCACCAACGCCGCCCGCGCTTGAGTGAGCAAGTCGCCGGTGGCGGCAAAGATGCCTTCGAGGATCAACTCGGCCAGCGGGGTGAGGGCCGCGACGCAGCTGATCGCACCGACGACCGCGGCCGTGATGGCGACGAACCGGCGCAGGCTGCGCAACGCGTGATGATCGTGCAGGAACACCAGCGTCAGCTGCTGAATGCGGAACTGGGGCAGTGCCACGATGGTGATGACCCCCAACGCCACGGAGAAGCCAGCAATCGACGCCTCGGGATCGACGGCTCGCGCCAGCAGGGCGTTCATGGCCGGGGCCAGCAGGCTGGCAATGCCCAGGTTCACCGAGGCCGGGAGCCACAGCGTCACTCCGCGTCGCGTGAACGCCGCCCAGCCGTCGGACGCGGCTTCCGCCGTCATGCGCGTCGCGCTAGCCGGCGAACCAGGTATTCAGCCGCTTCCGGAACTTCGTGGCGTAGGCGTGCAGCGAACTGCCGGCATGCACCCACGCCGGCGCCAGCTCCATGTGCAGCTCGGCCTCGCGCAGGTTGTCCAGAAACTCGGCGGGATCGTTCCACGGCTTGAGCACCTGCCAGCTCACGCCCACCTCGCGGGCGAGATGCGAGTCCGAGCCGACGGACGCCACGAGGCCATGGTCGTGCGCATAGTCCTGCGCCGTGCGGTTGTCGCGCTCGCGCAGGGTGCGCCCGTTGAACACCTCGAGGATGTCGATGTGCTCGCGAATGCTCTCCGTGGCTTCCCGCAGCGCCGACCGGCGCAGGCTGTCGAAGGGGTGCGGCACGAGCACCAGCCCGCCCTGGTCCTTGATGGCGGCCACGGTGTCCCTGGGCGACATGTCGCGCGGGATTTCTTCTTCCAGGAAGAGGCCGATGATGTCGCCGGCGGTGCTCTTGATCTCCTCGGCGAGGATGGTGGGCAGGGGTGAGACGCGCGCCATCTCGAAGGCGCCCGCCATGGTGTTGTGATCCGTCACCGCCAGCGCCTCGATGCCGCGATCTTGCAGCAGCTCGATGAGTCGGGTCGGGCTCAGCCCGCAGTCGGGCGACGCGTGCGTGTGGGCGTGAAGCTCCAGGCGGAGGCGGCCGTCAGGTGTCGTCATTCAGTGGTGGCCTGAGGCCGGGCGCGCGTGGTCGCAACCTATCCGGCTTCGGCCGCCTGCTCCTCGCGCAGCGCCTTCAACCGGCCCGTGCCCATGATGCCGTCGCGCTGGATCTTGCGCTGCAGCATCATGATGCCGTCGATGAGCGCCTCGGGTCGCGGCGGGCACCCGGCGATGTAGACGTCCACCGGCACCACGCGGTCGACGCCCTGCAGCGTGCTGTAGCTGCGGAAGGGCCCGCCGCAGGTGGCGCACGCGCCCATGGCGATCACCCACTTGGGGTCGGGCATCTGGTCATAGAGGCGCTTGACGACGGGGGCCATCTTGTTGGTGACGGTGCCGGAGACGACCATCACGTCCGACTGCCGCGGCGACGAGCGAAAGATGGTGCCGAAGCGGTCGAGATCGTAGTGGGGCGAGGCGCTCGCCATCATCTCGATGGCGCAGCAGGCCAGCCCGAACCCCATGCCCCACAGCGCGTTGGACTGGGCCCAGGAAAAGAGCTTGTCAACCGTGGTGGTCATGGCGTCCAGCACGCCGACGCGGTCCGACAGTTGCCGCAGCGGGATCGTGTCGTCGCCGTAGACCATGGGCGCCTTGCCCCACGGCTGCTCGCCCAGCGGGATATTGTCCAGCCCGAAGTCGTGGCGGCGCTCGCCGGGTGAGCCGTTGCCGTCGGTGCTTGCCATGGTGCTCGGACCTCCGTCCGCTTGCGTCGTCCCTGCGAACCTCGACAATTGTAAGCGGTTGCGCCGTCGTCTTCACGGGCGCATTGGCGCACAATGCCCACATCGACCCCGGAGGTCCGTCCAATCAGCGCCCCCAGCACCGTTTCGTGCCGCTTCCTGCCCGAGGACCGCGCGATCGAAGCCGAAGTCGGCACCACGATCCTCGACGCCGCCCATGCCAACGACGTTCCCGTGGAGACGGTGTGCGCCGGCAAGGGCACCTGCGGCACCTGCCGGGTGCTGGTGCGCGACGCCGAGGTTCCCGAACCCACGCCGCACGACAAGCGCCGCCTGGCGATCGCGCAGCTGGCCGGCGGCTGGCGGCTGGCCTGCCAGCACCCGGTGGACCAAGGCGCGGTCTATTCGCATCCGCTTGGGATTCGCGCGGTGCGGGTGGTGGAAAGCGCCGGATTGGGGCGCATCAGTCTCGACCCCAACATCCAGAAGATTTATGTCAAGCCGTCACCGCCAACCCTGCACGATCCTCGCGCCGACTGGAGCCTGGTGCAGGACGAGCTGGCCGCGGCCGCGGGCGACCTCGATCCGACACGGGATGCGTTGAGCCGGCTGGGGGCGATCGGCGAGGACATCAGCCAGGGCGTCACGATCGTGATCGCGGGCAACCGGGTGATCTCGGTCGAGCGCGGCGATACCACCGGCACGGCCTACGGCCTGGCCTTCGACATCGGCACGACCACGGTGGTCGGGGCGCTGATGGACTTGACCACCGGGCAAGAAGTCGCCGTGGCGTCGGACATCAACGGCCAGCACATCTACGGCGGCGACGTGATCAGCCGCATGAGCGCCACCATGCGCGGTCCCGAGTTCGTCGAGCGGCTGCATCGGGCGATCCTGGACACCGTGCGCGGCATCGCCACGCGCTGCCTGGAGGCCGCCGACGTGCGGCCGGACCGCGTGTACGAGGCCACGTTCGTCGGCAACACGGTGATGACGCACCTGCTGCTGGGCATCGATCCGTCGCGCATCTCGTATTCGCCGTTCGCGCCGACCACGGTGGACCCGGTATCGCTGCGGGCGTCGGAGCTCGACTTGCCGGTGCTCCCGTCGGCGTGGGTGTGGGTGGCGCCGGCGGTGGCCAGCTATGTCGGCGGCGACATCGTGGGCGTGATGCTGAGCACGAACCTGGGCCGCCGCCGCGGTACGACGCTGGTGATCGACGTGGGCACCAATGGAGAGATCGTGCTGGCGCACAAGCGGCGGCTCTTCGCGACGGCGGCGCCCGCCGGACCGGCATTCGAGGGCGCAGAGATCACGCGCGGCATGCGCGCGGCGCCCGGGGCGATCGAGCGCGTGCGGATTACCCCCACGTCGGTGGATGTGGACGTGATCGGCGGCGGCGAGCCCGAGGGCATCTGTGGATCGGGCCTGGTGGATGCCGTGGCCGAGCTGCTGCGCGTGGGCGCGGTGGCGCCGAGCGGCCGGCTGCTCTCGCGGCACGAAATGGAGCAGGTCCTGCCCGGCCTGGCCGGCCGGGTGCGGCCGGACGACACGGGCGGCGAGTTCGTGCTCACGGGCGATCCGGCGTTGCCGGAGGAGAGCATCGCGCTGCATGCGCAGGACATCCGCCGTTTGCAGTTAGCGAAGGGCAGCATTCGCTGCGGCACGAACGTCCTCTTGCGCGAGGCCGGCCTGCAGCCCTCCGATCTCGACCGCGTGCTGCTGGCGGGCGCCTTCGGCAGCTATATCGACCCGGCGCAAGCCCTGGCCATCGGGCTGCTGCCGCCGGTGCCGGAGGAGGCGGTGGAGGCCATTGGCAACGCCGCCGGCCACGGCGCGCGCATGTGCCTGCTCTCGCTGACGTCGCGCGTGCGCGCCACCGACCTGCCCGGCCACGTGCATTATGTCGAGCTGTCCGCCGTCCCCGACTTCCAGGATCAGTTCGGCGACGCCATGGGCTTCCCGGCGCCGGACGGAGATTCGGGCTAGGTCTCAGCTCATTCGGGCGCCGATTCGGCGATCTCCCGAATCTGTGCGGCCACCACCGTCGCCGCCGCGTCGAGATACTGGCGTCCCAACTCGGCCGTGCCGTGCGACGCGTCGTCGCTCACGCCGGTGGGCCGGTCGCCCAGGAAGTCTCCGTCGCGCGCCTCAGTGACGTTGGCGAGGCCGGCCGGCAGCGGCGTGTCGCCGGTCACGGGAATGTGTTCGGTCCGCACCAACTCGGGGTCCAGGTGGAGCATGAGCGACGTCTCGAACGACCCCGCGTGGCCGGGAATGGAGAACCCTCCATCGCGCGGAACGGCCTCCAGCGCCTCGCGAGCGACATCCCAATAGCTGCCGGCGACGACGTGCATCTCGCGAAAGTCCAGGACGAAGTCGCGCGCGGTCTGCTGGATCAGGAACTCGTTGCCGCCGTGGCCGTTCAGCACCAGCACGCGGCGGAACCCCATCATGCGCAGGCTGTCGAGCAGCTCGAAGACCACCACGCCGAAGGTGTGGCTCGTGAGCGTCAGCACGCCGGGCCACGGCAGGTGATGGTGGGAGCTGCCGAAGTGCAGCGGCGGGCACACGACCACGTTGAGGTCCGGGCCGGCGGCCTCCGCCGCGGCGCGTGCCACCGCCATGCAGCACATGGTGTCGAGGCCCACGGGATTGTGCGGCCCGTGCTGCTCGATGGCCGCGGTGGGCAGGATGGCCACCGCCGAGGGCGCCAGGGCGCCGATTTCATCGCGTGTCATCCGTTCAAACGCCACATGGGCCATTCGCGCACCTCTCACGGCGATGCCTTGGATGAAATGGTGGGGCACCTGGCCGCCCCCCGCAACCGCCGAATTTCGTTGCCTTGAGCCGAATGGCGCGGAACAATGCCATTCCCGGTCAACGAGCGGCCCTCGCGCTGGGGAGGCCGCGAGGGCCGTTCCCCGACCGGCGGCGTCCGGGGAACCTCTGAAGAAGCGCGGCTCCCCGGTCCACCCGAACCTGAATCCGTTCGGCTATCCCTTCGACAAGCTCAGGGCGAACGGATTCGGGTTGGATCCATTGGCGCTTTCAGCGCCTCCCTAAGTGCTGGTGGTCGCCGGTTCGACGGCAGCGTCGGAGACAGCGCCGTTGTTGCCGTCCACCGCGGGCGCCGCCTGCTGCACGTCGAACGTGAAGTCGTCGTCGGCCACGTCCACGCGGACCCTGCAGCCGGCATCGCAGCTCTGGTCGAGCAGCAGCCGCGCGATGTGGTTTTCGACCTCGCGCTGCAGGGTGCGCCGCAGGGGCCGCGCGCCGTAGTCCGGGTTCCAGCCGAGCTCGAGCACGCGGTCCTTGGCGGCGGTGGTGAGCTCGACGCCGATGCCCTGCGCGGCCATGCGGCGGCCCAGGTCGGCAGCCATCAGGTCCACGATCTCGCGCAGCTGCGGCTGGGTCAGCGAGTGGAAGATGATGATCTCGTCCACGCGGTTGAGGAACTCGGGCCGGAAGGTCTTGCGCAGCTCGTTTCGCAGCCGGGTGCGCATGGCGCGGTCTTCGCTGGCGGCCGAGTCCGCGGCATCGCTTTGCCGGAATCCCAAGGCGTTCTCGCGTCGAATCTGCTGCGCGCCCACGTTGGACGTCATGATGATGATGGTGTGGCTGAAGTCCACCACGCGCCCGTGGCCGTCGGTGAGCCGCCCGTCGTCGAGCACCTGCAGCAGGACGTTGAAGATTTCCGGGTGGGCCTTTTCGACCTCGTCGAAGAGCACCACCTGGTAGGGCCGGCGCCGGACTTTCTCCGTGAGTTGGGCCGCGTCGTCGTAGCCGACGTAGCCGGGCGGCGCCCCCACCAGCCGGCTGACCGAGTGCCGCTCGCCGAACTCGGACATGTCGATGCGCAGCATGGCCGACTCGTCGTCGAACATGAACTCGGCCAGCGCGCGCGCCAGCTCGGTCTTGCCCACGCCGGTGGGTCCCAGGAAGAAGAACGAGCCGATGGGCCGGCGCGGGTCGGCGATGCCCGCGCGCGAGCGCCGGATGGCGTCGGCAACGGCGGTCACCGCCTCTTTCTGATTGACGATGCGCTGGTGCAGCGCGTCTTCCATGTGGAGCAGGCGCGCGGCCTCCTCTTCGAACATGCGCGCCACGGGAATGCCGGTGATGTTGGAGACCACGTCGGCGATGTCCTCGCGGCTGACCACGTCGTCCAGGTCCCGCTCGGCCAGCCAGCGCTTGCGCCAGTCCTCGAGCTTGGCGTTGAGCTGCAGCACGTCCGACTTGACGTTGGCGGCGCGCTCGTAGTCGCGGGCCTGCCAGGCGTTTTCCTCCGCCTCCTGCAGCTCCTCGATGCGCTTCTCGACGTCGCGCAGCTCGGGCGGCGTGTCGAAGATGTCGACCCGAACCTTCGCGGCTGCCTCGTCCATCAGGTCGATCGCCTTGTCGGGCAGGTGGCGTTCGGTGAGATAGCGGTCGGAGAGGCGGGCGGCGGCATCGATGGCCTCGTCGTTGATCTTGAGGTCGTGGTGCTGCTCGTATCGCGGGCGCAACCCCTGTAGCACCGCCACCGTTTCCTCGACCGAGGGCTCTTCCACGTAGACCGGCTGAAACCGCCGCGCCAGTGCCTTGTCGCGCTCGACGTGGGTGCGGAACTCGTCGAGCGTGGTGGCGCCGATGGCTTGCAGCTCGCCGCGCGCGAGGGCCGGCTTGAGCATGCTCGACGCGTCGATGGCGCCCTCGGCCGCGCCGGCGCCCACGGCCTGGTGCAGCTCGTCGAAGAATAGGATGATCTCGCCGTCGGAGGCGCGGACCTCGTTGATCACGGCCTTTAGGCGCTCCTCGAACTCGCCGCGGAACTTCGAGCCGGCGACCATGGCGCCCATGTCGATGGCCAGCACGCGGCGGTCGCGCAGGATGCGCGGCACGTCGTTGCCGGCGATGCGCTGGGCCAGGCCCTCGACGATGGCGGTCTTGCCGACGCCCGGCTCGCCGATGAGGGCGGGGTTGTTCTTGGTCCGGCGGGCGAGCACCTGGATCACGCGCTTGATTTCCTGCTCCCGACCGATGACCGGATCGAGCTTGTCGTGGCGCGCGATTTCGGTGAGGTCGGTGCTGTACTTCTCGAGCACCTCGTAGCGGCTTTCAGCCGACGGGCTGGAGGAGCGCTGGGCACCCCGGACGTCGCGCAGGGCGCCGTAGATGCCCTCCGTATCGACTCCGGTGCGGCGCAGCACGTGCCCGGCCTCGGAGTTGCGCGAGCGCGCCACGGCCAGCAGCAGGTGCTCGTTGCCCACGAACTCGTCGCTGAGGCGTTCGGCCTCCTCGCGGGCCGCGTTCATCAGCTCCAGGGTTTGGGGCGTCACGAACATCTGGCCCTGCGCCACACCGCCGTCGCCGTCCTCGACGCTGACGCGGGGCTTGTCGGCCAGCAGGCGGCGCAGCTCGCCTCGTATCAGGTCCGGCGAGACGCGCAGCCGTTGGACGATGCGCACCGCCACGCCGTCCGCCGGCTCGAGCAGCGCCAGGAGGATGTGCTCGGCGTCGAGCTGGTTGTGCGCATGCTCCAGCATGATCGACTGGGCGCGCTGCACCGTCTCTTGCGCCTTTTCGGTGAATCGGTCGAAGTTCATCATGGTGCTCGTGGCTCCTTGCCCGCCCCGCTATCCGACCAGGCGGCGCAGCGCGGCGCGCAGTCGATCGATCTCCGCCTGCAGGCGCTCGATCTCCAGCTGATGGCGATCGCCCAGGCGTTGCTCCCGGCGTTCCGATTCCTGCCGCTGCCGCTCATGGGTCTCGCGCATGTTCAGAATCACCTCGACGCCCGCCAGGTTCACGCCCAGCTCATGGGTCAGGCGCTGAATCAGCCGCACGCGCTCGATGTCTTCCTGCGAATAGAGGCGCACGTTGCCCCGGGACCGCCCCGGCGTGACCAGGCCGATGCGCTCGTAGTGGCGCAGCGTTTGCGGATGCACGCGGGTGATTTCGGCCACCACGCCGATGAACACCGCGGGCCGCTCGCGCATGCCGGCGTCCGGTTCGCTGACGGCGTCAAAGTCGTCGGGGGAGCGCATTTAGCTTCGTTGGGGCAGCGGCTGTTCGCCGCGCAGCTCGGCGAGCTCGCGGAACAGCGCTTGCTCGCGGTGTGAGAGATCCTGCGGCAGCCGCACCCGAATGCGCACGATTATGTCGCCGCGCTGATTCGAGCGGGCCTTCGGCAGTCCCTGGCCGCGCAGCCGCAGCCGAGCGCCGTCGCGCGTTTCCGGCGGCACCTGCACCGTCAGGGTGGGCCCGCCGAGGGTGGAGACGTTGACGTTGGCGCCGAGCATGGCTTCCGAGAGGCCGATGGTCGCCGTGGTGTGCAGGTCCGCGTCGTGGCGTTCGAAGCGCGAGTCGGGCGACACCGCGACGCGCAGATACAGATCGCCGCGGGTGCCGTCCGGCCGGATGCTGCCCTTGCCGGTCACGCGCAGCCGCTGACCGTCGCGAACCCCCTTGGGGATGGTGACGTCGATGCGCTCCTGGCGCATCTGGCCGTCGGCGTGCGGCGCGCGCAGCATCAGCGAGCGCCGGCCGCCCTCGGAGACCTCGCGCAGGGTGATGTCCAGCCGATCTTCGACGTCCGCGCTGGGCGGCGGACCCGGACGCTGACCGCCGAACCCCATGCTGCCGAAGAGGGACTCGAAGAAGTCGCTGAAGCCCGCGCCGCCAAAGCCTCCCGGCGAGGCGCCGGTCGGGGCTCCGGCTCGTCGAAACGCCTCCTCGAACGACCCGGTCTGTCGCCAGTTCGATCCAAAGCGGTCGTAGCGCTTGCGCTTGTCGGGGTCGCTGAGCACCTGGTAGGCCTCGTTGATCTCCTTGAAGCGCGCGTCGGCCTGCGGATCGCCGGGATTGACGTCGGGGTGGAAGCGACGCGCCAGACGGCGGAAGGCCCGCTTGAGCTCGTCGTCGCTGGCCTGCCGGCTGACGCCCAACGTCTTGTAGTAGTCCCGGTATTCCATGGCGTCGCTAGTCGTCGGGTGCCACCGCGACGCGCACGCGCGCCGCGCGCAGCACCATGTCGCCCCAGAGATAGCCGCGGCTGACCTCGTCCAGGATGTGACCGTCGGGAACGTCGCCGGTGGCCGCGGTGGCCACGGCCTCGTGCAGGTTCGGGTCGAAGGCGCCGCCGGAGTCCATTCGGCGCACGCCATAGCCGGCCAGCACGTCCCGCAGGCGCGTGAGCGTGAGATCCACGCCCTCGGCCAGCGCCCGGCCGTCGTCGTGCGGCGCGGCCAGCGCCCGCTCCAGGTCGTCGGCGAGGTGCAGCAGATCCATGAACAGCCGGCGCTTGGCGTCGCGCACCAGGTCCTCGGTGGTGCGTTCCAGGCGCTTGCGATAGTTGTCGGTGTCGGCGCGCACGCGCAGCAGCTTGTCGTTGAGCGACTCGATCTCGGCGCGCAGCGTGGCGATCTCCTCCTCCGGCTCGCGGTGCTCGGCCATCGGGTCGTCGCTCATGCGGGACGTGGATTCACGGGGTTCGGTGGCGCTCATGGGCTACTTGTCGTCGGCCGGCTGGGCCTCAGCCTCGGCATCGGCGTCGCTCGTCTTGAACTCCGCGTCCACCACGTCGTCGGCGTCGGTCGAGGGCTGCGGGCCGTCGGCGGGAGCGCCGTCGCCCTGGGCCTGCTGCGCCGCATAGAGCTGCTCGCCCAGCTTCTGGGCGGCGGTTTCCAGCACGGCCACCGTGCTGCGGACCTTGTCCAGGTCCTCGCCCTTGAGCGCCTCGCGCACCTCTTCGATGGCCTGCTCGGCCGCGGCGCTGTCGTCCGCGTTGAGCTTGTCGCCGTTGTCCTTGATCAGCCGCTCGGTCTGGTAGGCCAGGCTGTCGGCGGCGTTGCGCGTCTCGATCGCCTCGAGCGCCTCCCGATCCGTTTCGGCGTTCTCCTCAGCTTCCTTGACCAGCGCTTCCACCTGCTCGCGCGAGAGGTTGGTGCTTGCGGTGATGGTGATGCGCTGCTCCTTGCCCGTGGCCAGGTCCTTGGCCGACACGTTGACGATGCCGTTGGCGTCGAGATCGAACGTGACCTCGACCTGCGGCACGCCGCGCGGCGCCGCCGGAATGCCCTCCAGCCGGAAGCGGCCCAGCGTGGTGTTGTCGCGCGCCATCGGGCGCTCGCCCTGCAGCACGTGGATGTCCACGGCGGTTTGGCCGTCCTCGGCGGTGGAGAAGATCTCGGACTTGCTGGTGGGAATCGTCGTGTTGCGTTCGATCAGGCTCGTCATGACGCCGCCGAGGGTCTCGACGCCCAGCGACAGCGGCGTCACATCCAGCAGCACCACGTCGTCCACCTCGCCGGCCAGGACGCCGCCCTGGATGGCCGCACCGACCGCGACCACTTCGTCCGGGTTGACGCTCTGGTCGGGCTCCTTACCGCTCAGCCGTGTGACCAGGTCCACGATGGCGGGCATGCGCGTGGATCCGCCGACCAGCACCACTTCGTCGATGGCGCCGGCCTCGATGCCCGCGTCCCGCAGCGCCTGCTTGAAGGGCGGCACGCAGCGCGCCGTCAGGTCCGCGGTCAGGTCCTCGAACTGGGCCCGCGTCAGCGTGTGATCCAGGTGCTTGGGGCCGTGCTGATCGGCGGTGATGAAGGGCAGGCTGATCTGCGCCTGCGGCACGGTTGAGAGCTCCTGCTTGGCCTTCTCGGCGGCCTCGACCAGACGCTGGAGCGACTGGGAGTCCTGGCGCAGGTCGATGCCCTGGTCGCGCTGGAACTCGTTGGCCACGTGATCGACGATGCGGCGGTCGTAGTCGTCGCCGCCCAGATGCGTGTCGCCGCTGGTGGCCTTGACTTCGAAGACGCCGTCACCGGCCTCCAGGATCGACACGTCGAAGGTGCCGCCGCCCAGGTCCCAGACGAGGATCGTTTCGGCGCCCTTCTTATCCAGGCCATAGGCCAGGGCCGCCGCGGTCGGCTCGTTGATGATCCGGCGCACGTTCAGCCCGGCGACCTCGCCGGCGTTGCGCGTGGCCTGGCGCTGCGAGTCGTTGAAATAGGCCGGCACGGTGATCACGGCATCGGTGACCGATTCGCCCAGATAGCGCTCGGCCTCCTGCTTGAGCTTTTGGACCACCATCGAGGCGATCTCTTCGGGCGTGATCTCCTGGCCGCGCTCGGGGATCTTGATTAGCGCCTCGCCGGCCTTGCCCTGGACCACGTCGAAGGTCACCGCGCTGCGCTCGTCGCCGACTTCGTCGTAGCGGCGGCCGATGAAGCGCTTGGCGGAGTAGATGGTGTTCTCGGGGTTCATCACGGCCTGGCGTCGCGCCAGCTGGCCCACCAGCCGCTGGCCGTCCTTGGCGAAGCCCACCACGCTGGGCGTGATGCGCGAGCCCTCGCTGTTGGTGACCACGGTGGGCGCGCCGCCCTCCATCACGGCCACGACGGAGTTCGTCGTGCCGAGGTCGATGCCGATGATCTTGGTTGCCATTCGCTCTGCCTCCTAGGCCGTCGCGCCATGGGGCGCGGGCCGGCTCGTCGCCGGTGTCATCAATGCGGTCGTCAGGACCGCGTCCATGTCGTCCACCCACACAAATCGCATCTGTCGTCGGACTTTCGCGGGTACGTCGTCGACGTCCGCCCGGTTTTCCGCGGGCGCCACCACCGTGCGCAGGCCGGCCCGGTGCGCCGCCAGCACCTTCTCCTTGAGCCCCCCGATGGGCAGGACGCGGCCGCGCAGCGTGACCTCGCCGGTCATGGCCACCTGGCGCCGCACGGGCACGCCGGCGACGGCCGACATGATGGCGGTGCTCATGGTGATGCCCGCCGAGGGGCCGTCCTTGGGCACGCTGCCCGCCGGCACGTGCACGTGCACGTCCGTTTGCCCGAAATTAGGTCGATCCATGCCGAACGCGTCACCCCGCGCCCGCACGTAGGACAGCGCGGCCTGCGCCGACTCGCGCATCACCTCGCCCAGCTGACCGGTGAGGCGCAGCTTGCCGCTGCCCGGTACGGCGGACGCCTCCACGTCGAGCACCTCGCCACCGAACGGGGTGACGGCCAGGCCGGTGGCGACGCCCACCAGCGGCGAGCGGTCGTCGTCTTCCGGCAGATAGCGCGGCGCGCCGAGCAGCGAGCGCACCACGCGCGGGGTGACCCGGCGCGCGAAACGCCGCCCGTCCGCCACGCGGCGCGCCAGCTTGCGGCAGACCGACCCGAGCTCGCGCTCGAGGTTTCGCACGCCGGCCTCGCGGGTGTAGTGCCGGATCGCTTCGCGGATGGCGCGATCGGAAAACTCGATGCCGCGTCCGCCGAGCCCGTGCTGCTTGAGCTGGCGCGGGAGCAAATGCCCGTCGGCGATGCGGACCTTCTCATCCTCGGTGTAGCCGTGCAGCTCGATGACCTCCATCCGATCGCGCAGCACTGCGGGGATGGCTTCGGCGTCGTTGGCCGTGGTGACGAACAGCACGCGCGACAGATCGAGCGGCACTTCGAGATAGTGGTCGGTGAAGCTGTGGTTGTGCTCCGGGTCGAGCACTTCCAGCAGGGCGGACGAGGGATCGCCCCGAAAGTCGCGCCCGATCTTGTCGACCTCGTCGAGCAGCAGCACCGGATTGCGCGAGCCGGCGCGGCGC
Source organism: Chloroflexota bacterium (assembly GCA_026706485.1). Taxonomy (NCBI): domain Bacteria; kingdom Bacillati; phylum Chloroflexota; species Chloroflexota bacterium. The sequence continues at coordinate 140,627 of JAPOYR010000013.1, read as the reverse complement.
ATGGCTTGCACGATGCGGCCCGGCAGGGCCCCCACGTAGGTGCGGCGATGGCCGCGGATTTCCGCCTCGTCGCGCACGCCGCCCAGCGAGATGCGCACGAACTCGCGTCCCAGGGCTCGGGCCACTGAGCGCCCCAGACTCGTCTTGCCGACGCCGGGCGGCCCGACCAGGCAAAGGATCGGCGTGCGGAAGGCGTCCGACAGCATGCGCACGGCGAGGAACTCCAGCACCCGCTGCTTGACGTGCACCAGGCCGTAGTGATCGCGCTCCAGCACCCGCCGCGCGCGGCGCAGATCGCGGCGATCCGAGGTTTCCGTGCTCCAGGGCAGGCCGAGGAGCCAGTCGAGGTAGCCGCGGATCACGCCGATCTCCGGCGAGGTCGGGGGCGTGGCTTCGAGCCGGCTGATTTCGTGCTCGGCCTTCTCGCGCACCACCTCGGGCAGGTCGGACTCCTCCACCCGTCGGCTCAACTCGTCGGTGTCGTCAATCTGGGTGTTCGAGATTCCGAGCTCGCGTTGGATCGCCCGCAGCTGCTCGCGCAGGTAGAAGTCGCGCTGAACTTTCTCAATGCCGTCCTGGATCTCGCCTTGAATCTTGTTGCGGATGTCCAGCATCTCCGCCTGGCGCGCCAGGTAGCGGGCCACGCGCCGCAGGCGCTCGACGGGCTCGAACGCTTCCAACACGTCCTGGCGCTCCCGCATCGGCATGTCGGAGGAAAAACAGATGTAGTCGCACAGCCAGCTCGGATCGGACACGCGGCGCGTCATGGCCACGACGTCGGGGGGAAAGGTGTTGGTCTCCTCGGCCACCGCCTCCACCTGAGCCACCACGACGCGGCGCAGGGCCTCGAGCTCCAGCGATGACTCGTGGGGAATCTCGACGGGTTCGACGCGGGCGACGAGATGGCCTTCGCGCTCTTCCACGGACTCGAGCCGGGCGCGCTGGCGGCCTTGCAGCAGCACTTGCTGGCTGCCGTCGGGCATGCGCAGCTTGCGAATGACCTCGGCAATGGTGCCGACCTCAAAAAGGTCCGACGGACGCACCTTGTCGCTGGCGCGCCGCTGCGCCACCAGCACCACGCGGCCGCCGCGCGTCTCGGCCGCCGCCACGGCGGCCAGCGAGGCGTCGCGGCTGGCCTGCAAGGGCATGGCCATTTCCGGGAACGCGACCCAATCGAGCAGCGGCACCACGGGCATGACCACCAGCTCCGACCGCGTCTCGGCGGTGGTCGCCGCCGTTTCGTCGACCGACGCCGCCAGGTTTCCCAACACCGACTGCTCCGCACTTCGACCCATCGAGATCGAGTCTAAAGATTGAGTGTGGCCATGTCAAGAATGCTCAGTGCGTGACGTTATACCTTCGCCTGTCCCGACTCTCCGCCGAGGGCGCGCGGCTCGACGCCCGCTCCGGGCTACACTTCCAGCCTATGCCGAACGCCCAACGCCCGGCGGTGCGCCGCCGCCGCTTCTCCCGCCGGCGCGTCCTCGGTGCGGGGCTAGGAGCCGCCGCCCTCGTGGCGTGCGGCGAAGCGGCGCCGGAGGCGACGCCCGCGCCGTCGCCGATCCCGACGCCGCCGCCCACCGCGCCGCCGCCGCAGCCTCCGGCTCCGGCGCAGCTGCGCTTGCTGGGCTGGCCATTCCGTCCGGATCTGCTGCGGCAGCGGCTCGACGCCTTCGAACGGTATCGCGGCGACGTGCGCGTGCTCCACGAGCAGGCGCAGCACGACTATCCGGTGCGAGCCCTCGAGGCCCTGACCCGCTTGCCTTCGGTGGACGTGGTACAGGCGCGCGACGGCTTGGTGGGCGCGTGGTGGTCGGGTCGCGCGTTGCAAACCATGGGCGCCGAGGACACCTGGCGCGTGGTGCTGGACGCCATGTGGCCCCACGCCCGGCAGTCCGTCACCCTTGGCGGGCAGGTGGTCGGCCTGCCGTATTACGCCGACGTGATGCTGCTGGCCTACAACCGGCAGCTGCTGGATCGCGTGGGCGCGCCCGTGCCGAGCACGCTCGAAGAGCTCACCGACGTGTGCCGCGATGCCGCGCGGCGGCAGATCGTCGAATTCGGCATTTCCCTTAACCTCGCGCCCAAGGTCTTCACCAATCTTCCGTGGTGGGGGCTCGTGTATGCCTCCGGCGGTCGGTTGGCGGCGCCGGACGGCCCGGACCCGGCGGCGGTCGCGGTGCTGGAGTGGCTGCGCGACGCCAGCGCGGTGTCGAACGTCGTGGATCCCGACTTCGGCTTGGCTACCTACGACGCGTTGGCCCGCGAGCAGCACATCTTCAGCATCGTCGGCGCCCATGTGCTCCGCCGCCTCAATCAAGCGTCGCCCGGCGCCTTCGGCGTGGCGCCGATCCCGGGCATCGCCTCGCCGCTCGGCACCGTCGCCTGGACGCCCCTCTATTCGGTGGCCGCCAACACGCCGCGGCCGGCGGACGCCGTCGACCTGGTGAACTATCTGGGCGGGCCGGGACCGGCCGGCGACTATGCCTCGGCGGCCTTTTGGCTGCAGCAGGAGGGCCTGATTCCCGCCTACCGCCAGCTGCTCGATCGTCCGGAGGTCGAAGGCGACCTGGCGGCCTGGATCGATCCGAATGCCCTGACGTCGATCCTGGCCGCCGCGCGTCCCGTGGAGCGGCTGTGGGAACGCTGGTTCTTGTCCTGGGAGCACGAGTTGCAGATTCAGGTGCAGGAGGCGATCTTCGGCCGCCAGTCGGCCGACGGAGCCCTGGCGGCGGCGGAAGCCGTCGCGCGCGAGCTGGCCCTGGACTCGGGCGGCTAGCGTCGCGGTCGCCGCGGAACGAACGCCCTAGACGGCAGCCGCCGTTTCCACGCCGGGCGTCGCGGCGCAGCGGGCCATCGGACAGGCGTCGCAGCGCTTGTCCCGGCACCAGCGGCGGTGGAGCCGCAAGAGCCCTTGCTGCGCGTTTGCCCCGCCGAGGCCGCGGCGCTCGATCCCCAGCGTTTGGACCATATAGCGCGAGTCTTGATTCCACATGCCGCCCGGCAGCGCGGCGAGGATCGCGGCGCTGGCCCGCGGCAGGTCGGAATCTCCGAGCGTGTGGCCCATGGCCGCGGCGAACGGGAGCACGGCGTTGACCAGGATCTCGCGCGCGCGGCCCGTGCCCACCAGCGCGGACGCCGGGCGCCGTGTGGGTTTTCCAAAGTCGAAATGCCGGGCCCAATAGGCGTCCGGCGGCTCGGCCACCTGAAATCGGGCCTGGAGCCGCCGCGGATCCGACGCCTCAGCCGCGCGGCGTACCTCCGCCAGCGCGGTTTCCACCAGGCTCCGGCCCGGATCCGGCGCGCGCGACAGCAGCCGCGCCGCCGCGGCGATGCGGCGGGTCGGCCGGTTGGCCGGCCGCACCGATTGCAGGGTCCAGTCGGCCGCGTGCAGGCACGTGAGCCGCCCGTAGGACTGCCAGATGCGCTGCAGCGTCCGCGCGTAGCCGTCAGCCGCTGGCGCGCCGCGCTGCATGGGCAGCAGCCCGGCGGCGCCCATGAGCACGGCCTCGAGCACTGCCAGGCCGGCGTCCGCGCCGTTCGCGGCCAGCGCCTCGCCGAGGTCGCTCGTCACGCAGCCGCCCAGGACTTCGAAGGTCTCGGCGTTCGGGCGGTAGCCGAGCGCGCGCAGGATGGCCTGGTGCAGCGCCTGATCGGGCCCCAGGGCGACGATGTTGCTTTCCAGCACCGCCGTGCGCTCGGCGTGGCGGCGCTGGCCCTGTCGCTCGATGGCGGCGACGGTTTCGCGGCGTGAGGCGGCGCCCGCCGGACCGGGTCGTCGGCATGGCAGCGCCTCGTGCGCCGACGCCGGGTCGGCCGCAGCCGGCCCGGCGGCCCTGGAAAACGCAGGCGCCAGGGCGATCGTCGGCGGCCCCGCCGCAGGCGGGTGCGATCCAATTTCCCAGACCAGGTGCAGGCCGACGGCGGCATAGGCCGGGTCGCGATCGTGACCGTGGCGCCGCCAGTCGGCGGCCGCCAGATGCACCTCGAGATCGAGGCGGCGCGCCGGCCCGTCGTCGATGCTCACGATGGCGTCGCGCAGATCCGGGCCCGGCAGGCCGGTCCAGCGCCCGGGGTAGATGACGGCGACGGTGCGGCCGCTGCTATCGCGCCACGGGCCGCGCCGCACGGCCTGTCGCAGCCACGCCGCCACGAGCTCGGCCTCGGAGGCCGGCCGTTGCCTGTCGCCGTTCAGCGCTGTGCCACTCATATCGATCCGGCCGGAGCGATTAAGCATATCGCCCCCTTCGCCGCAGCCGTTCTCAGCGTGTTGCATCAGGGATCCGCGGCGATTTGCGCGGGACCGAGGGCGCGAAGCCAATCGTGACTTTTGTGATTCGGCGTTGACGAATCGGCGCTTCGCGCGCACACTCGCGGCGCACGGGGACGGCGCAGGCTCACGAATGCCACGAATCAGCCGGGTCGAGCGGTATACCTTCGCGTTTACGCGGCCGGCGCGGCTGGGTGCGCACGTCATGTAGCTCCCCCGATCGAGAACGCGCCGGCAGCAGAGGTCAAAGCCTCTGCTTTTTTGTTGCCCGAATCCGAGCGAAGGAGAACCCACCCATGATTGTCGTCCTGGCCAAGCAGGCCTCCAGTGACCAGATCGAAGCCGTCGCCGGGCGTATCCGCGCCGAGGGCTTGGAAACGCGGATGCTCTACGGCGTCGAGAAGACCGTGATCGCGGTGATTGGCCACCGCCCGCCTGAGCTGCTGCAGCAGATCCAGCGCATGCCGGGGGTCGAAACCGCCATGCCGGTCGGCGCGCCCTACAAGCTGGCGGCGCGGCGCGACGGGCAGGAGCGCACCGCCATCACCGTGGGCGGCGTCACGATCGGCGACGGCTCGGTCGCCGTCATGGCGGGACCGTGCACGGTGGAAAGCCGCGACCAGCTGATCGTCACCGCCGAGCACGTGGCGGCGCAAGGCGCCCAGATTCTCCGCGGCGGGGCGTTCAAGCCGCGCAGCTCGCCCTACAGCTTCCAGGGAATGGGAACCGAGGGCCTGCGGCTGCTCGAGGAAGCCAAGGCCCTGACCGGCTTGCCCGTCATCACCGAGATTCTCGACCCGCGGCAGGTCGAGGAAATCGCGGACGTGGCCGACATTTTGCAGATCGGCACGCGCAACGCCCAGAACTACCCCCTGCTCAACGAGGTGGGGCGGCTCGAGACGCCGGTGCTGCTCAAGCGCGGCATGGGCAACACCATCGAAGAGTGGATCATGTGCGCGGAGTACATCCTGGCGGCGGGCAATCCCAACGTGCTGCTGTGTGAGCGCGGCATCCGCACCTTTGAAACCGAATCGCGCTTTACGCTCGACCTAAACGCCGTGCCGCTGCTGCGCCGGGCGACCCACCTCCCAATCGTCGTGGACCCGTCGCAGGGCACCGGCAAGTGGCACATGGTGGAATCCATGTCCCTGGCCGCGGTCGCCGCCGGCGCCGACGCCGTGCTGCTCGAGGTGCATCCCTCGCCGGACACGGCGCTGATCGACGGGGCGCAGAGTCTCAGCCTGGAGCACTTCACGCAGCTCATGGGCAAGCTCGTGCCAATGGCGCAGGCGCTGGGCCGCCCGGTGCCGGCTCCCGCCGCGGTGAGCTGATGTCCTCGGCGCGGAGTCGTGTCGTGCCGCCGGCGCGCCGCCTGCGCGGCGAGCTGCGCGTGCCGGGCGACAAGTCCATCACCCATCGGGCCCTGCTGCTGGGCGCGATCGGATCCGGGGACTCGCGCGTTCGACGGCCGGGGCTCGGCGCCGATACGCAGGCCACGGCCGGCGTCGTCGCGGCGTTGGGCGTGTCTCACGCCGTGCACGGCGACGAGCTGGTGGTTCGCGGCGGCGGGTTTTCGGGCTTGCGCGAGCCGGCCGATGTCTTGTCGTGCGGCAACAGCGGCACTACGCTGCGCCTCGTCAGCGGCATCCTCGCCGGCCGGTCCTTCCATTCGTTCGTTACCGGGGACGACTCGCTGCGCCGCCGGCCGATGGGGCGGGTGGTCGAGCCCTTGCGCGCGATGGGCGCCCGGATTCACGCCCGCGCCGACGGCACCCGCGCGCCCATGGCCTTCGCGCCGGCCCGTTTGCACGGAGCCCGTCTGCGGTCGCTGGTGGCCAGCGCCCAGGTCAAGTCGGCCGTCCTGCTGGCCGCCCTGCAAGCCGACGGACCGACGTCGCTGGAGCAGCCGGCGCCTTCCCGCGACCACACCGAGCGCTTGCTGCGCGCGCAGGGGGCCACGGTCACCTCTGACGATGGAACCGTCGGCTGCACGCCGAATGGGCCGCTGGCGCCGCTGGACCTGGACATTCCGGGCGATTTTTCGTCGGCGGCATTCTGGATTGCGGCGGCCGTGGTGCATCCCGACGCGGAGATCACCGTTCGCGACGTGGGTCTCAACCCCGGGCGAACCGGCCTGCTCGACGTGCTGCGCACCATGGGCGCCGACGTGAGCGTCGAAGTCGAGCGCCACGATCCGGAGCCCGTCGGGACCGTCGTGGCCCGATCGTCATCCATGCACGCCGCCGACGCGGGCGGCGACCTCGTGCCGCGACTCATCGACGAGGCCCCCCTGGTGGCGCTGCTGGCCGCGCATGCCGACGGCGAGTCCCGGCTTCGCGACGCCGCCGAGCTGGCCGCCAAGGAATCCAACCGGCTGCGCACGACGGCCGCGGCCCTCGCCGCGCTCGGCGTCGAGGTTGACGAGCAGCCCGACGGCTTCGTGACCGCCGGCGGCCAACGGGCCGGCGGCGGCCGCGCCGACGCCGCCGGTGACCACCGCATCGCCATGCTGGCGGCGGCCGCCGCGCTCTCGGGCAACGGCCCCGTCACCATCGACGGCGCGGACAGCGCCGCGGTGTCCTACCCCGGCTTCTGGGACGATCTGGCGACCCTGAGCGAATGAGCCCCGACCTCCGCTTTGGCGTCATCGGCTGGCCGCTCGGACACACGCTGTCCCCGGCGTTTCAGCAGGCGGCGCTTGACGCCCTGGGCGTGCCCGCGGTCTATCGCGCCGTCCCGACGCCGCCGGAGGATGTCGAGGCGCGTGTGCGCGAGGCTCGCCGCGGCGAGTGGCGCGGGCTCAACGTGACGATTCCCCACAAGCTGCGCGTGGCCGAGCTGGTCGACCGGCGCACCCCCGCCGCCGAGCGTCTGGCGGCCGTGAACACGGTCGACGCCCGCGACGGCAAGCTCATCGGCGACAACACCGACATGGAAGGCTTCGCGCGCGCGCTCACCGAGCACGGCGGCTTCGACCCTGCCGGCGCACGCGCCGTGCTGTTGGGCGCGGGCGGGGCGGGCCGCGCCGTGGCCTGGGCGCTCGCCGACCTCGGAGTCGAGCATCTGACCCTGGCCAACCGGCGCCGCGAGCGCGCCGACGCGTTAGCTGCGGCCCTCGCCGGCCAGCCGCTGGCCGTCACCAGCTGCGGTCTTGCCGATTCGGCGCTGCCACGCGAGGTGCGCGACGCCGAATTGTTGGTGAATGCCACGAGCCTGGGAATGGTCGGCGGCCCGGATCCGATGGCCGCTCCACTGCCGCTGTCGTGGCTGCACGACGGGCTCTTCGTCTGCGACATCGTCTACCGCCCCGCGGAAACGCCCCTGCTGGCGCACGCGCGGTCCATCGGCTGTCGCGTGCTCGGCGGTCTGGAAATGCTGGTCCTGCAGGGCGCCGCCAGCCTCGAACGATGGCTGGGCCGGCCGGCGCCCGTGGACACTATGATGGACGCTGCCCGGAACGCGCTGGCCGCGTCAGGGGCCTAGCACCATGGGACGCCTTCGTTTTCTCACCGCCGGCGAGTCGCACGGCCCCGGACTGACCGTCATCGTCGAGGGGCTGCCGTTCGGACTCGCCCTCACCGCGGACGACATCAACCCCGATCTGGCGCGTCGGCAAGGCGGCTACGGTCGCGGCGGGCGCATGCAGATCGAGCGCGACCAGGCCACCATCCGCAGCGGCGTGCGCCACGGTCGCACCCTGGGCAGTCCGGTGGCCTTGCTCATCGAGAACCGCGACTGGGCCAACTGGCAGGACAAGATGGCGGTGGAGCCGATCGACGGAGAGATTCCGCCGGTCACCAAGCCCCGGCCTGGTCATGCGGATCTAGCGGGCATGGTCAAGTACGGCACCGACGACCTGCGCAACATCCTGGAGCGCTCCAGCGCGCGCGAAACCACCTCGCGGGTGGCCGCGGGCGCGGTCGCGCGTCGGCTGCTGGCCGCCGCCGGCATCGAGATCCGCAGCCGCGCGGCGCGCATCGGTCCCGTGGACGACACGCCCGATCTGGACCCCTTGCAGCCGGAATCCTGGCCCTGGGACGACGTCGAGGCCTCGCCGGTGCGGGCCGTCACGCCCGAGCGCGCCGACGCCATGATCGAAGCCATCGACGCCGCCGGTGCGGCCGGCTCGACTCTGGGCGGCGTGTTCGAGGTCGTCGCCTGGGGCCTGCCCATCGGTCTTGGCAGCCACGTGCACTGGGACCGCAAGCTCGATGGACGCCTGGCGCAAGCCATCCTGAGCATCAACGCCGTCAAGGGCGTGGAGATCGGGAGCGCGTTCGACAACACCGCGCGCCGGGGCCACGACGTGCACGACGAGATCGATCGCACGCAGGCGCGCGGCTGGACGCGCCTGAGCAATCGCGCCGGCGGCACCGAGGGCGGCATGACCAACGGGCAGCCGCTGATCGTGCGCGGCGCCCTGAAGCCCATCTCGACCATGCGCACCCCGCTGCAAACCGTCGACGTCAAGACCCTCGAGCGCACCCAGGCGCACTTCGAACGCTCGGACGTGTGCGTGGTGCCGGCGGCCGGCGTGATCGGCGAGGCCATGGTGGCGCTGGTGCTGGCCGACGCGCTGCTCGAGAAGTTCGGCGGCGACAACATGGAGGACATCGCGGCCGCGGTGCGCGCACAGCGGGCGGCCTCGCGGGCAGCGCCCGCGGCCACGTGAGCGGCCGCCGCCCCGTGGACCGACTGTTCCTCGTGGGCATGAGCGGCGCCGGCAAATCGTCGGTCGCCAGGGCCGCCGCGGCTCGACTCGGCTGGTCGGCCTGGGACAGCGACGCGGAAATCGCGGCGCGCGACGGCAGGTCGATTCCACAGATCTTCGCCCAGGACGGCGAGCCGGCGTTTCGCGACCTGGAACGGGACGTGGTGGATGCCTTGAGCGCGCGACCGTGCGCCGTCGGGGCGCTCGGCGGCGGCGCCATGGCCGATGCGCCGACCCGCGAGCGGCTGCTCGCGCGCGGTCTCGTCGCCTGGCTGCAGGTCAGCCCGGACGTGGCCGCCGTCCGTCTGGAAGCCGGGCTGGCGGCCGAGCCGCGGCCCATGCTCGGCGACGATCCACGCCGCCGCCTCGCCGACTTGATCGCGGCGCGCGAAGCCGCCTACCGACAGGCCCACCTGCATGTCGCGACCGACGACCGCTCGGTGGCCGAAATTGCCGACACGCTGGCCGCTGAGGTGCGCGCCGCAAACGCCACCGGCTCGGCCTGATGGACACCATGGACCACATCCAGATCGAGCGCGGCGCCAGCAGTCGGCTGGCGCGGGTGCTGGAGCGGGAGGGCTTGCCCCCGCGCGCGTGGGTGATTGCCGACGCCACCGTGATGCGGCTGCACGGCGACCGTATCGTGGCGGGCTTGGCCCGCGACGGCGTCAACGTCAACGCGCAGGCCGTTCCCCCCGGCGAATCCAGCAAGTCGGTCGAGATTGCATCCGATTTGTGGATCTGGCTGGCGGAGCAAGGCGCCGAGCGCGGCGACCCCATCATCGCCCTCGGCGGCGGCGTGGTTGGCGACCTTGCCGGATTCGTGGCCGCCGCCTACCTGCGCGGGGTGCCGTTGATCCAGGTGCCGACCACCCTGCTGGCCCAGATCGACAGCAGCGTCGGCGGCAAGGTGGCCGTTGATCTGGCGGCGGGCAAGAACCTCGTCGGCGCCTTCTACCCGGCACGGCCGAGCGTGATCGATACCGACCTGCTGGCCACCCTTCCCCGCGAGCAGCTGGTGGCGGACTACGCCGAAGTGATCAAGACCGCGATGATCTTCGACGCAGACATGTTCGAGCTGATCGAGCGGAGCGTCGATGCGCTGCACGACCCCGCCTTGCTCGAAGAGCTGGTGACACGCTGCGTGCGCTGGAAGGCGCGGATCGTGGACGAGGATCCGCACGACCGCGGCCCGCGCGCCGTGCTCAACTACGGGCACACCATCGCCCACGCGCTCGAAACCGTGTGCGGCTACGGCGCCTACCGGCACGGCGAGGCGGTGGCCATCGGCATGCGCGGGGCCGCGGCCATCAGTGTTCGCGCGGCTGTGCTGACCGAAGCCAACGCCGAGCGTCAAGACGCGCTGCTGCGCCGCGTCGGCCTGCCGCAAACGTATGCGAGTGCCGCGCCCGACGACCTGCGGCAGGCGATGCAGCGGGACAAGAAAGTGCGCGGGGGGCGCATCCAATGGGTGCTGGCCCAGCGCATCGGCGCGGCCAGCCCGGGGCATCACGTGGACCCCACGATCGTTCACGACGTGCTGCGCGAGCTTCGGGCCCCGGCCGCATGAGCCCGCCGCCACTACAATCGCGCATGCCTTTCCGGCCCGGGACTATCTAGCGTGGAGCCGCTCGGCCGCGGAATCACCGTGGCGCTGGCGCTGGCCGCCGCCTTTGCGGCGGCGGCGTGGGTGGCCGGCGCCATCTGGGCGCACTACGACATCGGGCGGCGCACCCAGGACCTCTACGTCCGCATGTTCGCCACCTTGATGGTGCTGCTGCTCGGCCCCATCGGCGCGGTGCTGTATCTGATCCTGCGGCCCCGCGAAACCCTTGACGATGCCTACCTGCGCGCGTTGCAGGAAGAGGTCCTGCTGCGGGACATGGGCCCGTCGCCTGCGGCGGAGTCCGACCCGAGCCTACTGGCGATCAATGGCAAGGCGCCCACCATCGGCCGCGGCGCCTTCGTGGCGCCCGGGGCCAAGCTCATAGGCGACGTGCGCCTCGGGGACGGCGTCAGCGTGTGGTTCAACACGGTGATCCGCGCCGACATTGCGCCGGTGATCATCGGCGCGGGCACGAACATCCAGGATGGCTGCGTGCTGCACGTGGACCCCGGCGTTCCACTGCGCATCGGGGCCGACGTCACCGTGGGACACATGGCCGTGCTGCACGCCTGCATCATCGAGGACGAGTGCCTCATCGGCATCCAGTCGACGGTGCTCAGCGGGGCGCACGTGCGCCGTCACTCGATCGTGGGCGCGGCCGCGCTCGTGCCGGAGAACAAAGAGTTTCCCGAATCGTCGTTGCTGGTCGGCGTGCCGGCGCGGCCGATGCGCGACGTCACCGCGCCGGAGGTCCAGCACCTGATCATCGAGCGGGCGGCGGAATACCGCGCGCTGGCGGCCGACGAGCGCGACGCCGGCCACAACACCGCGGCGGGCTGATCCGCCGGATGGCCGCCGCGCCCGACGGACGACGACCGGGCTATAGCGTTCGCATTCGCGACATGGCGGCCTCGAGCCGTCCGCGGGAGCGGCTCGCCGAAGACGGCGCGCAGGCGCTGAGCGAGGCCGAGCTGCTGGCCATCATCCTGCGCGTCGGGTCTGATCGCGGCAGCGCCGTCGAGCTGGCCCAAAAGCTGCTGGCCGAGGGCGGGCTGGCGGGGCTGGAGGCGGCGACCATGGACGAGCTCTGCGCCTATCACGGCGTCGGCCGCGCCAAGGCGGTGCAGATCAAGGCGGCGCTGGAACTTGGGCGCCGCCTGCAGATCGAGCCGGTGGATTCGCGCCCCGAGATTCGCAGCCCGGCCGATGCCGCGGAATTCCTGGCGCCCCGCATGGCGGCCTTGCCGCGTGAGACGTTTCAAGTGGTGCTGCTCGATGGTCGACATCGCGTGATGGACCTATCAAAGATTGCCGAAGGCCGGGTCAACACCGTGGGCGCAAGCATGGCGGATGTCTTTCGCGACGCCGTGCGGCGGGAATGCCCCGCGGTGATCCTGGCCCACAACCATCCGTCGGGCGATCCCTCACCCTCCGACGACGACGCCAAGCTGACGCGCACGGCCGCCGAGGCGGGCAAGCTCCTCGGCGTCGAGGTGCTCGACCACCTGGTGATTGCCCGCGGTCCGACCAATCCGCCCAAATTCGTGAGCCTGCGCGAGCACGGAATCGAGTGGTAGCCGTGCCACGATCACTTGCCGCCCATCGCCGTCCGTCACCCCAATGAGAGTCACGTCGGTCGAGCCGCTGCAATGCGACGCGGGCTGGACGGCCTGGACCTTCGTCAAGATCACCACCGACGCGGGCATCACCGGATACGGCGAGTGCACCGACTGGCGCGGGGCGCACGCGCTGGCCGGCGGCATCCGCGACCTGGCCCCGCTGGTGGTCGGGCGCGATCCGGGCGCCATTCGCGCCGTCGTGCGCGACCTCAGCCGCCACACGCAGCAGAACCTGGGCGGGCTGCTGACCAAGAGCATCGCGGGCATCGAGCTGGCGCTGTGGGACATCCAGGGCAAGGCGCTCGGCGTGCCGGTGCACCGGCTGCTGGGCGGTCCCACGCGCGATCGCGTGCGGCTCTATTGGTCGCACTTCGGCAGCTACCGCGCCCGCAGCCCGGAGATTCTCGGCACCCCGCCGCTGCGGACCTGGGACGATGTCGCCGAGCTGGGCCGCGAGGCCGTGCGCCGGGGCTTTACGGCGCTCAAGACCAACATCTTCACGCCGGGTGAACCGGCGAACTTCTGGACGCGGGGGGACGCCAACCTCGACCACGCGACGCTGGACACAGCGGTGCAGCTGATCGGCACGCTGCGCGAGGCCGTGGGGCCGCGCGTCGACATTTGCCTCGATCTGAACTTTCGCTTCCGCCCGGAGGCCTGCATCAAGCTCGTGCGGGCGCTGGAGCCGTTCGACCTGCGCTGGATCGAAATCGACATGTACGACCCGGCCGCGCTGCGGGACATCCGCGACGCCGCGCCCATGCCGCTGGCTTCGCTCGAAAGCCTCAACACCGTGCGCGACTTCCTGCCGTTCCTGGAGGGGCACGCCGTGGACGTGGCGGTGATCGACGTGCCGTGGAACGGCCTGGCCCAGTCGGTGGAGATCGCCACGCTGGCCGCGACCTACGAGATCAACGTCGCCCCGCACAACTACTACAGCCACTTGGCCACGTTCATCGCGGCGCAGTGGAGCGCCTGCGTGTCCAACCTGGCCATGATGGAGGTCGACGTGGACTCGGCGCCTTGGCGCGACGATATCGTGACCGCGTTGCCCGAGATCGCCGATGGCCACATGCGCATTCCCACCGCGCCGGGCTGGGGCACGGACCTCGATGAGGTGGCAATCGCCGAGCATCCCTGGCCGCGGTCCGGGTAGCCGCGGAATCCGCGCCGGAGTCAGCCGGATTTGCGGCGCGTAAAGCGTAATCCCGACCAGGTCTGGTCGATGGACGCGATCTTGTAGTCCACCAGACCCTGCGCGAGCCCGGTTTCGCGCACCACGCGCTCAGATAAATCGGACACCACGCCGGAGGCCTTCTTGGGCCAGCAGATCCAGAGCCCGCCCGCGCCCGCCCTGGCGCCGTAGCGCGCGACGCGCCGCTCGAGATCGCGGCGCGACCCGACGAACCAGACGATCAGATCGCAGCGGCCCTGCGCGCGGCGGCGCAGGGTCACGTCGGGCGGCAACTCGCCCAGGGTGCGCTCGAACTCTTCGGGCGCGCCCACGAGCGCCACCGCGTAGCCAGGCTTGATGCCGAGCTTGCGCGGCAATGGCGTGCCCGAGTATCCGGCCATGCTCGAGGCGGGGACTAGCGGCTCCGCCGCCGGATGCGCCAGGGCATGCGCCAGCGCCTCGTGAACCCCCGGCCAGTCGGTAAACGTGGCGTCCGGGAGCAGCTCCCGCACCCGGGCGACCTTGGCCGGATCCCCGTCGGCGAATATCAGCGGGACGAAACGCGTGGCCCTGGTCTGCCGCAGCGCCGCGCCCAGGTCGCGCCCGTGCGACGGCAGGCGGCTCAAATCGATCACGACGGCATCCGGCGGGTCGGCGCGCAGCGCCCGGAGTCCGGCCGGGTCCAGCGGCGCGTGATCGACCCGAATCTCATCATTCGCCAGCCGCGCCGCCCGCTCCGCGGCCTCGTCGGCGTTCCAGTGGATCAGGCGAATGCGCGGCATCGCGAGCACATCAGGACGCTTCGACCAGCTCCTTGAGCGCGCGCAGGTGCTTGCGGCCCAGCGAGCGTGTGAGCCAGCCGAACAGGAATCCCATGAGGCGCACGAACCACGAGTCCGACCCCACGTCCACGACGGTGGTCACCGTCGTGCCGCCGTCCACCGGCGCGAGCCGGTATTCCACGACCATCGAGTAGGAGCCGCCAGTCGTGCGCGAGCCCCAGCACGCACCCGGATCGTAGGTCGTGATCTCACCCTGGTACTCCGTCACGCGCCAGCCTTCGCGGATGCGCTGGGTGAATGTCGCGCCCACCGCGTTGTCGGGGTCGAACTCGGACGCGTAGTCGAACGTCTCGACGCCTTGCTGCCACTCGCCGCGGCGGTCGGTGTCGGCCAGCAGCGCAAACACGTTGTCCGGGGAGGCGTCGATCTGGATGCGGGCGATTTCTTGCATGGGTCGTCCTCGGGTAACGGCGGCAGCCATTGTGACGCAGCGGCGCCGCGGGTCGGAGACCCTGGCCGCCCACGGAGACGGGGATGGGCGAACGCCCGCCCTGGCCTCAGCGCTCAGCCGCGGTCGGAGTCGAGCGCGGCCCGCAGCATGGCGGCCCGCCGCGCCCGTTCGTCCGGCGGCGCCCTGAAGCGTTCCGCCGTGCGCTCGTAGAGCTGGTCGTTGGGCCACCGCGGCAACACGTGGAGGTGGTAGTGCCAGACCTCCTGGCCGCCCCCGGGGCCGTTGTGCTGACGCGTGGAGACGCCTTCGCAACGATAGACGCGGGTCATGGCCACGGCGACGCGCTGCGCCACCGCGTGAATCCGCGCCGCGGCCTCGGCGGGCAGGTCGAATATCGACTCGTAGTGGGCGTTGGGGATCACGATCACCGACCCCTCGTTTCGCGGCCACCAGTGGGAGCCGACAAACGCCGTCACGTCTGGCGTCCGCAGCACGTCGGCTTCCGCGCCGCCGCGCACCGGGCCGCCAAACACCCCGCGGGCGATGCGGCAGAACGGGCAGTCGTAGCCCGGTGGCGCGTAGGTCAAGCGGTTTTCCATGCGTCAGTATGGCCCTGACGGCGCGCGGCGCCGAGCGCTCTCGCTCACCACGTCGGCTTGACAGCGAAATGGGCGTGCCTATGCTCAAAGTCATGCGCGGATTAATCGTTCCCACCGTCCGACCCGAATTGCGGCGCCGCTGCTCCGTGCGCCGGGCTGCCCTAGGTGGAGTGCGCCCTCCGACCTGACCGGCAACCACCAGCAACGCCAGCCGCGGACGGGCCACCACACCACATCGTCCGCGGTTTTTTGTTTGGGCGGATCAAAAGGAACAGACCAGACCTATGTTGAGCATCACCAACTTTTCATACGCCTGGGGCCCCCAGGAGGTCCTGCGCGGCGCGTCGCTGTTCGTCGGGCGCGGTGAGAAGGTGGGACTGGCCGGAGTGAACGGCGCCGGCAAGTCCACGCTGCTGCACGTCGCCGCCGGGACCCTGCCCCCCGACGCCGGAGGGGTGGCTCGCCCGCGACGCATCGGCCATCTGCCGCAGGAGCCGGAGCTCTCCGACGCGCTGTCGCCCGACGCAACACTCATCGACGTCGTGATATCCAGTGGTCCCACGGCACCATTGGCCGGCCGGCTGGCCCAGGCCGAGCGAGCGCTCGCCGGCGCGGCCGGTCCCGATCTTGACGCCGCCGTGGAGACCTACAGCCGCGTCGAAGAGGAATTCCGCGATTCCGGCGGCTACGCGGCACATGCCACCGCGGCCACCGTGCTCAACGGTCTTGGGCTGCCGGCGGGCCTGGCGGGCCGAGCCGTGCGCACCCTGTCTGCCGGGCAACGCACCCGGCTGGAGATGGCGCGCGTGCTGGCCAGCGGCGCCGACCTGTTGCTGCTTGACGAGCCGACCAACCACCTCGATGTTGACGCCACGCGCTGGCTCATGGACTTTCTGGCTCGGACCGAAGCGGCAGTGCTGATCGTGTCCCACGACCTGCGCCTGCTTGACCACGCCATATCGCGCGTCTACGAGCTCGATGGCCGGTCGCGCAGACTCACGGAGTTCAAGGGCGGCTACTCCGACTACCTGGCCTGGAGCGAGGCGCGCCGGGCCACGCTAGAGACGACCCACGCGCGGCAGCAGCGCGAGATCAAGCGCTTCGAAGCTACCACCGACCGGCTGCGCGCCCATGCCTTCAAGAGCGAAAAGCTCGCCCGCCGCGTCAAGGTCATGGACCGCCGGCTCGATCGCATGCGCGAGCAGGTGGTCGAGCTGCCCCTCAAGCCGGGCGAGATCGGCATGCGCGTCGGGCAGGCGCCGCGGTCGGGACGCCTAGTGCTGGACGTGCGCGACGTCGCCCATGCGTACGGGACCGTGCCGGTCCTGCACCAGGTTCGCTTCTCCCTGGAGCGTGGCCAGCGGCTGGCGGTCATTGGCCGCAACGGCGCCGGCAAGTCCACCCTGCTCAACATCCTGGCCGGCAAGCTGCAGGCCCGGCAGGGCACCGTGACGCACGGGCACAACGTCGACGCGGCTCACTTCGCGCACACCCTCGATACGGCGCTGGCGGCGCGATCCGCCTACGACGCCATTCGACCGCTCACCAGCCCCACCGAGAGCGGCGTTCGGGGCTTTCTCGCCACCCTACTGTTCAATGAGGACCACATCTTTCGACCGCTGCACACGCTCTCTGCCGGCGAGCGGGCGCGCCTCGCCATCGCCCGGCTCATGCTCCAGCGGCGCAACCTCCTATTGCTCGACGAGCCCAACAGCAACCTCGACCAAACCACGCAGGCTTGGCTTGTGGAAGCGCTGCGCAGCTACGCGGCGGCGCTGGTGGTGGTCTCCCATGACGTTGGCTTCGTGGCCGGCCTTGAGCCCGACCTGGTGCTGCTTATGCCCGAGGAGCGCCTGGAAGCCTTCCACGAACGTCACCTGCGCCGCGTGGATCTCGTGTAGCCGCGGCCTCCGCGAGCGTCTGTCCGGTTGCGCCTAGACTGCCGGGCGGATGTGCCGCACGTCGCCGCATGCAAGGAGTTCTCGATCGGCGAGACAGACGCCCATCCCGGCCTTCGGCCGGGACAGCAAGTCACCGTGCGCAAGCTGCCGTGGAATTCGGACACGCCCAAGTGGGAGTGCCGGGCGCAGGTGCACGAGGTGACGGCGGAGGAATTCAGTGTTTCGGTTCCCGCCGGCACGACGTTCCGGATGGCCGACGGCTCCTCGTGGTCCGGCCGGGACGACAGCCTGGACCGCTACCGGCGCGGCGCGTGGCGCCAGGTGATGGAGCTGCCGACGCCGGGCCGGCACTGGTACGTGAACGTCATTCGACCGGTCGAGATCAGCGACGGCGTCGTGACCTGGCGCGACTTGATCGTGGACGTCGAAGCGTATCCCGACGGCGCCTATCACATCGCGGACATTCCGGAGCTGGTGCACGCTCGACCGGCGCTGCCTGCCGCGGACTTCGAGCGCGTACGGCAGGAGATCGCCGCAATCGTGGACGACATCAGGGCCGCGAGTCCGCCGTTCCGCCGGGTCGCCTCAGATACGCTTTACGGCTCGGAGGAGTCGCGCTTTTGGCTGATTCCCGGCGCGGGCGATGGGCTGGCGGTGATCGGCGACGTCGACGGCGCGGGACGCTCGTCGGTCGAGCGCATGCTGGATCGCCTGGACCCGGTCTCGGTGCACGCAGCATCCGCGAATCCCCTGATGGTGCTGCCGGAGAGCGCGCCGCCGCGGGATGGCGTGCTCATCGCCGGAGCGCCGGACGAGCTTGACCGGCTGGTGCCGCACGCGCGCGCCGCCCTGGGCATCTATGGGGGTCGCACGCTGGTGACGCTGGCGCTGGCCCTGGAAGACGAGGCGGATCCGCTGGCCGAGTTCCACGCGGCGTTGGATGAGTCCGAGCAGACGCTGACCATGCAACTGGACAAGGCACTGCGACGGTTGGGCATTCCCTCGCGCGGCATCGTCACCGTGCCGCGATTCGTCGCGGCGTCGTGGTTCTAGTCGGTCCGAAGCCTGCGGCACCCAGCTCGCGCCTGGCGTCTCGAAAGCCAGGGGTGGATTCCCGCCTCCGCGGGAATGACGGACTCGGGAGCCGGAAGCGGTTACGCGACTTATGTAAACACGGAGGCCGGAGACGCCACACCTATCGCGGCGGTGGATCGGCCTCCAACGCCGCGCGGTAGTCCGCAATGATGCGGTCGACATCGCCTTGATCGGCGCCCGGCAGCTCGCCGCCGGCAACCTGGCGAAAGGTGTCGCTGAGGCTCCACGCCACCGCGTCGTTCGGCATCTGGGCGTAGCGCGGCGCCAGATGGGCGTGCATGTGGGGCACGCTCTCGCCGAACGCGACGACGTAGATCCGCAGCGCGCCGGTCACCTCTTCGAGCGTGCGCGTGAGATGCCGCAGCACCGGTCCAAAATTCTCCGTCTCCTCGTCGGTGAAGTGCGCCGGGCCCTGCACGTGGCGCTGGGGATGCAGCATCATCCAGCCCGCCAGCGGGGCCGGCGGGGGCGTGTGGCGCACGAACCACAGGTCGTTGGCAAAGATCACGCCGCCGGGGCTCGGGGCCTCGCCGGCATTGGCGTGGCACACGTCGCAGGCGGGGTCATAGGAGGGGTGTCTCATGCGGGTAAACGCTCCTCACGCGGTTGTTCGACCGACTTGCCGCGCATCATGCCACGGAGCTAGGGCCGGAGCGCCTGGCTGGGGTCGTAGGCGTCGCGCTGTTGGACGGCCGAAAGGCCAGTGCGCACCACCAGCGCCTCGCCGCTGAGGCCAACCGGAAAAACATCCATCGGGCGCTCGGCGGGTCCCGTCAGCCGCTCGCCGCTGAGGGCGAAGCGCGAGAAATGGCAGCGGCACTCGAATATGCCGTCCCGCGGCGGCGGAATTGGGCAGCCCAGATGCGGACAACGCTCGTAGAGCGCCAGGAATCCGTCGGGAAGCCGCACCAAGTGGAACTGGCCGTCCGCCCAGTGGCGCGACTCGCCAACCTGATAGTCATCGGGCCGCCCCACGCGAATCGTGCCGCCGAAGCGCGTCGCCGCAGGCGTCCAGGCGAGACGCCAGGCGGCGCCGATGCCGATGGCGCCAAGCGCGGCCACGAGAGGCGGCAGAAAACTCCGCCGCAACCACCACCGGCGCGAGCGGCGCTCACCGGGCGCGTCACGCATGGCGGCAGCGTCGTCACTTGGAGGCGGTGTCACGCAGGACCCTCGGGGCCGTGACTGGGCGGCGGCCACGGCCAATTCACTCGGTTCCAGTGTAGGCGTTGGCACGGCGAGCGCCTGTCGGTCGCGCGCCGGCGGGAGGTGCTAGCGTGCCGAGGTAACGTTGCCCGCGGACTTCCGATGCGTCAGGTGGTGCTTGCGGCGGTGCTGGCGGCGGCCGCCGCGGTGATTGCCGCCTGGCGTCGCTTGCGACCGCCCAGCGAGCCCACGCCAGCCGGCCCCGCGGCCAAAGGGGCCGGATTCATCAAGGTGGACGGCGCGGCCTACCACGCGCGAACGACGGGCGACGGCCCGTCGGTGGTGTTTCTGCACGGCTTTCTGAGCACGGCCGGCGTGTGGGATCCGGTCATCGATCGCCTGGGCCAAGATTTTCGATGCGTGGCGGTGGACCTGCCTGGGTTCGGTCGCTCGGCCAAGGGCACGACGGTGCCCGCCGGCGTGTGGGGACGCGCGGAGTGGCTGCGGGACCTGCTGGACGCCTTGTGCCTCGATGCGGTGACGCTGGTCGGCGCCTCCATGGGCGGGCAGACGGCGCTGGCCTTCGCCAGCCGTTATCCGGCGCGGGTAAGGAATCTGGTCCTCGTCGCGCCGTTCGCCCGCGAGCCGGACCCATACCCGGCGCGCGACGCGTGGACCTGGCCGATGGTGGTGTGGCTCTTCGAGCGCAGCATGTTCAGCCGCAGGTGGCTCGCGTGGCGTCAGCGGCAGCAGATGACCCGCCCCCACCGATTGCCACGCGGCCGCGTAGACGACCTCTACCGCCAGACCCAAACGCCCGGCTTCCTGGATGGCATCCGCGACGGCTACATCCAGCCACCGGTCGACGACCTGCGCGAGCAACTGGCCGACGTGCAGGCGCCGGTGCTGGTCCTTTGGGGCGCCGGCGACCGCACGCTGTCCGTTGCGCTGGGCCGGGAGGTCGCGGCGCGTGTGCCCAACGGTCGCCTGCGGGTAATTGCCGGCGCCGGGCATTCCGTGCAGCTTGACGAACCGGACGCCGTGGCGGGAGCGATTCGGACGGCCATGAACGACGGTGAAGAAGCGCGGCCCGCCTAGCGGCGCCCCGACACCCCGACGATCCGCAGCGCGGTCCGATGGGCCCGCCACTCGACGTCGTCATCGAGTGGCCCCAGCGTGTACTCAGGGGCCATCCGCCGCAGCGCCATGGCGAGCAGGTGGTCGGCCAGGTGCGGGTTCTTCGGCAACAACGCCCCATGCATATACGTGCCGATGGCAGCACCCGCCACAGCCCCTTCGCCGCCGTCCTTGCCGTTGTTGCCGAACCCCTTGACGACCGCGGCCAGCGGTCGCGCGCCGGCGCCCAGATAGGTCCGTCCGCCGTGGTTCTCGAACCCGATCAGGTGCGCGCCCTCCCACCGGCAAGCGATGTTGCCGATGCAGCGCGCCACCTTGGGCCCGGGGTGAACGGTTTCCATGTCAAAGATGCCAAGTCCCTGCATGACGGTGCCGTCGGCGTCGCGATAGGACCGCCCCATCAGCTGATAGCCGCCGCACACGGCCAGCATGGCGGCGCCGTCGGCGACGTCGCGTCCGATGCGGTCGGCATGCCGCCGCGACAGGCCCTCGCTAGCGGCTCGCTGCTGCCGGTCCTGCCCGCCGCCGATCACGTAGATGTCCTGCGGCTCGTCCAGCGAATCGCCCCAGGCCACCGTCGTCACGCGGAGCTCGATGCCGCGCCAGGCGCAGCGCCGCTGCAGACACGTCACGTTGCCCCGGTCCGCGTAGAGATTCATCAGGTCCGGATAGAGGTACGCCAGCCGCAGGGTCGGTCCGTCGGCGGTCACGCGTCGCTCCAGTACGGGGTCGTCCAACCCCGCGCGACGCACACGGCGCGCACGTCCAGCATTGCGGTGTAGGTGGCCACGACCGCCATCCGCCCGTCGGCGCGGCTCAGCGCCCGGTCGAGCGGTTTGGCGATGCCCGGCTCGACGGCGACGCTTCCGTCCAACGGCTGGACCCCGGCGTACTTCACGCGCAACTCCAGGTCATGGGCCCGTCGACCGCCGAGCGTGAGCCGCCGCGGTCGCAGGCGTTCGAACTCCACGTCCCAGATCCACGAGACGTCCTCTCCGTCGGCGACGCCGTCGTTCAGCAGCACCAGCGTATCCAGCTGCTCCGGCTCGGCGGCTAGCAGGTCCAACACCTGATTGGCGCTGGTGGGATTCTTGGTGAGCAGCAGCACGATCTCCCCGTGCGGAGTCGGGATTACCTCCGCGCGGCCAAAGGCCGGACCGGTTTGGGCCACCGCGTCCAGCGCCTGCGCCGGTCCAATGCCGAGGGCCCGTGCGGCGGCGACTGCGGCGGCGACGTTGTAGGCGCTGTAGAGCCCCGGCAGCGGCACATCCGCCTCGCATTGCCAGCCGTCGGCGGTGAGTGTCAGCGCCAACCTGTCGACTCCGCGGGGCTGGGCGGCCGCGATGGCCACGTCGGGCGAAGGGCGCACGAGGTCGCCGGTCGGACAGCGCCAGCGGCCCAGGTGCGCAAAGGCGACGGCGTCGTAGACCAGCGGCTCACCGCACGTGGGACAGCCGCGAACGTCGGCCCAGGGGTCCAGGTCGGCCGCCGCGCCCAGGCGGTCGCTGCCGAACCAATCGACGCGCCCGGGGTGTGCCTCAGCCACCGACGCGACCAGTGGATCGTCGGCGTTGGCGAGGACGGTTGTCGTGTCGGGCAGCCCGGCAACGACCTGGCGCCAGGCGCCGGCGGTCGTGTCGATCTCGCCGTAGCGGTCGAGCTGATCGCGAAACAGGTTCAACAGCACCACAAGCGTCGGCGATAGGCGCGGCAGCAGGGACGCGAGCGCCCATTCATCCACCTCGAATACGCCAACCGCCGACCGTTCGCGACGTTGTCCGCCATGCCACGCGGCGCGTCGCGCCAGCGCCGCGGCGATGCCGCGTTCCAGATTCGATCCGGTCGGGTTCGTCCAGACCTCGTGACCCGCCGCGCGCAACGCCGCCGCGATCAGCGCCGTGGTCGTGGTCTTGCCATTGGTGCCGCTGACGAGCACCAGCCGCGACAGGCTGTTGAGGCCATCGGGCACATAGTGCGGCCATACGGCCTGGGCCACGAGCCCACTGATCGCGGTTCCCCCGCCGCGTCGCGTCAAACGGGACACGGCGGCCGCCGCGCGCGCGGCCGTCGTCGCCGCTGCGCGTTGGATCCGTCGTCTCAAGATCCGGCAACCGATCGCCGCGCGACCATTCGTCCGATGCTCATGGCCGATTCTGGGCCGTGGACGGCCCTCGCGCTACCCTTTGCCCGCATGCGCCATCCGCCGGCCGATCTGACGCCGCCCACCATAGCCGCGCTGGCCGCCGCGCTGGCCGAGGCCCGCCATGTGCGCATCGTCGGCACGCAGAGCCTGGACTCGCGCACGCCGCCACCACCGCCCAACGCGCTCACGGTCTCGACCGCTGCCCTAACTGAGCTCCAGATCGAGCCGCTCGACCTGATCGCGCGCGTCCAGGCCGGCGTCACGCTTGCCGATTTGCGGCAACGCCTTCGGGAGCATGGGCTGGTGTGGCCGGTCGAGCGTCTGGAGCCGGGCGGGACCGTGGGCGGGCTGATCGCGTCCGGTCGCGGATCGGCGGTGCGCGAGGATGACGCGCCGGCGCGACGCTGGATCCTGGGCGCCACGGTGGTGCTGGCCGCCGGCGAGACCATTCACGTCGGGGGCGCCACGGTCAAATTCTCGGCTGGATATGGGCTCACCCACGCCATGTGGGGCTCCGCCGGACGCCTGGGCGCTCTCGTCGAGGTGACGCTGCGCCTGCGCCATGCCGTGCCGGGTGATTCGATCGACGCCGACGCAAGTACGGAATTCAGCCAGGTGCTTGCGTCGCCCGTCGACGTGCGCGCCGAGGGATTGCCGTCAGGATGGAGTAAGGCCGACTGGGAAGACATCGCCCCCGCGGTGCCACGGGTCGTCAGCCCCGACGGCGCCCGCGCCATCATCGGCTGTCCGGACCGGCACACGGCGGATGCCGTGAAGGCCGAGATTCAGGGTCGCGGCGGCTGGGCGGCAATCGACCGCCCACCGGAGACCGCGCCGCCTTCCGAGGCCTGGGAACCGGTCAGAGAGGCCCTCGACCCCGAACGAAGGCTCGTCTAGCCGGGCCGGGGTCAGACTCGCCTATACTGGTCGCCATCGGGGCGTGGCGCAGCCAGGTAGCGCGCATCGTTCGGGACGATGAGGTCGGAGGTTCAAATCCTCTCGCCCCGACCTCCTGGGCCATTGGGCCCGTGCCGCTTGCCGCCGCGCGCATGCCGCCGATTGGGCCGTCCGTCACCCCTCGACTTGCCGACTTCCGCCGGAATCCAGGACCCGCCGAACCTGGAATCGCCGAGGGTTCGCGGGGCACGTTCCCGAGCTGACGAGTTGTGCAGGCGTCGCGTTTCCGGTCGGCGCCGCAAGCTCCTGAACGGCGCGCGCTTGAGCACCCTGCCCCACGCGGCTCGCGACCGGCCGGGGTGTGTAGGAACAGTGTCAAAACCTGACCCGCCACGGACTGGGCCAGATACCGAGCGTTTCCCGTTCGGCGGGTTCAGGGTCGAATTAGATATAGGCCTTGTGAATGCGCTCACAAGACCATTAACTTAAGTTAAGGATTAGTCGCACGAAAACTCACAAGTTCTATGAGGGAAACTATCGTAGAAATTGCATGCAAGTCATTCCCAATGGCGGCGGACGATGAACGAGCGAAGGCGCACGCACGTTCGCACGGCGCAACATCCGCTGTGCGGCCTGACCGTGCGCTGCATGCCGGTGGCCGTCCGCCTTGCGCTAGCGGCGACGGCGGCTCCGTGGCCAACGTCCCGTCCGGTCCGCGCCGAGCACACGGGAATGTACGCAGTGTGTCCGGATCCGATCCTGGAGGGGAAGTCGGGGCAGATGCAGGTTCGCTCGAAGGGGCGCCATGCAATCTGCGCCGCGATGTTCGCCTGTTCCGGGAGTGACACCGCGGTCGTCCGCACCACCAAAACGGTGGAAGGCGACGCGGGCAGCGACGGCATTGGCAGCGACGCCAACAGCCTCACACTGCGTGGCGGGCTGCACGAGCGACGGTGCCGGCAACGACGCCGGTTTGTCGCACGCGGCCGTGGCAGCCGTCGGCGGTCAGCGGGTGGATACCTCTCCTCCCCAAGGCTAGACACCCGCTGACCCGCCGGCGCAACGAAGCGCCGCGACCCCGCAACAGGTCGCGGCGCTTCCCCGTTTACCGGCTCAGTTGCTCCAACACCACGTGCGCCGCGTTGTGCCCTGGCGCGCCGGTCACCTCACCGCCGGGATGCGTGCCGGCGCCGCAGAGGAAGAGACCCTCGATCGGCGTGCGGTAGTCGGACCACCCGGGCAGCGGTCGACGCGAGAGGATTTGCTGCGGAATGAGATCGATGTGCCGAATGTTGCCGTCGGTGAGGCCAATGCGCTCCTCGATGTCTTCCGGCGTCAACAGCGTCCAGTCGATGATCGCGTCCCTGAAGTTCGGCGCGTAGGCGGTCAGCTCGTCGATCAGCCACTCGCCAAACGGTTGGCGCATGTCCGACCAGGAGCCGTCCTTGATGTGCGGCGGGACGAAGAAGACCCACATCGACAGGATGTGGCGGCCTTCGGGAGCGATCGTCGGGTCGTAGACGGTCGGAATCTGGACCTGCACGATCGGCGTGGTGGGCACGCGCCCGTGCTTGGCATCGTTCCAGCTGCGCTGAGGATTCTCTAGCGACGGGCAGAGATTGATCATCGCCAGGTGCTTGGGGTCATAGTCGTCGCCCAGATAGGCGGAGAAATCGGGCAGCTCGCGCAGCGCGCACAGGAACTTGGCCGAGGCCGATTCGGTTTTCAGCGCCTCGACCGCCTCGCGAAAGCCCGGATCCAGGTCGGTCTCCTCCAACAGCTTGAGATAGGTCCGCTTGGGATCCGCATTCGACAGCACGACGTCGGCTTCGACCACCTCCCCATCGTGCAGCTGGACGCCCACGGCGCGACCTCGCTCGACCAAAATGCGCCGCACCTCGGCGCCGGTCCTGATCGACACGCCCGCTGCTTCGGCGGAGCGGGCTAGCGCCTGGGTGATACCGCCCATGCCGCCGCGGACGATGCCGTAGTTTTCCGTGTCCTCCCGGAACGCGCTGAACCGGTAGAGCGCCGTGATGTAGGCGCTGCCCGGCGCGCTGATGTCGCCCATGTCCCACGTGCTGGTGCTCATCGCCGCCCTGACCTGGTCCGAAACGAAATACTGCTCGATCAGGTCTCTGAACGGGACGGTCAGCAGGGTCTCGAGCAACTCCTCCTCGCCCTCGCGGCGAAACCTCTCGGAAAGCTCGGCCAGCGAGGGCGGCGGGCGCAGGTAATAGTCGCTGAGGATGCCGACGGCGCGATGCCAAAAGTCGGCCCAATCCATCCAGGCGTCGGCGTCCTCGGGCGAGATCTTGCGAATCTCCTCGACCGTCTGCTCGTCGTCGTGCCAAAGCGTCAGGGCCGTGCCATTGGGGTGGGGATGGACGCGCGACGGGTCGATGGGGTAGACGTGGAAACCGTGACGGCGCAGCTCGAGCTCGTCAATGACCTTCTGCTGCAGGATGTGGCAGACGTAGGAACAGGTGGAGATGTTGAAGCCGGGAAACCACTCCTCGGTGACCGCCGCTCCGCCGACGACGTCCCGGCGTTCCAGGACCTGCACGTCCAGGCCGGCCCGCCCCAGGTAGCCGGCGGCGACGAGGCCGTTGTGCCCGGCGCCGATGACGACGACTCGCGTTCCCTCAGCCATGGTCAGCCTCCTCCGTCCGCGCTGCGGCCATAATTGCAGAATCGCGCGGCCTGGGCACTGGGCGCACTTCGCCACCAGCCACCGTTGCGTTCGACGTTGTGGGAAGGCGCAGTCTCCGTGGGGCGTAAATGTAAAGACCGGCGCGCTCGACGGATGAGCGTCCGACGTGACCGCGATCGGCTGACGCCGGCGACTGAAGATTCCGTGGCTTGCAGGCCATGACTGGCCAGACGGCGGCCGACGCCGCCCAGCTGCACGAGCAGTACTCGGACACGTCGCGCCTGCAAACGCGCATCGAGGCCCACCGGCGCTTCTCCGAGCGGGCCGATTCGTTCATGGCCTGGGTGGTTGACGGCCTGGCGCTGCGATCCGACGACCTCGTGCTGGATGCGGGTTGCGGCTACGGGGCGTGCTTCGATGAGTTGCGGCGGCGCGGCGCTCGAATCGTCGGCATCGACCGCTCGGCGGCGATGGTGGGAATGGCTCCGCGGCCCGGTTGCACGGGGTTTCCTTTGGGCCTTGGCGTCGGTGATCTCCAGGCACTTCCCATTGCCGACGGTTCTATGGATCGCGTCTTCGCCAACTACGTGCTTTTTCACGTGCCGAACCTAGCGCTGGCCCTGCGCGAAATCTGGCGCGTGCTGCGGCCGGGCGGCCGTGCCGTGCTGACGACCAACGCCTCGGACAGCCAGGCGGTGCTGATCGAGCTGCACGGCCTGGCCGCGCGGGCGGCGGGCTATTCGCCGCGTCCGCGGCGCACGCTGCGGTTCACCGAGCTGGACGAGCGCATCGTCGCCTCCGAATTCGCGCACTGCCGGCTCGACACCTGGGACGACGCCTTCCTGTTTCCGACCGCGGACGACGCGTTGCGCTACTACACGACGGGGCCCATCGACTCCATCGCCGACCGCCCCACGGACAACAGCCACCGCGCCGCGATCGCGCTTGAGATGTCCGATCTGATCCAGCGCGAGATCGACCGCCACGGCGTGCTGCGCCTTCCCAAGAGCGCGATCCGCTTCACGGTGCAGCGCTGACCCGCGGTAGCATGGTCCGTCGCCGACCTGGGATTGTTATGTGAAGTACACCTGCAAGTTGGTCATTAATGTGGCGCGCGAGCCGATGGTCAAGCTGTTCGACGACCCCGACAACATGCTCAAGTGGATGGAGGGCCTGCAGAGCTTCGAGCACGTCAGCGGCACGCCCGGAGAGCCCGGCGCCACGTCGCGCCTGACCTTCGCGCGCGACAACGGCACGACGTTCGACATGATCGAAACGCTCACACGCTACAACCTGCCGGACGAGATCAGCGGCACCTATGAAACCGAGGGCGTGCGCAACGTCATCGAGAACTGGTTCGTCGAAGACGGCCCCAACGCTACCCAGTGGATCGCGCACAACGTCTTCGAGTTCGGCGGCGTCATGCGCGTTGCCGCATGGTTCATGCGTCCGCTGTTCAAGCGCCAGTCGCTCAAGATCATGGAATCGTTCAAGGTCTTCGCGGAGAGCACGGCCCTGGCGGGCGAGGACACGTCGGACGGGGACGAGTAGAGGCTCGACAGGTCAGGACTTCAGAGTCGAAGGATCTTACTCGGCGCTGCGCGGTTGATCGTGACTCGTCGTCGCGGCTGCCGAATGCCTGTGGCGCGGCAAGCGATGAGCGCCTTCAGAATTCTCGCTGCGCTCGAAATGATATTGATTGACAGTTGGAGCGCATGTCGTCGAGATCACCTTCCCAGCCGATCCCGCGAAGCGCTCGGGCCTCGACAACGGATAGTGGTTCGGCCGCCAGCGTCCGCAGCGCGTAGTTGATCGCCTCGCGCTTGGTGGCGAGTCGATAGCGCCGCATTACCTCGGCAGAGGCCTCTTCGTCGATATCGAAGGTGGTGCGCGACATGCTTCAACGGTACATGCAGACACGGCAAGGGTGAGCGGCTCTGGATTCCGTCGGACGCCTGAAGGACGGAGGGGCATCTGCCCGTTCATGGTGGGCGTGTCGAACCATGAACGGGCGTGGATTCCCGCCTTCGGTGACTCTTGCAAAGCCCGGCCAAGCTCGAGGATGAGGGGGCGAACCCTATCCGCCCTCAGGTTCAATGACGGGTGGATTCCCGCCGTCGCGGGAATGACGAAGGGCTACGCAAGGGTCTACTTCGCGGAAATGACGGATTGGGCGCGGGGATGACCGAGGAGTTGTTCCGAGGCCGCCTCAGAGTGGATTGCGCCAGCGGAGGCCAGGGAAGCGGCTGAAGTCCGTGTCGGTGGAGTGCAGCTCCGCCTGGTATTCCATGGCCAGGGCCGCCAGGTGGGCGTCTGTCACGAGGTTGGCGCCGACGCCCGCAGCTTCGAGGCAGCGTCGGAAGTGGGCGAGGTGGTCCCGGCCAGGGTTCAGGGGAATGACGTTGGGCACGCGGAACCATTCGTCCACGTAGCCCGCTGCCGTCGTCGGCGTGGTGGGGTCCGCGAGCACCCGCGGATGGGTCATGAGCCGGACGAAGCCGGTGGACACCGCCCACGGCACCCCGACCCGCTCCGTCCCGTTGACCGACGCTTCCCACCACCGTCGGGCCGCGTCGTGGAAGGGCGCGCCGTCGTTGTAGGCGTAGAGCAGCAGGTTCAGGTCCGGAACGATCACTCGCCGTCCCGGCCGATGAACTCCTGCGTCTCCAGCTCGTCGTTGAGCTGATTTAGCTTGAGCGGATCCACGCCGGGACGGAAGCCGCCGCGGAGCGGCTTAACCCGATAGGCCGGGCGTTCCTCGCCGGCCGCGGGCGACATCCCTCGGCGCAAGGTGTCGTTCACGACCTGCTTGAACGGCCGGTTCTGGAGTCGGGCCTGCTCGCGCAGAAAGTCGGCGACGTCCGCGTCGAGCGTCAGCGTAGTTCGCATGAGGGCATCGTGATGTCTCTCTTAGGTGATGTCAAGATGTCACCAGCATGTGCCGCCACGAATACCGAGCCTTTCAACCCAGCGCCGGACTGGCCAAATCCGTGAGGCTGGGGGGTGACGGATTCAATTGTTGAATAATTCAACTTTTGTATTGGGCTGATTGACTTAACGGCTCGATTCATGAAACCATTAGGCGCCGACGATTCCTCAGGGGATGTGACCGCTGCGTTCGGGAGCCGTCCAAACGGCGCTGGTTTGCTGCCTGAATGGGAGTCTCGCCGCCGCCCTGCTCCTCCTTGCCGCCTGTAACGGCAGCGCTCCGGAGCCCGATGGCGCGGATGACCCTCGACTGCGCATTGTGGCCACGACCGGGCAGATCGCCGACGCCGTGCGCCGGGTCGGTGGGGACGCCGTCGAGGTTCACGCTCTCATGGGGCCTGGCGTCGATCCGCACCTGTACCGCGCCAGCGAGAGCGACATCACCCGTCTTGAGTCGGCCGACGCCGTGTTCTGGAACGGCCTGCACCTCGAGGCAGGCATGACCGGCGTCCTGGAGCGCATGGAGGATCTGGGGGTGCGGTCGGTGCGCGTGACCGACGGCATCGACCGCGGCCAACTGCTGGCGCCCCCCGAGTTCGAAGGAGCCTACGACCCGCATGTGTGGTTTGACCTCGGCCTATGGACAGTCGTCGTCGCGAGCGTCCGTGACGCCTTGGTCGACATGGATCCCGATCGAGCGGCGACCTATCGCGCCAACGCCGAGGCCTACATCGCCGAAATCGAAGCCCTGGACGCCTATGTCACCGAGCAGGCCGACACGCTGGATGCGGACATCCGCGCCCTGGTCACCGCCCACGACGCGTTCAACTACTTCGCCCAACGCTACGGCTTCGAGGTGCGGGGCCTCCAGGGCATCAGCACCGAGAGCGAGGCGAGCACCGCGGACGTGCAAGCCCTGGCGCGGTTCATCAGCGACCGCGGGATTCGCGCCGTCTTCATCGAGTCCTCGGTGCCCGATCAGGGCGTGCAGGCCGTCATCGAAGCCGCGGGCGCGCGCGGGCACACGGTGGTCGTCGGGGGCGAGATTTTCTCCGACGCCATGGGCGCCTCGGGCACGCCGGAAGGCACCTATCTTGGCATGATCCGCCACAACATCGACACGATTGTCAGCGGGCTGACGGGCGAATGAGCGCAACAGCCGCGCGCGCGCCGCTGGCCGACCCGACCGAGTCTGACGCCCCGCCGGCGGTCGAGGCCACCGACGTCACGCTGGCCTATCACCAACGCCCCGCGCTGTGGGACGTGGACCTGGAGGTGCCGCGCGGCGTCCTGATGGCCATCGTGGGCCCCAACGGCGCGGGGAAGACGACCCTGCTGCGGACCATTCTCGGTCTGCTCCGGCCCGCTGCCGGGCGGGTGCGCATCCTGGGGCGGCCCTATCGCGTGCAACGCCACCTGGTGGCCTATGTGCCGCAGCGCAGCAGCGTGGACTGGGACTTTCCCACCACGGTGCGCGACGTCGTCGCCATGGGGACCTACGGGCGGCTGGGCTGGATCCGGCGCCCCGGCGCGAACGAACGCCGGCGATCGCTGGCCGCGCTGCAGCAGGTTGGCATGGAGAGCTACGCCGATCGTCAGATCAGCCAACTCTCCGGCGGTCAACAGCAGCGCGTGTTCCTGGCCCGCGCGCTGGTGCAGGACGCCGAGGTCTACTTGATGGACGAACCCTTCCAGGGCGTGGACGCCACCACCGAGCGGGCAATCGTGAGCCTGCTGCGAACCCTGCGCGCCGAAGGCAAGACCGTGGTCGCGGTGCACCACGACCTGCAGACCGTGGCGGAGTATTTCGATTGGGTCACGCTGCTCAACGTGCGCCGCATCGCCGCCGGACCGGTCGCGGACGTGTTCACCGAGGAGAACCTGCGGGAGACCTACGGCGGGCGCGTCTCGGGCATCGCCGGCGGACACGCCAACGGGTCCAGCCCGAAATCGACTCCGTGAACGCCTCCGGCCGGCGGAGCTGACGGTCGTCCCCGTGGACGTCCTCAGCGATCTGCTGTTCGACTACACGCTGCGCACGGTGGCGCTGGGTTCGGCGGCGCTGGGCGTCGTGAGTGGGGCCGTGGGCGCATTCGCCGTGCTGCGGCGGCAGGCGCTGCTGGGCGACGCGATGTCGCATGCCGCGTTGCCCGGCGTGGCGCTCGCGTTCCTCATCACCGGCAGTCGGACACCGCTGGTGCTGATGATCGGAGCGGCGCTGGCCGGTTGGGTGGCGGCGTTGGCCGTCATTGGGATCGTCCGCGCGTCGCGGGTCAAGGCCGACGCCGCCATGGCCCTGATCCTCAGCGTGTTCTTCGGCGCCGGGCTCGTGGTCCTCACGTTCATTCAACGACAGCCGGCGGCCGGCAAGGCCGGGCTGGATCGATATCTCTTTGGCCAGGCGGCCGCGCTGCTCGAAGTCGACGTGATCACCATGGCGGCCGTGGGAGCCGTCGCGGTGCTGATCCTGCTGGTGCTCTGGAAGGAGTTCAAGCTGCTGAGCTTCAATCCGGACTTCGCCGCCTCGCTGGGATATCCCGTTCGCCGGCTGGACGTGCTGCTCACGAGTCTGCTGGTCGTCGCCATCGTGGTGGGGCTCAAGACGGTCGGCGTGGTGCTGATGAGCGCCATGGTGGTCGCGCCCGGGGCCGCCGCGCGCCAGTGGACCGACCGCCTCGGTGTGATGGTGATCCTGTCGGCCGTGCTCGGCGCGGCCGCCGGCGTGGCCGGCTCGGTCATCAGCACGACGGCCCACACCGCCACGGGGCCAACGATCGTCCTGGTTGCGACGGGATTTGTGGCCGTTTCACTGCTCTTTGCACCGCGCCGCGGGATCGCCTGGGCGCGATTCCGCGCCTGGCGCCACCGCCGGCTGCTGGCCCTCGAGGCCGTGCTTGGTGACCTGGCGGCGCTTTCGGCACAGCACACCCGCAATCCCGCCCACGCGCACCACGTGGCGGCGCTGTACGCGATCCGCGGTCGTGCGGTCGTTGATCGCGCGCTGGCGGAGCTTGCAGCGCAGGGTCTCGCTCGTCGCACCGCCGGCGACGCCTGGACGCTAACCGACCTGGGGCGTGAGAGAGCCTCCCGGGCAGCGCGCCTACGCGCGGCCGAGGCCAGCGCCCCGTGACGCCCGCGCAGCTCGAAGTTCAACTTGTCGCGGTCGTCGTGGCCGCCGCGTGCGCGATTCCCGGCGCGTTTCTGATGTTGCGACGCATGTCCATGATGAGCGACGCCATCAGCCACACGGTCTTGTTGGGCATCGTGCTGGCGTTTTTCATCGTGGCCGATCTGCGGTCGCCGCTGCTGATTGCCGGCGCGGCCATCGTGGGGCTGGCGACAGTGGCGCTGGTGGAGGTGGTCAACCGGACCGGGCTGGTTCGCGAGGACACGGCGATTGGGCTGGTGTTCCCCGCCCTGTTCTCCATCGCCGTGATTCTGATCTCGGCCCTGGCGGGGGACGTGCACCTCGACAGCGACGCCGTGCTGCTCGGCGAGCTAGCGTTTGCCCCGTTCAACCGCTTCACCCCGTTCGGCCTGGACCTGGGGCCGGTGGCGCTGTGGGTGATGGGCGGCATCTTGCTCATCAACCTGGCGGTCTGCGGCGCGTTCTACAAGGAGCTCAAGGTGGCCACATTCGACGCCGGGCTGGCGACGGCGCTCGGGTTTTCGCCCGCGTTGATTCATTACGGCTTGATGGGCATGGTGTCGGTCACGGCCGTCGGCGCGTTCGACGCCGTTGGCAGCATCCTGGTGGTGGCGCTGATGATCGGTCCTCCCGCGGCGGCCTACCTGCTCACCGATCGACTGCCGCGCCTGCTCGGGCTCAGCGTGGCCATTGGAGCCGTCTGCGCGATCGGCGGGTACTGGCTGGCACGCGCCCTTGACGCCAACATCGCCGGCGCCATGGCCACGGTCGTCGGCGCGGTGTTCGTGCTCGCCTTGCTGCTGGCGCCTCAGCGTGGCCTGCTGGTCACGGCGCGGCGCCGCGGGCGCCAGCGCTGGGACTTCGCCCGACAGTTGCTCCTGATCCATCTGGCGACGCACGAGGGAACGCCCGCTGCCGACGACGAGAGCCGAATCGACCACATGCAGCGACACATGCGGTGGCAGCCCGACTTCGCCGAACGCGTGGTGCAGTCGGCGGCCGACCGCGGCTTGGTCACGCGGGATGCCGACCGCCTGCAACTGACCGAACCGGGGCGCCACGCCGCGCGCCTCGCCTCAGTCACCTAGCGCGTACTCTTCCCTGGGCTGACCTGCACCGCGCGGCCGCGCCGCAGTCCAAGAGTGACCGCACACCCCAACCGAAAGCCGACCGACGCCGGCCCAGTACCGCGTGGGCCTCAGCAGGCGGACGTCGTCGTGCTCGGCGCGACGCCGGGCGGCATCGCGTCCGCCGTGGCCGCCGCGCGCCTGGGACACTCGGTCTCGCTGATCGAATACCACCGGCACATCGGCGGCATGGCGGCCAGCGGGCTGGGCAAAAGCGACATCGAGCATCGGGAGCTCATCGGCGGCCTGTTCCGGGAGTTCACGGAGCGCGTGCTGGCCGCCTACGTGGCGCGCCACGGCGCGGACTCGGACAACGTGCGCCTGTGCGACGACGGCTACTACTACGAGCCGTCGGTGGCTGAGGCGGTGTTCGAGGGCATGGTCGGCGAGCAACGCCGCATTGGCCTGATCCGCGGCGCCCGGCTGACCGAAGTGACTTGCTCGGATTTGGCCGTGACGGCGATCGAGATCGTCGATCGGCGCAGCGGGCGCCCCGCGACGATCCACGGCCGCCAGTTCATCGACGCCACCTACGAGGGCGATCTCTTCGCGGCGGCGGGCGCCGCCTTCCGTCTTGGGCGGGAGGCGCACGAGGAGTTCAACGAGCCGCACGCCGGCGTGGTCTACTACGACTACCAGGAGGGGGAATTCCTGCCGGGCACAACCGGAGCCGCGGATGGCCGGCTGCCGGCCTATACCTACCGGCTGTGCCTGACCACGGACCCGGCCAACGCCCACCGGCTGACCGATCCACCGCCCGGTTACGACCGCGCCGAGTATGCGGGCTATTTCGATGATCTTGCGGCCGGACGGCTCAGCGGACCCAAGACGCTCAAGCCCGGGCGCGGCTACAACCCCGCCCACTTCGACACGCTGGTGCGGGCGCTATCGGTGACCGAGATTCCCAATCGGAAAACCGACGTCAACATCAACCCGCGGCCGCTGGCGTTTCCTTTTCCCGAGGAAAACCGGGGCTATATCGAGGGCGACGACGCGACCCGGCAGCGCATTCGCCAGAGACACCGCGACCTGTCACTGGGACTGCTGTGGTTCCTGCAGCACGACGAGCAGGTTCCCGCCAAGCACCGGCGCATCGCCAACGGCTATCACCTGCCGCGCGACGAGTTCACCGACAACGGTCACTTCCCCTTCCAGCTCTACGTGCGCGAGGGCCGCAGGCTCGTGGGGGACTACACCCTCACTGAGCACGACATGACCACCGGCTCGCGGCGGCACGAGGACGCGATCGCGGTGGGAGAGTTTCCCATCGACAGCTTCCCCTGCCGCAAGCGCCAGCCGACGGACACGCTGGTGCTGGAAGGCTATCTGGGCATGCTGGACGCGGTGACGCGGCCCTACGAGATTCCGTATCGCATCATGATTCCGGTGGAAGTCGAAAACCTCATCGTCCCGGTCGCGGCGTCAACCACGCACGTGGCCTACTCCTCGATCCGCATGGAGCCCACGTGGATGGCGCTGGGCCAAGCGGCGGGAACCGCGGCGCACCTCGCGCTGCGGTACAACGTGACGCCGCGCCGGGTGCCGGTGGGTGAGCTTCAGCGCTTGCTCGCCGCTCAGGGGCAAGTGGTGGCGAATCTGGCCTCTGACAGGGGTCCCGCTTGAAGGATGCGAACGGCGCCGAATTGGAGCCGAAGCAACGGAAGGGGTTTCGCTTGCCGATAGACGAGTTTGAGTTGAATCCGCACTGCAGCATGGGAGCAATGGAGAGCCGATTTCGAAAAGGAGCAGGATGAGCATTCTGAAGCGACTGTTCGGTCGGAAAAAGGACGGTCAGGAAAGTGCTTCTGCTAAGCGTCGGCAACCTACAGCAGGTTCGGCAGTTCAGGAGGCGGCTCAATCGCGTCAGGCCAATTCGACCGCCAGGAAACGGAAACCGGAACCACCGCAAACGCCAGTTGCTTGTCCACACTGCGGCGTGATTCTCAGTCCTCCACCGATGCGAACTCGAAAGTGCCCCGAGTGTCGCGAGAGAATCGTCGTACGGACACGCCGACGACAAAAGGTCTACATGACCGACGCTCAGGTTGCCGCATTTGACCAAGAGCGTGCACGAGAAGTCTTGCGCAATAGGGCCATCCGGGCAGCCGAAGGCATCGGGATCAATCGCCAGGCATTCGAAGCACGAGAGGAAACGCTACAGAAGGAGATGCCAGGGGCAGGCCCTGGTGATGTGTTCTGGGTCTTGGCGAACGAACGCGCGACAAGCTTGATGAAGGGCCGGATGGACAGCTCGGACTGGCACTCTCTGTCAATGATCTACTTCAAGCAGGCTCGCTGGCTCAATGAGCAAGGTCGTTCCTATTGGCACCTAAAGAGGGAAGCCGACAAGGCGTATGCCCAGAGCTATGCACAGAGAGGCCTCGATACGCTGGAGATCATGGCCGACGATTGCGACGGCTGCCGTGCTTTCAATGGTCGGCGTTTCCCGATTGGTGAAGCAGTCAAGGATTGGCCGATTCCCGAGAGCGTGTGTACAGCTGATTGGTGCACCTGTATGTGGAACTTGGTCGTGCCAGATCATTTCTAGGCGAAGAAAGGCGTCGCCCTGAAGGGCATGTCAACACTCCACGCAGCCAGAATCATGCTCGCCGGTCCGTGGGCGCCCGACGGCTCACACCAAATCGACTTTGCATCGCTTCCGCGGGTGCCGTCGGAGCACGTCATGGTGAGCGACGTGCGCGCCGAGGCGCGCCACGGCAGCGATCTCGACCGCGACCGGGGCGGCGTCAACCAGCACAACTACCTGGCGCATTACGACGGGAAGTTTTGGGTGATGTGGAGCGACGGCCCCGGCATCGAGGACCGCGTGGGGCAGCAGGTGAAGTTCGCCACGAGCCCCGATGGACTTCGGTGGTCGAGCCCTCGGTACCTCACGCCCGCGCCGCCGGGATCGGGTCCATCCTCGCCGCTGTATGGCCAGCGCACCGATCAAGGTCTGCGCTATATCTCGCGCGGGTTCTGGCGGCGGGACGGCGAGCTGCTGGCCCTGGCGTCGCTGGACGAGGCGGCAGGATTCTTCGGCCCGAGCCTGGCGCTGCACGCGTTTCGGCTCGATCCGACGGACGACGCGTGGGAACCCGCGGGCATCGTCTGCCGCGACGCCATCAACAACTTCCCGCCCGAGCGGCTGCCGGACGGCCAATGGATGATGTCCCGGCGCCGCCACAACTACCGCGAGGTCGGCGTTGACTTTCTGGTCGGCGGCGTGGACGCGATCGACGAGTGGACATCGGTTCCCGTGCTGGGGTCGAACACCGAGCTCTCGGCGGAGGAGCCGCACTGGTGGGCACTGCCCGACGGGAGGCTGGCGGCGCTGTTTCGGGACGGTCGCCGCAGCGGGTTCATCTACCGCGCGATTTCCGCGGACGGCGGGCGCACCTGGAGCCGCCCGGTGCGCACGAACTTCCCGGACGCCACGTCCAAGTTCAGCGGGTTGCGGCTGGCCGACGGTCGCTACGTGCTGGTGTCGAACCCCAATCCAAAGCGACGCGATCCGCTGGCGATTTCGATCAGTGACGACGGCCTGGTCTTTCACACCATGGCCTACCTGGTGGGCGGACGCTGGGTGGACTATCCGCACGTGATCGAGCATGGCGCCCATCTCTTCATTGCCTTTGCCGGCGGCAAGCAGACGGTGGAGGTGTTGCGGGTGCGGCTTATCGATCTCGAAGGGGTGCGCAATCCGCCGCTGGGGCCGGCTCGGTGAGGCCAAGCGCCGAGCATCCTGGTCCAGCCGGTGGCCTGGGACAGGCATTTGTCCAGCGCACGATCGAGGCGCCGGGCGCGACACTCGCCCACTATGAGCGCGACGGATGCGGGCCGCCACTGGTCCTCATTCCCGGAAGCTTCAACGCGGCTGGGGCGTTCAAGGACATCATCGATCACCTGGACGCGGCACTGCATGTTGTCGTCGTCGAGCTCCGGGGCCACGGCGGCAGCTGGCCGCCGCCGGTGAATGGGTCCATCGAGCTGTTCGCGCGGGATGTGCTGCAGGTCCTGGATGGGCTGCGGCTCGGCCCGTGCTTCGTCGGCGGCCACAGCATCGGCGGCATGATCGCGATTGAGATCGCGCGGGTGCGACCGCGGATCTTGGAAGGTGTGATTTCGATCGAGGGCTGGACCAACCATCACGCGCAACGCGATGCGTTCCGGGACGACACCATGAGCACGCTGTCCGCCGAGCAATTGGAGCAACGCGAGCAGCTGCGCCATGAGGTATTGCACCGGTGGACCGACCGGCAACGGCTCGACTTTGCCGCCATCTGGAGAACCTGGGACGGCTTAGACATCCTTCAGCGAACCGACCTGCCGATCCTCGAGCTCTACGGCGACCGCGGACGCGAGCCCGCGACGCACGAACAGCTGCATATCCCGCGTCGTGACAACATCGAGCTGCGCTGGCTGGCGGGGGCTTCGCACTCGCTGCCGCTTGAGTGCCCGCACGAGGTCGCACGGCTCATCACGGACTTCATGCGGCGCTGCTGATTCGACGGCGCGCGACCGAGCTTTCGCCCAAGCGCGCCGCTTAGCGATAGGCTGCGGCGCGAACGCGATTCTTGATGTTCCGGCTGACCGTTCGCGCGCCATACGGCGACTCGCGCGGCCAACCTGGGAAAGGGCAACTCCATGACGGGCAAGGTGGCATTCGTGAGCGGTGGCGCGGGCGGTCTGGGAGCGGCGATCTGCCGGCGCTTCGTGCGCGACGGCGCGGCCGTGGCGATCGCCGACATCGACCGCGGCCGGAGCGAAGCGCTCACCGACGAGATCGTCGAGGGCGGCGGGCGGGCCCTGCCCGTGGACCTCGATTCCGCCTCCAGCGCCTCGGTTCAGCAGGCCGTCGACGAGGTCGTCGACCACTTCGGCCGCTGCGATTTCCTGGTTCACGGCGCCGGCAACACCGCCATTGCCCCGCTGCTCGAGCTGGCCGAGGAGGACTGGCGCTCGGTCCTGGACACGCATCTCACCGGAGGCTTTCTGCTCTGCCAGGCCATCGGACGCCAGCTCGTTCGGCAGGGCGAGGGCGGACGCGTGGTGCTGATCTCGTCGGTCGGCGCCATGGTGCCCGTGCCGGATCGCGGCGCCTACAGTCCGGCCAAGGCCGGGTTGATTGCGCTGGCTCAAATGCTGTCCATCGAGTGGGCGCCCTACGACATCAACGTGAACGCGATCTGTCCCGGCGTCACGCGAACACCGATGGTGCAGGAAATCTACAGGCGCCGCCCGGAGCTGCGGGATCAGCGCATTCGACGCTTCCCCATGAAGCGCGAGGCGGTGCCGGAGGAGATTGCGGATCTCACGGTGTTCCTGTGCGGCGACGGATCGACCTACATCAGCGGCACCGCCATCACGATCGATGGCGGCTTCATCAACGCCGGCTTCATGCCCGAGGACGAGTAGCCGGTGACCGGTCGCAATGCGGCAATCGTGCAACGTCTGGCCGACGAGGCGTTCAACGGTCGGAACTGGGACGTGTTCGATGCGTTGCACGATCCGTCGGGACTGGTGCACCGCGCCGGCGAGAGCGTGACGCCCGCGGCGATCAAGGACGTGCATTGCGACCGCTTGCAGGCCTTTCCGGACCTGCGCTGGACCATCGAGCGACAGCTGGAAGACGGCGAGTTCGTCATCACGCACGCCACCTGGCGCGGGACACACCTGGGGACCTATCTCGGCATGCCGGCCACGGGCGAGGCGGTGAGCGGGGAGGTGATCGCCATCCGGCGCGTCGTGGACGGGCGCATCGTGGAGACCTGGGCGGTGGCCGACACCCTGCGCGTGCTGGAGCAAATCGGCGGCCGGATCTCGCGGTGACAGGCACGGCCTAGGCCCGCAAGCACTATCGACTCTCCGCGGACGTGGCGGGACTCCTACGGCTTTCGCGAAGCCTCCCACTCGCGGCGCAGGATGCTGCACATGACCTGGTCGGTGGCGACGCCGTGCATGACGACGTATTGGCGCAGCAGGCCCTCGGGAGTCATTCCGGCCTTTGCCATGACGCGCAGCGAGGCCGGATTCTTGGGGTTGGCATCGGCCTGAATGCGGTTGACGTCCGGAAACGCGGTGAAGGCGGCGTCGATGGCGGCGCGCACGGCCTCCGTCATATACCCGTTGCCCCAATGCGCCGGCGCGAGGCCGTAATAGAGGTCGATGCGCCCATGGCCGGGGTACAGCGTCATGCCGACGTGCCCAACGGCCTCGCCGTCGAGGTCCACGGCCCACATCGCCGACCGCGTCCAGTCGCACTGCATGCGCGAAGCGACGCTGCGCTCGGCGTCCGATCGCCGGTATGGCTGCCGAACGCCAAGAAACTCCCCATAGGTTGCGTCCGACTCATACCCCAGCACGGCGCTCACGTCCGAAAGCCGGAACGGACGGAGCGCGAGACGCCGCGTGCGGATGGTGCGCGGAAATCCAGACCCGCCCGAAGGTTCGGTCATGCCCTCGGCCTACCGTGGGCTACGCGGCGAGTCCTAAGGGTTGGGAACCTCGAACTGGAAGCCCTCGATGTCGATGAGCAGGTCAACCAAGCCTGGATCGACATCAAACACCACGGCGACCGTCGCCGACTTCCCGTTGGGCACGCTCTCGACCAGGAACAGCGGTCGACCTTCCGTCGCCGTCGTGGCCATACCGATGAGCGCGTTGACACCCGGCGAGTCCACAGCGATTTCGCTGCCGTCCGGCTGGATCAGGTAGATGTTCGCCTTGGAGACAACGATGTTGCCGCTGTCGTTGGTGTTGTTGAACGTAATGGTCACGAGTTGGAACGAGCCCTTCTTGGGCCTGAACGGCGTGCCGTGAACTTGCGTCAACTCTTCGAACCGCTGCACCGAAACGAGCGTCACCTCGAGCCCGTCTCCGCCAAGCTGGGCGTCGCCCACTGTGGGAAGTCCGGTGCGCGACACGGCCGTTTGCTCCTCCGCCTCGATGCGCGCTCGCCCCCGGTTCACGGCGGTGTCCAGCGAACTCCCGGCGCGGGTGTCGCGTGTTTCGGCATCCGGCGTGGCGTCGGCCGCAGCCGTGGTCTCGGCCTCGGTCTCGGCCTCCGCCACCGCCGTGCCGGCATCGAGATTGACCGCAGGCATCGCGAATTCAAGGCCTTCGACGTCGAGCTTGGTGACCGTGTCGCTCTCCCTGACGTCGAACGACACCGACACCACGATCGATTTGTCCACCGGCACCGATTCCGCCAGAAACAGCGGCCGGCTTTCGTAAGCCAGCGGCGGTGCGGAAATGAGCCTGTCGAGGGAGTTTGCATCGACGACGATGCGGGAGCCGTCGTCCTTCACCAGCCAGATGTTGGTGTTCTGCACGGTGGTCGGGTCGGAGCTGTTGTTCTCAAATTCAATGGTGACGATCCGGAAGTAGTCTCGGCGCGGATCGACCGGGTCGCCCACCAGCTGCGGCAGCACCGACAAATCTTCTACCGCAAGCAGCGTGACCGACAGTTCGTCCGTCGTGATATGGGTGTCGCCAACGCCCGGCAGGCCGCTGTCCGCGGCGGCGTCCGTTGCCGCCGTCGATTCGGTGGTCGTCGAAGCATCCGTCGGCGCCCGGGTGCGGACCTGGACCGCCTCGCGCTGAGGTCGCGCCGCCTCGGCGCTGGCCTGCATCCTTTCTTCGTTCGGGTCGAGAGCGACCCGGAGAATCAGAAGTGCCAGGGCAACGAAAATGAGGGACCCGATGAGGGCCTGAATCGGACCCGGCAAGCGACGAACGTTGGTTGCGATGGCAGCCACGGCACGCGGCTCCTATTCCTGCAGACGACGATTCGCGAAACCGGCGGCAGGGCACCATAAACCGGCTCGACTAGCCACCTATCGTGACGGCCGTCGCCACGTCGGTCAAGTAATGAACGCTACCGCTGGATCGCCCTCCGGCGCCTACGTGGTGAGCACTGCCGCGGGCGCGGCCTCGGCGATGGCGGGACGCAGCTGTCGCAGGACGTCCGTCAGTGCTTCGGTCAGCGCATGAATCTCTTCGGCGACCGTCGCCGTGGACACGGTCATCATCGATGCCGCCTTGAATCCGCGGTTCAACAGCTCGAGGACGATCAGCTCCATGATCTCTCCGGCGGATGCGCCGGCCAGAGGAACGTCGACACCGATCACCGATGCGATTTGCGTCACGTCCAGCGCCACGCCGGCCCGTTGCGAGGCTTCGACCAACCCCCGCCCCAACGCCTCGCCAAGCTCCGCCAGAAGCTCGAACGCCGGCGCGTCGAGCATTCGCATGGCCGTGATACCCGCGGCCACGGTGGCCGGGTTGCCGTTGAAGGTGCCCGCGTGCGGCAGCACCGGCGGCTGCCGGTCGGCAAAGATCTCCATCACCTCCGCCCGACCGCCGAAGCCGCCAACGGGCAGCCCTCCGCCGATGATCTTGCCCATCGCCGTGAGGTCCGGCAGCACGCCGAATAACTCCTGGCCGCCGCCCCGTGCCAAGCGCAGCGTGATGACTTCGTCGAACACCAGCAGCGTGCCGTGCGCGTCCGCGGCATCGCGCAGGGCCTTCAGATAGCCCGGCGACGGCGCCCGCAGGCCGCCCTGGGTCTGGGCCGGGTTGACCACGATGGCGGCCACCTGCCCGGGATGGGTTTCGAGCAGCCACTCCACGATTTCCGCGTCGTCAAAGGGGGCGATCAGCACATTGTCCAGGGCATTGCTGGGCACGCCCCGCGACACGGGCGCACCTGGTCCGCCCCAACCGTCCGCCCCTTGGTGAATCTCCACGCCCTCATAGGTTCCGTGGTAGGCCAGGTCCATTTTGATAATCAGGTCGCGGTCGGTGAACGCCCGCGCGGCCTTGATCGCCTGCATGTTCGCCTCGGTGCCGGAGGCGCAGAAGCGCACCTGATCGAGTGACGGCACCCGCGCACAGAGGGTCTCGGCCAACTCGACCTGGCCCGCGTTGGGCGCGTTCCACGCGGTGCCCTCGGCCACGCGGCGCTGAACGGCCGCCACGATCTCGGGATGGGCGTGGCCGTGGATGACCGACGTGGAGTTGAAGGTGAAGTCCACCAGCGCATTGCCGTCAACATCGGTCAGGGTCGAGCCCAGGCCGGTAGCGATATAGGTCGGGTAGGGCGCAAACCAAGTCGCCGTGCGCGACTCGCCGCCCGGCAGCGACTGCAGCGCTCGGTCGTGCAGCGCCCGCGATTCGGGCGTGCGCGCGCGATAGCGGGCTTCTATGCTTCGGCGGGCATCCACCAGGGCTTCGACCGAAGGCATCGCATGCTCCCTGCGCACCGTCGGGCAATCTCGAATCGGGCGCCGGGTGATTCGACCGCGAGTCAGCCCGGATTATGGCAGCCGGAGCTTGCCCATGATTGACGTGCTGGCCACCGGCCTGGTCTATCGCAATCCGGAGCCGGAGCGGCGCGCCATCCACGCCTGGCATCCCTCAATCATCGTGCTCGACGACGGCGAGCTGTTCGCCAGCTTCGATCTCGCCTCGGGCGTGGAAGCGTTGGACTACCGGACCTACAAGGCCCGCTCGTCCGACGGCGGCGTGACCTGGTCGACGCCCGAGCTGCTGGTCGAGCTCTCCACCACCCGACCGACGACCGGCGGCATCCGCGTGAGCCTGCTGCGCGACGGCACGCTGGTCGGCATCGGCGGCCGCACCTACCGCGACGTTCACGGCGGTCAGCTCGTCAATCGCGAGAACCTTGGCCACGCACCCATGGACCTCATCACGGTGTCCAGCTCCGACCGCGGCCACACCTGGAGCACGCCCGAGATCCTCCAGCCTCCCGTGTGGAGTCCGGCGTGGGAGGTGTGTCACCACATCGTGGAGCTGGCCGACGGCCGCTGGCTGGCGCCCATGGCCCCCTGGCGCGGCTGGGACGGCGAGGAACCGATCGGGGCCCTGGCGCTGGCGTTCGTGTCCCACGACCGCGGTCGGACCTGG
This sequence comes from Chloroflexota bacterium, assembly GCA_026706485.1. Taxonomy (NCBI): domain Bacteria; kingdom Bacillati; phylum Chloroflexota; species Chloroflexota bacterium. The sequence goes on along the minus strand of JAPOYR010000013.1, from coordinate 97,310 downwards.
CCCGAACACCTTGTGCTGATCGATGAGACCCACCGGGGCGTCTTTTCGTGGGAGGTGTCGCTGCGCCAGCTGAGCGACGGTCGGCTGCTGGCCACCGCCTGGGCCTTCGACTCCGCCACCGGCGGCACCGAGCCCAATCCGTATGCCATCTCAGCCGACGGTCGGACGTTCTCCGAGCCACGGTCCACCGGCATCCACGGCCAGACGGGCAAGCTGCTGGCGCTGCCCGACGACCGCATCCTGTTCGTCTACCGCCACGACCAGCGGCCGGGCCTCTGGGCCAATCTCTCGCGGCTGGATGGCGACGACTGGGTCAATCTGGCCGAAGCGCCCCTGTGGGAGGGCGCATCCTCGAGCATGACCGGCGCCACGGCGAGCAGCGGGCAGGAACTGGTCGACCTCCCATTTGGCTTTCCCAGCCTGGCGTTACTTCCGGACGGCGACGTCTACGTGGCCTTCTGGTGCGAAGAGGACGAGGTCTACAACATCCGCTGGTATCGCCTGCGGATCTCGTGAGCGGCGCCTGACCGAGGAGCGGTCGGCCCTATGCGGCGACGAACTCGGGCATCACGTCCTGCGCGAACCACTCGATGTCGGCCCGCATGGCCAACGGCGGCACGCCCAGGGATCCGGTCTGTATGAACACGCGGCGCAGGCCGGGCAGGCGTTCGAGCAAACCGCTCAGATGGTCGCGTACGTGCTCGGGTGTCCCGCATACCCAGGTGCCCTCGGCATCCAGATCGTGAATGGTGGGCAGCCCCGCGTCATAGGCCGCTTCGCCCTGGGCCGTGGACCGGATTTGGGCCTCGCTGAGCTGCGGATACCGCCCCAACGGCGCGAGCCCCTTGAGGTGCTCCTCGCACCACGGGGTCGCTTCGCGCAGGGCGGACTCGCGGCTGTCGGCGAGGTGAATCTGGAATCCGACCGCCAGTCCCTCACCAAGCTCCGTCTCGCGCCCCGCCCGCGCCAGGGCGTCGCGATAGACCGCCGCCGCCTGCTCGGCGCGGCCGCCCGGCGCGGTTCCGCCGGCGATCACGCCCTTGATGCCATGCCGGGCCATGAAGTCCAGGCCGCGCCGCTTGGTGCTGGTGATGGGCTGCCAGATTTCGACCGGCAGGTGCGCCGGCCGCGGCACGAGCGTTATGTCAACAAGGTTGTCGAACATGTGCGGCACGTCGGCGGGCACGCGATAGGCCGGGCCCGCGTGGGCGAACTCCGGCTCGTGCCACGCCTTCAGCATGATCTCGACCTGCTCTTCGAACAGGTCGCGGTTGGCCGCGTCGTCGAGCAGGGGTCCGCCGAGGGTCTCGACCTCGCGCGCGACATAGCCGCGCCCGATGCCGAAGCGCAGCCGCCCGCCGGTGAGCACGTCCACGGTGGCGTAGTCCTCGGCCAGCCGCAGCGGGTGCCAGGCGGTGACCGTGTTGAAGAACGCGCCGAACTTGAGCCGCTTCGTGTGGTGCGCCAGGTACAGGCTCAGCAGCGGCACGTTGCCGATGCAGCCGTAGCCCTCGCGCTGAAAGTGATGCTCGGCCAGCCAGAGGGTGTCGTAGCTGGTGCGCTCCATCAGCTCGGCGAAGCGCAAGGCCTCGTCGTACACCGTGGCCAGGTGTGCGTCGCTCATCCGCCGCGTGTGCGCCGGCGGCCCCCGAAATCCCGGGTTCGGCATCTCCACGTGGCCGCCATAGAAGGCGTCGATGGCCAGCGTCATTCGGCTCCCTTGCACATCCGCAGACAGCTTCCGCTGCGAGCTTGAGGAGTTTGTGACCGTAGCGCGACCGCGCATCCGCTGTCGACGCGCCGAGCCTGGGGATAAGCTGGCCGCCGATGACTGGTACAGCATCATTGTTGTGGTGCGGTCAATATCCCGTTCGCCCTGAGCCTGTCGAAGGGCGTCTTCCGAACTCGCCGAAGGTGCGTGGTTCGACAAGCTCACCACGAACGGACGGTGCCGGAGTTCGCCGAGAGTGACAGGGGCCACAAGTCCGTGACGACCAGCACCTCGCCGATCGATCTGCGCGCTCGCTTGGCGTCGTACGCGGGCGCCAAGCGACGCGGCGTGGATTGGCTGCTTGGGCACATGCATCCCGACGGCTCCATCGGCGACCCGTCGCATGGCTTCCGGTTCTACCGCGTGCCGTGGACCTTCACCGTGGCCGGCGAAACCGCCGCGGCCACGGCGCTGTGTGGCTGGATTCGCGGGCACATGTTCACCCCGGAGGGCGATTTCGACGGCGGGCGCCGGGTGTTGACCGACGCCTATGCCTATCGCAACGCCACGCTGGTCTACGGCGCGCACATGGCGCGACAGTTCGACCTGAGCAGCCGCGGCCTCGACTTTGTCCTCACGCTGCAGGACCCGGAGTCCGGTGGCTTCATCAATGACCTGGATGCCGACGGCACGCCGAGCGACGTGATGGACGTTCCGTACGCCTGCGGCTGCGGTCTGGCCTGCATTGCCCTGGGGCGCCTCGACGAAGCGCGAGCCGTGCATGCCTTCCTGGAGCAGATCTGGCGGGCGGCGCAGCGCGAACTTCCCGACCGGCTGCACTATGCCTGGTCACGGGAGCGTCAGGCGCTGGTCATCGCCGAGGCAGGCGAGGAGTCGTGGTTCACCGTTGAGGCCCAAGCCGCCCGCAAGCAACGCTGGACGGTGGGCGGCATTGCCGCAGCCTTCCTCTGCCGGCTGCACATGGTCGACCCGCAACCGGGCTATCTGTCGCTCGCGCGGGACTACATGGCGTTCTCGATGCAATGCACGCCGCGCCAGTTTGACTATGCCCAGGTCTGCAAGAGCGGCTGGGGCTCGGCGCTGCTCTATCAGCTCACGGGAGACGCCGAATACCGCGACTGGACGGTGCGCGTGGGCGACTGGTTCGTCGAGACGCAACAGCCGGACGGCTCGTGGTCCTGGGATCCTCAAGCCACGCTGGGCGAGGCCATCGAGCTGACGGCGGAGTTCGTGGTCCACATGGACACCATCATCGGCTGCCTGGCAAGCCGCCCGTGAAAGGCGGGCGAACGGCCGCCCCCTCCGTCTTTCCGGCGGAGGCCGGAATCCAGTCCGGCGAGTCAACGTGACCGTCAGCCGCGGCGCCGTGCTCGTGGCCCCGCACCGCATCGAGCCGCGCGACTTCCCACTCCCCGAAACCGGCGACGACGACGGCCTGCTGCGCGTCGAGCTTGCTGGCATCTGCGGCAGCGACATCCACCACTGGGACGGCCACTCCGCCGTCATCCGCAACGTCCCCGCCCTGCTGGGCCACGAGATCGTGGGCCGCATCGAACGGGTGGGCGCGGACGCCGCCAAACGCTGGCAGGCAGCCGTCGGCGACCGCGTCATCGTCGAGGCCAGCTTCGGTTGCGGCCGCTGCGAGTGGTGCCGCCGCGGCTCCTACCAGATGTGTGCCGACGAGCAGGGCTACGGCGGTCGCGTCTCCGCCGCCGAGCCGCCCCACCTCTGGGGCGCCTACGGCCAGTTCCTCTACCTGCCGCCGCGCGCCCGCGTGCATCGCGTCTCTGAGCGGATCACGCCCGAAGTCGGCGTCGTGATCGGCGCGGTGCTCGCCAACGGCATCCGCTGGGTGCAAACGCTGGGGAATGCCGGCATCGGCGACACGGTCGTCGTCTTTGGACCTGGACCGCAGGGGCTGGCCTGCACCATCGCGGCCCACGCGGCTGGCGCCGGGCAGATCATCGTGGTGGGCTTGTTGCGGGACCGCGCCCGGCTCGAGCTTGCCTGCGAGTTTGGCGCCACCGACACGCTGATTGCCTCCGATTCGACCTTCGCCGAGATCGCGGCGCTCACCGAAGGCCGCCTGGTGGACGTCGCGATTGACGTAACCGCCAGTCCTCATGCGGCCGGCCAAGCGGCCTCGGTGGTGCGGCCACTCGGCACGTTCGTTATGGCCGGGTCGAAAGGCGGCGCGCCGGTCGAGCTGCCCTGGGACCGGCTGGTAGCCCGCGAGGTCCGCGTACTCGGCGTCAACAGTCACGAGACCCAGACCGTCCGCGCGGCCGTCCAGTTGGCCGAATCGGGGCGCTATCCGCTCGACCGCATGCTCACCCACCGCCTGCCATTGGCCCAGGCCGCGCAGGGCATCGAGCTCGTCCGCTCAGCCATGCCCGCCGACGGAGTGATCAAAGTCGCCCTCGATCCGTGGGCCTGAGCCAATGGTGTCCAAAGCTGTCGAGCGCGCAGAGCTAAACCGCAGACGCTTCCTGCAGCTCTCAGTTGCGAGCCTCGCGGCCGGCGGGCTAGACGTTGCTCTTGATCGCCCTGCTCTTGCCCAAGAGCCCGACCCCGTCAGCGAAGAGTCGGACCTAATCGTCATCGACGGCCTGACGGAGGCCGCCAAAGACCCGGAGGTGCAGCAATACGTCCGCACTGGCGCCTTACCGTTCTGGGTCGCGGGGTTGTTTGTCAACGTTTGGCGCGCGAACCTCGAGTTCATTTCCGTGCCACGGGACTTGGCCGACTACTACCGTCGAGCAGGAGCCGCATACCGTGATCGGGCTGGCGCGCAGGCGATTTGGGAGACGATTCCGCGTCAAATCCGCATGGGCGGGCCGGAAGCGTTGCGGCGATTTCACAGCAGCCGGGACTGGAGCCACTTCATTCCCCGCATCCTCGGCGGCGGCGACAGCGCCAGTGAGGGCATCTTCGAGGACTCGGTGCTGAATCGATCCAGAGGCGCGAAGCCAATGACTGCCACTGAGATTGAAGCGGCACGAATGGCACTGCGGACGCAAGCCGTGAAGGATGCCATCAGGCAGACAGCGAGAGTAACGGTGGCCGGGGCTCTGGTTGGGCCTGTTACGGCCGGGGTATTCGCCGTCATGGAGCACGGACTGTCGTATCAAGAGGGCGAAATTGATCAAAGCGAGCTTTTTGACCTGGTATGGAAGGAGTTAGGCGTGGGGACTGCCGTTGGGATCGGCATCACCGGAATCATTGCCGGTTTGGTGATGATCTTCCCCGCGCTGACGGCGGTTATTAGCCCATTTGTATTGCCATTGGCCTTTGTTGGCTTTGCCTTTCTGGGCTACCAGTTCTACACCGCGGCCAAGAGTTGGAAGGACGCTGGCTTCGATCCGCTGCTGGGCGCCTGGGACACGTCGAAGGAGATTTCCAAGCAAGTCTGGGCAAGATCGGCGACGCTGTTCGAGAACTTCCAGGACGCCGCCGGCTCCGCGCTACAGAGGGCGATCGATTGGTTTAGAGGTCGGTCTTCGCCAGTCGAGGTCTGTTACTACTCGCTAGTCGAAATCGATGACTATTCGGTAGCCGAAATATACGACTACTCACCAGGCGAGGTCTGTGACTAACGAGTGGACAACCGGAGCTAGGTCAGCCCGTGACGAATCGTCCGAGTAGGGGCGGTTCGCGAACCGCCCCTGCGTGCACGCAGAGGTTTCGCGCCGCGGGGACTACGAGTGTATGTGGGCGAGGACCCTTCTACCGGGCGGCTTGGACCGACTCTCCCAGCGCCTGTACGAACCCGTGGGCGTGGTCGGCGTCTCGGTAGGGGTGGAGCGACAGGCGGATGCGGGCGTGGCCGTTCATGTGGCCGAAGGTGCTGCCCCAGCCGCGCCGTGAGAGCTCGTTGAAGACCTGCTCCATGTCCACCGTGTCCGAGGTGAAGTTGATCACGCTAATCAACGGCTTCACCATCAGCCGCAGCTCGTCGATGGCCTCGATGCCCTCGACCACGATGCGCACCGACTCCAGCAGCCGCGCGGTGGCGGCGCGGTAGCCGGCGCGTCCCAGGTGCCGCATCACGGCCCAGGCCGTCGCGGCGTGGTCGCCGGGCTTGGTGGCGGTGAGGGTGTGGATGAACGTCCAATCCAGCGGCACCGCCTCCAGCAGGCTCGCGTCGCTGATCAGAAAGAATCCGGTCGCCACGGGCAACTGGCCCAGCTTGTGGCCGTCGGTCATGAATGAGCTGACGCCCGGCACGCTGAGATCGAAGTCGCAGAGGTCATGACCAAGCTCGCGCATGAACGGCAGGATGAAGCCGCCGAACGCCCCGTCGACGTGCAGATACAGGTCGTGCTCCAGGGCCAGCCTGGCGAACTCGGGGATTGGATCGAGCTGACCGAAGTTCCCCTCGGGCGCGGAGCAGATCAATCCGACGGTGTTGGGCGTGATGGCGCGCTTGACCGCATCCATGTCGGGCGCCATTCGCTCGTCCACCGGCGTCTCTATCAGCTTGATGCCGAGCAATTCGGCGCCCAGCCGAAAGCTGTAGTGCGCCGACGTGGGCATGACGATCTCGGGTTCGGCCTTGCCGCCCAGGTTGCGCGCCAGCCGCATGGCCGACATGTTGGACTCGGTGCCGCCACTGGTGATGAAGCCGGTGGCCTCGGGCCGGCCAAGCAGGCTGGCCATCATGCGGATGGCTTCCTTCTCGAAGGCGTAGGCGCCGGGATTCATCTGCCGCGCCCACTCCACGAAATAGGTGCCCCGGGTCAGCGTCGCCACGCGCTCTGCGATGGGATGCGGCGGCCCGACGTAGGTGATGCCGAAGTTGCGCTCGACCGAGAAGGGATCCTCCGCGATCCGCGCGTGCACGTCGCCCAGGACCTCCGATTCGGCTGCGCCGTCCTCCGGAAAGTCCATCGGCGGCGGCATGGGCAGCGGGTCGTGTGGCGTGTGTCGCTCGAACTCCTGGGCCACGGGGCTACTCCTCTCGGCGAGACTTGCCGGCCATCGACATGACAGCCGGATTGGCCGACGGATCGGCCAGCGGCTCCGGCGACGCGAACCGTCGCACGACGTTCTCGGTCACGCGCGAAACCGTGTTGTCGTAGTCGTTGTAGGAAAGGCACGAGCGCCAGGCGATGGAGCCAACCGAAAACACGCCGCCGCCATTGGGAGTCTCGAAATAGGTCATGTCGGCGCGAATGAACGGGTGGTACTCGCCGGGGGTTGTCGGATCCCCCACCGACACGCCGTCGATGCCGCGCGTGTACCAGAGCGCCTCGTCGGCCAGCCCGACGTACTTGTCGGAGTGCCCCAGCGACGTTGCCAGCAGCAGCGTGTGCGGCGGCGTGCCGAGGCTGAAATCCAGCCGGTCCATCTCGTAGCCGGCGGCGCCGTGATTGACCACTAGCGACGGGACATCGCCGATGGGCTCGTCGTCACCAATGCCCTCGAAGATGAACGCCGCGCGCGGATCGTGGCTGTCCGGCTGCCGGACGTAGGGCGCCCCCTTGTCGAAGCCCGCCGAGCCGCAGCCGATGCCCACCAGGGCCTGCGGCGGACGGCCGCGGTTGCGCCAGGCGCCGCCAAGTTCGCCGGTAGTGGCGAGCACTCGTTCCGCCGGCGGATGCTCGAAGGGCCAGCTCGTGCCCCAGCGCCGCACCTCCACGACGTGCGGTCGGTTTGGATCGACGGCGGCCACGCCGAAGAAGCCGTTGCCGCCCAGATACATCATGCGCCCGCCGTCGTTCAGATAGGCCTCGAGACCCTCGATCATCGGCGAGGTCCAGTACTCCGGATGCGAGGCGGAGATGATGACGCGGTGCCGCTTGAGCAGGTCCGCGCCCTGGGCGTGGACGTCGTGGTCGGTGATCACGTCGTATTCCAGGCCGCGGGCCTCCAGCCAGTCGATCACGTAGGGGTCCGCCGGGAACCGCGACGGCGCCGACCAGACGCGGTAGCGGTAGGTGGCGCGCATGTTCAGGATCGGCCGGCGCCACGAGCACAGCGCCGCGCCCGTCCCGTCTGAGTGAAAGTCGTACAGCCCCGGCATCGGGTTCGCCCGCAGGAACTCGTGCGCCGCCGGGTTCAGGCTGGGATCCGCGTTGGGAACGCGCTCCGGGCTCCAGAATCCACCGTCCACGTCGCGGAAGTTGGCATAGGTGACGTATGAGACGGTCGACATCAACACGCCGATCGGAGCCGTCTCGGCATCGTCGGCGGGTCGCACGAAGAAAGTGATGTAGTCCTCATCGTCGCCCGACCGCACCCAGGCGGCGTAAACGCCGCTGCGCAGGTCGCCAGGCACCGTCAGCTCGAAATCGACCTCCCAACCGGCATCCTCGAGGTCGTCGTCGTGGAAGTGGATGGCGCCGTATTCGTCCTGCGCGAGCCGAAAGCTCGTCTCCTGTCCGGTGTAGTTGTGGCCGGTGACGCCGCGGGTGGGCATCTGCACCGCGCGGCCGTGGAGGCCGCGTGGGCCGGCGTCGGTTACGTGGCAGGTGCTGATGTCCTGGCTGAAATCCCAGGCGCTCACCAACCCCTCGACCGCCGGCGAGTCGGCGCCGCGCGCCAGGGCTTCGATCTCGTCGCTGGAGAGCGCGCGGTCGTAGACGCGCGGCGCGTCGATCTTGCCGTTGAAATGCGAGTGCGTGAGCAGCTTGCCGCCTTCGCGCGACTCGACCGCGGCGGCCATCACCATCGGCGCGCCCTCCGAAGGGCGCGAGCCGGGCGCGGTTGTCACCGCGACCCCGCGTCCGCGCTCAACCGGCCACGGGTGCTTCGGAAGCTGATATACCGCCAGCCGCCCCGAGTCCGCGTCATAGGTCATGGCCGCGAACGTCCACTGATGTTCGGCAAGCGGCGCGCTGGGGCCGGCCACGGTGATGCCTCCCGCGCCGTCCCCGACCTGGCCGACGAGCTGGCCGCCGCTGCCGACGAAGAGTCCGTACCCGGCGCTTTCTGGCGCTTCGAGACCATGGGTGACGACGGCTTGCGGCTCCTCCCTTTCCGGCATCGTGGGCATGATCCAGGCCGTGACCGTGAAGCTATCGAGCTGGCCCAGTGCGTCGGCGTAGGGGATCTGCACGCTGGAGCCGGTCCGGATTTCCTGCTCGCGGCCGGCGTGCTCGCCGCTGATGCTGGATTCGACCATCGGCGCCTTGAATCCGGGCCCGCGGGGATTGTTGTCGCAGTGCACGATCCGGACGAGATCGGCCCGATAGCTTGGGTGGGCGCTGCTGACCATGAAGCGCACCGTGTCGCCGGGCGCGACGTGCAGGGGATCGCAATAGCCGACGATCTTCATGGCTTACCGGTCCTTTGCCGCAAGGTGCGCCGAGTCATCCGCCGAGCGCGGAGCCAAGCATGCCGCAGAACGCCCGATCACGCGTTGTCGACGCTCGGGCGTGGACGGCCTACGCCAGCGACTCCGGCCGGCCGTGCGCGGCCGAAGCATATGCCGCGTGCACCGCGCGCAGCGCCGCCAGGCCGTCGGAAGCCGACAACGGCGGCTCGATCTCGCCCAGGCAGGCGCGCAGCGTCAAGTCCACCCAGCTCGTGTATGGCGCGCCGCGGTCCTCGTAGAGCGTGCGCCGCACCTTGGCGTTGTCGCCGCGGCCCGAGCACCACATCAATTTCGGCGAGGCGGCGGCGTCGGTTTGCAGCCAGCCGCGCGAGCCGTAGATGGTCAATCCCTGGTGTCCGTTCTCCTCCATCAGGTAGCCGGAGAACAGCGACACCAGCGCGCCGCCGGACAGCCGCATGTTCACCAGGGCCAGGTCCTCGACGTCGATCGGCGCGCCGCCCACGACGCCCGTCAGCGCCTGCACCTGCTCGATGTCGCGGCCGGTGACGTAGCGAATCACGTCTACGAAGTGAATGCCCAACCAGACCAGGTGTCCGCCGCCGCCCCTTGCCCGCTCGAAGGTCCAGTCGGGCGCGGTGAGCTCCTGGATGCGCGTCTGGTCCGCCACCTGCGTCGCCCGAACGGCGTATAGCTCCCCGATGCCGCCCTCGGCGATGATGCGCCGGGCGTCGGTCATGTCCGGGCGCATGCGGTTGGCCAGCGCCAGCATGAGCGGCACACCCTTCTCGTCGGCGAGTCGCGCCAGTGGGGCGAAGTCCTCGGGATCCACACAGGCCGGCTTCTCCGCCATGATCGGTATTCCAGCGTTGAGCAGCGCCTCGATTGCGGGCGGCGAGTTGGACGCCACCAGCGACACGATGGCCATGTCCGGGCGCACCGCCGCAAGCAAGCCGTCCACGGACGTGTGCCGGCCCACGAGCTTCGAACCGACGACGCCGAGCAGGCCGTCATCGCCGTCGTCGACCACGTGCGCGGCCTCGATCCGCTCCACGTCGCGGATGGCCTCGGCATAGGGCATTCGATGCTTGGCTTCGGACTCGGTGATGAACGCAACGGTGGCCAAGGAACTATCCCCTCACTGAGCGCACCCAGCGTGCACGCCCGACAGTTTATGCCCGCGCGACGTGGGCAGGAATTCCAGGAGCTCGGACCGGCCGTGGGGAGGACGCGCGGGGCGCCGATGTACGAGCGGGGTCAGATTGGTCGGTAGGCGGCTCCACGCCGAGCGACGCGAATCACGAGGACGACCAACTCATCGTCGAGCACCTCGTACACGATGCGGTAGTCGCCGACGCGCACGCGCCGCAGGCCGCGAAGCCCTCCCTTGAGGACGCTGCCGCTGAACGGCTGCTTGCCGAGACCGTCAATAGCTCGGATCAAGCGCGCCCTTGCCGGCTGGGGAATACGGGCCAGTTCTCGCGACGCGCTGCGCTTAATCCGAACCGAGTAGGTCACGCCTGACCTCGTCCCAGTCCAGCACGGGGTCCGCGGGATCCCGCAGCCGGTCCAGCGCGACGGACAGGTCGTCGAAGTCTTCCAGGTATTGCTCCAACGCCTGGCGGACTACCGCGGCGCGGCTGCGCTTGAGCATCGCCGCGGCCGCGTCCAGCGATTCCGCCAGCTCGTCCGGCACGCGCGCGGTGATCTGCGTCATGGCACACCTTCCCGAGACCATTGCCGAATCCGGTAGGGGCGGGTCTGAGACCCGCCCGACGCCGAGCGTCCGGCCCACCTCAAGATTCGCCCGGACTGGATTCCGGCCTCCGCCGGAATGACGGAGGGATTACGCAAGAGTCTCTTCAGAATCATGGCGTGTAATCATAGTCAATGTCAATGACATTGATTGAGATCAGAATGCGCCAGCGACGCTTCCCGTCTACGCCTCGGGCACCGTCAGCGGCGCCAGCATCTCGTCGGTGATGTAGCGGCCCAGCCCGAACAGCTTGCGGTCGGAATACCACAGGATGCGCTCGCCCTCGCGCTCGGTGAGACTGGAATACATCGACAGCCACGGCCGATAGTGCGGCGCCACTCCCACGCCGTCGGTGTCGAACAGCAGCAGCGGCTCGCTGAACCACAAGGGTTGGTGGGCGTTTGGGCGGAATTCGCCGACCGCCAGGAACTGCGGCCGCCGGCTGTCGCTGTTGAGCGGACCGAAGCCGTTGTAGCCCCAACCGTCGTGGTTTTGCAGCAGCTGGATGTAGCGCCCATCGTGAAGTCGGTAGAGCGGCGTGGGCGAAACCGGGTTCTCCATCGGGGCGCCGCCGTCGCGAAACCGGAGCATTTCGCTCGGGCGCCACGAGTGGCCGTCATCGGCGGAAACCGTGTACCAGATCTGCCCGTTGGGCGTGCGCATGCTGGCGAACAGCCGTCCGTCCGGCAGCAGCACCAGGCCAGGCTCCTGGCAGAAGGAATATCCGGCGGTGACCTCGGTGTCGAACATGACCGGTGACGACACGAGATCGTCGCTGTCGGGCAGCCAGGTCAGCTCGAGGTCGCGCGGGTCTGGCTCGTCGTCGATGTTCTCGAAGCGCAGGAACTCGACGTGGCAATCGCCGACGCCGCGCGGCGCTTTGGCGGAGGCCGGCGTGCGGCGCCGGACGCGCTCGGAGGTCCAACGGGTGATGCCCACGATGTGTTTGTTGTTGCGATCACGAATCGGCTTCTGCCACACGATGCACGAGGCGCCGGCCTTGGGATCGGGCAGGTCGAAACGGGTGTGCCGGAATGGAATCTGCACGTTGCCGTCGACCCAGGTGCGACCGTCGTCGTCCGAAACCTTGCACTCGAGGAACGCGTTGGTGTAGCTGTCGCCCAGGCCTGTGCTGCGGTTGTAGAAGCAATAGATGCGCCCGTTTTGGCTCATCACGGGGAAGCCGAACGACGCGACCTGGCCGGGATAGCGGTCCTGTCCGGCCAGCACGTCGGGGCCGGTCCAGGTGCGCCCGCCGTCCTCGCTGCGGCGCACCATGATCGCCTCGTCGGCGGCGTGTTCCTGGGTGCAGTACGTCCAGATGGCCAGCAGCGCGCCCTCGCGGGTGAGGCTGACCAGGACGTGGTCCACCGACTCCTGCCACTCCGGGGGCGCGGGCGGCAGGAAGAACACCAGATCGGGGTTGGTGCGCCGCCAATCGTCCGAATAGGTCTGGTGCTGGCTCTCGTCAATCATCACCGCGCGCCTCCTTTGTCCGGGCGCCGTTCCCGACGGTCGAGTTCGAGCCCCGGTCCAGCGGCGAGTGCGGGATCATATCCCACGCCCGCGGTCGCCCGATCGCTAGGCCGTGCGGAGCCCCTGCGCCGCGCGGCGCTCGCGCGCCCGCCGCACCTGGAGATTCTTGCGGGCGATCCGCTCTTGCGTCGCCACCTCGGCCTGCCGCCGTCCCCGCCACACTTCGGCGAGCCCGCCGTAGAACAGCAGGTAGCTGATCCCGTGGAGCAGCACAAACCACTGCTGGACCGAGAGGAATCGGCGGAACCCGGTGAAATTAAGCACCACGAGGGCCGACATCCCGGTCGGTACGCCATAGGCCATGCGCACCAAGCCGCTCACGATGATGAACAGCAGCGGAATCTGCGCGCCCTCAATGCGTCGCAGCGGTATGGCGACGGCAGCGTGCAGCAGGCCGCTCAGAAAGGCCCAGGTCCCCGCGAGCCCGACGTAAGCGGCGGCGGGGACGACGGTTTCGGACCACACCACCAGCCACAGGGCAAAGCCGGCGATTCCCGCAACGGCTCCCAGCGCGGCATCTGTCAGGATCAAACCGCGCGCGGGCCGAAACTCGCGCACGCCCAGCGCCACGGCCAGAGCCAGCGCACCGTCCGCGAGAGCAAAGATGCCAAAGATAATGGCCGGCGGCGCCTTCAGGTCCTCGGGCCAGAGAAGGCCGATCTGCGCGTTGGCATAGATCAGCGGCACCACGGCGCGCACCAGGAGCAGCCACCACCGGGATCGTGGAACCCCGACCGCGCGCCCCGTGGCGGCGGGCGCTTCAGCCGTCATCGGGGACGCCGGCAAGTCAATGGACGGTAGACTTCAGAGTCGCAGCCAGAGGTGTGCGCATGGAAACGCTGACGCAGGATCAAGTCGACGCCTTCAACGAGCTTGGCTATCTGAGGTTGGAAGAGGTCTTTGACGCCGAAACCGTCGCCCGGCAGTCGGAAGAGCTGGAGCGGCTCATGCAAGAGTGGGCCACGCAAGGTCCGGGGTGGAAAGGGCCATGGCGGCAAGCATATATGACCGCCGAGGAAGACCAACGTGCGAGATTAGACATTCTTGGCAATCTCCCCGGCTACTCCGAGGAGTTCTTCCGCGCCGTCACCGACGACAAGCTCGTCGGCGCGGTGGCGGACCTGCTGGGCACCGGCGTCGAGTACCACCACACCATGCTGCACGCCAAGGGACCGGAGATGGGCACGCCGTTCCCGATGCACCAGGACTATCCGTTCTATGCGCACGAGGGGCCGGGCTACATCGACGCGCTGCTCCATATCGACGACGCCACCGAGGCCAACGGCTGCCTGAAGTTTCTGCCCGGCAGCCACAAGCTCGGCCCGCTGGAACACATCGGGCGCGTTGACTCCAAGGACACCCGCCCGCACCTGCCGGTGGACGAATACCGGCTGGCTGACGCCACGCCCGTGCCGGCCAACGCCGGCGACGTGGTCTTCATGAGCTACCTGACGATCCACGGCTCGGATCCGAACCGCACCAATGGGTGGCGGCGCCTGGTTCGCACCGGCTACCGCGATCCTCACAACGTGCAGACGGGCGGGCACAACTCCGGCGTCAACGGCCTGATTCTGCGCGGTCAGAAGCGCAACCTGGCGTTCGCGTAGCGGTTTCGGCTGGCTCCTCGGCTGCACGCAGCCCGGGCCGCCGGGCGGCCTGAGTAGGCCGCCCGGATCCGTCATTCCGAGCCGAGGGCGAGGAATCTAAGGGGTGCGGAGATATCCCTGCGTCCTTAGATTCCTCACTTCGTTCGGAATGGCAGTAAATGGCTCGAGATGCCAGTCGCAGGCACGGCGCGGTTCTCGCGACGCAGCCTCGCCCCTACTCCACCGTCGCGCTGCCGAACACCTCGATCAGCTTGTCCCGAACCTTGTCGACGACGTCGGGCGCCGGGTGCGGGTAGGCGTGTCCCAGCAGGTTGTTTGGATAGAGCCCTTGCAGGTGGATCGCCGCCTTGAGCGACGCCAGCCAGTTTTGGCTCGAGGCCCACTGGAGCCACGGGTCTTCGTATTTGAAGACGAACTCCCAGGCTTCGTCGGTGCGGCCGGCCGCCACGTGGTCGTAGAACTCGTTGGCCAGGCGCGGCCGAATTGGCGCGATGGGACAGAGGTAGGCCGGCGAGCCCAGCGGGTACCCGAACATGAAGTTGCGCATTTGCCCGCCGCTGATGACGCCAAAATCCTCGTCGGCGGTACCGCGAATCAGCTCGTAGTAGTCGTAGAACGGATGGCCGTCGTTTTTGATGCCGATCATGTTGGGCCGCGCGGCCAGCTCGACGGCCGCGTCAAGCGGAAAGTTCGGCCCCGACAGCAGCAGCAGCGGCACGTCCGCGGCGTCCTGCACCAGGTCGAAGTAGCGCACCACGACCTCGCGGCTCAGCGTGAGCCAGCTGCTGAACTGCAGCTTGACGGCGTCGGCGCCCACGCGGTCGGCGTGGACCAGGAACTCGCGCGTCACCGACGGTTTCCATAGACCGGACGAAGCGATGAACACCGCGCGCCCCTGGTTGGCTTCCGCCACGACTGCCGTGAGCCGCCAGATCTCGTCGTCGCTCAGGCTGGCGAATTCGCTGCTGCCGGCCGTGAGCATGAGGATCGGCGTGCCCTCGTCCGCGAGCCAGTCCACGTAGCGCGCGATCGACGGATAGTCGGGAGTGCCGTCGAAGTTGAAGCACAAGTTGATTGGAACGACCGGGCCCTTCATCCGCGCGAGCACGTCTTGTCCGCGACTCATGCCTGCCCCCGAAAACCTTGACGCGACATCCGGCGCGCAGTGTGACACCGGGCTACGGCCGAGGCCAACGACCTCAGGTGCGCGCGGATCGCCCCGCCGCTTCGAACTCCGATCGCGGCCACTCCCGCAGGACATTCGCGAGGAGCACGTAGAGCATGGCCGTCAGCACCACGACGGCCATGAGAATCACGCTCTGGGTGTTGGCCAGGCGCACGACCTCGGGAGCGGCCGCGGCTTCGACGCCGTAGACGAGCCGGGTCACGGCGATAAAGATCGTATAGAGGATGACGAGGTGCGCGGAATCGCCGTGGCGCATGGTAAATGACACCGAAAACTGCGCCGTGGCCGTCAGCATCGCCCACACGGCAACCAGTCCATAGAACAGCTCGAAAGGCATTGGGCGGCCGAGGCCAAACGAGATGACGGCGGCGATGAGCCCAATCACGATCGATACCGCCGCTTCGAGGCGTAGTTGGCGCCGGGCGGGCGCGAAGGCGCGGCTCCGGTCTGCGAGCACCAACAGCAACGCGCCGTCGGCCATCGCGAACATGCCGAACATGAACGCCGCGTCCGCACGCTCGGCGGGCTCGATCCACAATTGCGTGAGCACGGCCGCGCCGTACGCCAGGATCAGCACCGCGCGCCCATAGACCGTCCGCCACGCTTGTGCGCGCTCGGGGAGACGACGCTGGGCTCTCAGCGCCGGGCTCGCTCGCTGTGGGGCCTCGTCGTTTCCGCGAGCCGCGAGGAATGCGTGCCAGAAGTCAGGCAGCCCATCCACGATCCGGGGGAACACGCGCCCGGCCCACGGCTCGACCAAGCGCCGCAGCGTAGTAGCACCGATGAGCGCCGCGACAATCGCGAAGACAAACACGAATGCGGCGCTGGCGACCGCCCACAGCGTGCCGGCGAGCAAGGCCAGTCCAAAGCCCTTCGGACGGGCCTCCGCGGGCACGAGCAGGGCGCGCTCCCCGATCTGCCAATCGAGCCCCCAACCAATGAAGGTGTCGAGCCAGGCAATGAGTCCAGTCACCAGGCCAAGCGCCACCGCCAGCCCGGCCGCCCAGGAAAAGCCGCCGCGCAGGCGGAACAGCAGCCCCCAGATCCAGCCGGCCAGCAGCAACCCAAAGATGACCGTGTGAAGGCCGATGCCCAGGGCAAAGGTGTCGCCCGCGAGCACGGCCGGCGCCAGGCCGACTTGATGGATCCAGGCGACGGCGATCACCAGGCCGGCCACGGCGCCGATCCGAAACCCCGTCCAGCCTCTCAGTCGGTCGGTGAGGTCGTAGTTCTCGGCGAGGTCGTAGCTCATGGCCGAGGCTCGATGCGTCTCGTGATCCCCAACGTCTTCAAGTCTCGCATCGCGGTCGGCGCTTCATGCAAGAATGCCGCCCCGTTCTCTTGAGGTCGGCAATGTCCCCCAGCGCCCCTACCGTAGGTCACGTTGGCCTGGTGGTCCGGGACATGGACCGCATGCGCGATTTCTACATACGCGTGGCGGGCCTGCGGGAAACGCGCCGCGCGACCCTCGAGGGTCCGCACATCGACGAATTGACCGGGCTATCGGGCGTCGTGCTCGAAGCCGTCTTCCTGGGCACGGCGGAGCGTCCCGAAGCCCTGGAGCTGCTCAAGTACCACAACCATCCCGATGCGACACCCGCCCGGGGGCCATCAGGCAGCGGTCCGAATCACGTGCAGTTCGTGGTTGATGAGTTGGATCCAATTGTCGACGCGCTGCGCGCGGAGGGCCTGGACGTGTGGGGCGGGCCGGTGGACTGGCCCCGTCTCTGGCGCCGCGTGCTCTACGCCAAGGACCCCGAGGGAAACGTGGTGGAGTTCAACGAACGGCTGCCCGACGTGCGGCATCCGGGGGACAGCCAGGTGGATTCGGGCAGCCACTAGGGCTGCCCCTACAATCCCAAATCCCGGCCGCCCCTCAAAACCCCAATCCCGTGTAGGGGCGCCTCTGGTGGACACCCGATCCGCCTTCGGTATCCGGTGGCCCACGCTGCGCGCAGCGTGGGACCGTCCCCGTTGGCAGCGCCTTTCCCCCGCTCGGGGCTAACATTGCCGCCAATTCGCGGTGACCAAAATCGGGCAGCTTCCGGATTCCCTGTAGGGGCGCCCCTGGTGGGCGCCCGTCCGCGGTCTTCGGGTTATCCGGGTAGGCCGCCCCTACCTCGCCTGCCGCAGCGCCTCCCACAGCATGCGCTGGGTCGCCAGGATGTCCTGGTCGCCCATCGCCTCGCGAAAGGCCGAGTCGTCCAGGGCGTCCAGCACCCGCAGCATGAAGTGGATGTTGTGGACCTGTTGCGCGGCGTTCAACGCCGAGTCGACCTGCCACCAGAAGCAATCGATCCCCAGGAATCCGCCGTAGTCGGCCTCGCGCAGCCAGTAGAGCAACTCCAGGCACTCCCAAAAGTGCTGGCTGGCGAAGATCGTGCCGATGTCGGTCGGCAGCTGGGTGTCGTTGAGGTGCAGGTGATGCAGCCGTCCCAGGCGCGCCGCGTCCCAGGCGGCCTGGCCGAGGTTTTCGTGGCTGAGCAGCGTGTGGGCCACCTCGAGCTGCGCGCCGAGGTTCGGGCGTCCGACCTCGTTGGCCAGGTCCAGCGTGGCCGCCATCGAGCCGATGTTGGACCAGCCCTTGGGCGTGTGAATGCGGTATTCGAGCGCCACGAGCAGGTCGCCCGCCGCGTCGCAGATCTCGCGCAGCGCCTCCAGGGTGAATCGGCGCGCGCGCCGAAAGTCTTGCTGGAATGGATAGTCAGGCCCATCGAGGGCGGTGAACAGATAGATGCCCCTCGCATCGAGGGCGCGAGCCACCTCGATCGAGTACAGCGCCATGTCGATCGCGATTCGCCGGTCGACCGCTTCGGGCGACGTCCAGAGCGCCTTGGGGAACCCGCGCGCGACGGTCTCGCCGTGCGACACCATGGCGCAGACCAGCCCGCGCTCGTCCAGCCGCCGTTTGACGTGCGCGGCGTTCTCCAGCGTGACGGTCGTGCGGCTGAAGCACTCCACGCCCTCGACGTCCGGCACACCGTCCATGTGCCGGAACGCGGCGTCGATCTCGTCGTTCGACGGCCCATCGACGTGACGCGTCTGAAAGTGCCGGTAGAGACCGTCCGAAAACCGTGGCCGCCAGTCGCAGTTGCTCACGCTGGGCTCACCGCGGGAGCCAGGTGTCGTCGAGCATCACGTCGGTCAACCGCCGGCCGAGCAAATACTGCATGCGGTCGCAGTACCAGAGGATGACTTCGTCGGCGAAGTCGGTCAGGCTACCGTAGGCGGCGAGGCCACCCGGACGCCCACGAGTCACCGAGGTCGCCCAGGCGTTGTCGACGATGAGGTGCGGACGCCCGAAAACCAGCGGCTGGCCGCCGGGATTGTCGATCTCGCGCCCGACGCTGACGAATATCGGTCGGCGAGACTCGCCGCTGCCCGGTCCGGTGCCGCCGTTGCCGGTGCCGTCGTTGTTGTGGAAGAACAGCAGATAGCGCCCGTCCCGCAGTTTGTAGAGCGGACACGGCGCCGACGGGTGGGGAACGGGCGGGCCGCCGGGCTGGAAACGCAGCATCTCGGCCTCGGACCAGGACTGTCCGTCGTCGCTCGACACCGAGTACCAGATGTACCCGGTCATGGTCCGCAGCACGCAGACGATGCGCCCGTCGCCGAGGGGCTGAATGCTCGGTTCCATCGCCGTGCTCATGCGCGGATCCCGCGGCTGGGGCACGCGGATGCCGTGGTCGGCGTCCGGCCAGGTGGTCACCACCAGGTCGGCCGGATCGTCCACCGTCATCACGTTGTCGAAGCGCAGGAACCACGCCTCGTGGTGTCGCTGGTTGAAGCCGATCTCGGGCGTGACGGTCTCGAACTGCCCTTGGAAGGCGTTGCCCGCCCAACGCGTGATCGGGCACATCACGCTGCCGCGCCGGGTGACGATGGGCGCCTGCCAGCCTGAGGTGACCCAACTGCTGAGCATGTCAGGGTTTGGATCGTCGATGGCGCCGCGGCCGATAGCGGTATCGTGCCGCGGTCCCCAGGTGTGGCCATCGTCGTCCGAGACGCGCCAGGCCAGCACGCCGGTCATGCCGCGATCGAAGTCCACCGGACCGGTGTTGCGGTGATAGAAGATCCACACGCGGCCTGAGTGCGGCACGACGACCGGAACCGACCACACCGCGGTTTGCTCCGTGCCTGCGGGCGGCGCGTCGAGCACCGTCGGCCGGCTCCAGGTGCGGCCCCGGTCTTCGCTGCGCGCCACGGCCACGCGGGCGTTGGGTCCGTGAAAGCTGTCGGCGTCTGCCTGGGTCCAGGTTCCCAGCAACGCGCCGGTCGTCGTGGCGGTGACCACGAAGTGCACGTTGCCCGCGTCCCACGGCCCGTTCTCCGACGCCTCGCGATGCGCCGGCGTGTCGCCGTCCTGCGGGATGTAGACCACGAAGTCCGGGTCGCTCACGTGAGCGTCGGCCCAACGTTCGGCGGCGGTCGATGCGGGAGCCATGGGTCGTCCTTTCAGCTCAGGCGCGGGCCGCCTGCAGTTCCTGCGACGCGACCTGGGCCAGCATGCGCAGGTCGCTGGAGAGATCGATGAAGGTGAACCCTTGCGCGATGAATTGCCGCGCGTGCGCGACCGTCGGGGCCGGCGTTCCCGCGGGCTTGCCGTTGGTCTGCGCGCCGGCGAGGATTCGGGCCATGGCTTCCAAGTGCTCCGGCACGCGATAGACGTCGGCGCGCGTGTAGCCCATCGCGACGACGAGATCATTCGGACCGATGAACGCGACGTCCATGCCGTCCACCGCCATGATCTCGGCGATGTTGTCGACGCCTTCGCGGTCCTCGATCTGCGGGCACACGAGCAGGTTGTCGTTGATGCCTGACACGTAGTCGGCGGAGATCGCCGCGCGCGAGTTGCCGCCCGACCGATGGCCGCGCGGCGCGAAGCGCACCGCATCGGCAATGGCCTCCGCCTGTTCCACCGTGCTCACGTGCGGCACGATCAGGCCCATCACGCCGGTGTCCAGGATGCGTCCGATTCCCTCGGGTTCGTGCGACCAGGCGCGAGCCATCGGCACCGCGCCCCGGGCCTCGATCGCCCGCACGGCGTGCGTGATTTCGCCGAGGTCCCACGGTGTGTGCTCGGCGTCGATGGCGAGCCATTCATAGCCGGCCTCGGCCAGCACCTCCGCCGCCAGCGGCGAGGCCAGGTTGAGCCAGGAGCCGATCGACACCTCGCCCCGCGCGAGCTTCTCTTTGACCGGATTGGGGAAGATCACCGCGTTCGTTTTGGCGAGGTCGTGCCGACCGGAGCATACTGCGGCACCGTGGCGGCCGCCCACCGCGGCCGAATGTCCCGCCCGCTTGCCGCAAAGGTGGTTCCGAATGTCCACAGCAGGCACCGCACACATCGGCGATCTCGGTCTGTCCCAGCCGCCGATCTATCTGACGAATCTCGACCGCTGCCAGCCGGCGGACGCGCTGTCGAGCGAGTCCAAGACGGGCCGCTGGCGCGCGTTTGCCTATTCCACGGCCGACCTGAGCGGCACGCTGCTCTACGCCGGCGACAACACGGCGGCGCCGGAGGTCACCTTGCCGCTCGGCGTGAGCGGCTGGCACGCGATCTCGATCGGCCAGATGGTGCACGACCACGAGCTCTACGAGTGGAGCGGCAACCTGCTGGCGAAGCTCAGCGGCGAACGCGGCTTCACCAATATGCATCTCCCGCCGCGCATCAACCCGCAGCCCGGCGGCGGCGTGCTGCTGGCGGAGACGTTCTTCAAGATCGCCGACCTCACCGGTCAGGACATGCAGTTCAAGCAGATCGCCGTGTCGGCGGACGTCAACCAGCCGGACGGCATCTGCGACTGCGAGCCGGCCCGGCCGGCCTACGTCAAGCTCGTGCCCCTCACCGACAGCGAGGTGGCGGCGCTGAAGGCCGACCGCGCGCGCACGGACACCAAGCGCCTCTACGCCCACGACGACAACCACGGCTGGATGGGCCATATCCGAGCGCACACGCCGGAGGACGTTCAGGGGCACCTCGAGCCGTACCGCAACACCGACTTCGAGCGGATCTATCTCGAAACCGGCGGCGGCGACCTGCTGAACTACTTCACCAAGATCGCCCGCGATCACACGCTGGACGCTCACGAGGACTTCTCACACGTTGGCTACCGGAAGCAGTCAGAGGCCTGGAGGATCTTCCGGGACCAGGGCGTCGACCCCTACGACGTCGCCATCGAGCACGCCCACGACATGGGCCTGGAGATTCACGCCTCGTGGCGCGTGACGGGCTTCCACTATCCGCCGCCCAACGATCACTTCAATTCGGGCGACGGAGTGTTCGAGGCGCATCCCGAGTGGCGCAGCGTGGATCGCGAGGGTCGGATCACGCCGCGGCTCTCCTACGCCTATCCGGGCTTCCGCGCATTTGCTATCTCTCTATTGAGGGAGATGGCCGAGAAGCCGGTTGACGGCGTGTGCCTGCTCTACAACCGCCGGCCGCCGTTCACGGAATACGAGCCGCATATCGTCGAGGCCTTCAAGGCCGCCTCGGGCCATGACCCGCGCGAGCTTGACGAGCACGACCCGGACTGGCTGCGATTCAGAGCGCGCGTGATGACCGACTTCATGCGCGAGCTGCGAGCCGGGCTGGCGGAGGTGGCCGCGGCCACCGGTCGTGACAAGCCGATCAGCGTCTCCGCGATCGTGATGAAGGACGAGGCCGAGAACCTGCACCGCGCCCTGGATCTGCAAGCCTGGGTGTCCGAGGGCCTGATCGACACGATCATTCCCTACACCTCGGCGCCGGAGCTCAACAGCCGGGTGCCCGCCTGGGACGAACCCGAGCGGCAGCTCGAATTCTTCTTGGACCTGGTGCGTGACACGCCGGTCGAGTTGGCCGCGAGCGTGCTGCCGCGGTCCATGACGCCGGAGGAATACCAGCACGCCGCGGCGCGCATCTATCGCACGGGCGTCGAGCGGCTGTTCTTCTGGGACTGCACCACGGCACACGATTCCTTTAAGGGCCTGCGCTCACTGGGGCACCGCGAAGATGTCGAGGCCTGGCATGCGGCAGGAAAACCGGACCTTTCAGCGCCGCAGCACACGCTGACGACGCTGGGTGACTGGGACTTCTCCTACGACACGCCCGGCTAGGGGCCGGCGACCGCGTTAGTCGGTCGCTTCGCGCGGACCTCGGCGCCAGACATCGCCGTCCAGCGTTCCGGCGAACACCGCCTCGGCGCCGGAGGCTTCCGTGGCCGCAGTGACGCAGGTCACGTTTGCGGGAGCGTCGCGGCCGCCGGTTGAACTCCAGGTGTGCCCTTTGTCGCGCGAGTAGAACAGCCCCAGGCCCGTGCCGGCATAGAATCGGCCCGTGCGCCCGAAGTTCGGCGACACCACCAGGCTCGTAACCGCCGCTAGCCGATCGACGCTCACCCGGCCTTCGACCCATGACGCCATGCGCGGGCCGTTGGGCGTGAAGACATCGCGCCCGGCAACCACGCCCACGAACGCGCGCGCATCGCGGTAGTTGGATGGCATGGCGATCGGAGCCAATTGCCCGCGCGCGCCCCTCTCGAATACCCGCACCCAGGTCACCCCGGCGTCGCGCGTGTGATAGAGGCGAATGCGTCCCTCCGCAATGGAGGTGACGAAGATCGTCCCGTCGTTGGCCACCCGCGGCGAAAAGGCAATCGCCACCACGCGCCCGTTGCCGAATCGCTCCGCAACCTGGCGCCATGTTGATCCGCCATCGTCCGAAAGGTGCAACTCACCGCCCGCGCCGCCGACCGCCAGGCGTCCCCCGGCCCCGATCGTGAGGCTCGCGGGGGAAAGGGCTTCAGGCAGGCCGGTCAATGCGTCCCAGTGCCGACCGCCGTCGGTGCTTTGCTGAACGTCTGCTCCAGCAATGGCGAGCACACGCTTGTCGTTGCCGAAGTCGGGCGACATGGCCAGCGTGGAGATCGTCGGCTCGTCGGGCGACGCAGCCGGCGGGGACCAGGTGCGACCGGCGTCGTGCGAACACAGCAGCCCTTCGTCGGCGGTGCCGGCGATCAGGGTGCCGTCGTCCGCGAAGGCCGGGGAGGCGGCCAGCGCAAGCAGCGGACGACTGGCGAGGCCGTCGTCGCTGCGCCGCCACGTCTCACCATGATCGTCGGAACGCCAGACACCGCCCTCATAGAGGCCGGCCAATAGCGCCCATCCGCCGCCGGATTCCACGGCGGCCAGGGTCAAGACCAGGCGCCCGTCGATGTTGCCGACTTGCTCCCAGGTCTCCCCGCGGTCACTCGTCCGCAGCAAGCCGCGCTCGGCGGATGCGATGACGACCATGCCGTCTTGGCCGTAGTTGGGAGAGATCACCAGAGCGTTCACGGTCGTCGAGGCGCCGACCTCGGGTACCTGCTGCCAGGTGAGCCCATTGGTTGTCGTGCGATAGAGACCGGCGCCTTCGGTGGCGGCATAGGCCGTGTACGCATCCGGATGCGCCACGAACTCCAGCGCCTGAATGGGGTG
Source organism: Chloroflexota bacterium (assembly GCA_026706485.1). Classification (NCBI taxonomy): domain Bacteria; kingdom Bacillati; phylum Chloroflexota; species Chloroflexota bacterium. The sequence goes on along the minus strand of JAPOYR010000013.1, from coordinate 73,760 downwards.
GCCCTTGGCGCAGTCGTCGGCCAACTGCCAGGCGCTCGCGCCTCGGGAACGCATGTACAGGCCGCTGGCGGTTCCGGCAAGCACGCGCTCCTGGTGCGGGGGGCCCGGCGACACGGCCACGGCGAGGACCTGCTGGTCGTCCAGGCCGTCATTTTGCGCGTTCCATGTCCGACCGAGGTTGGCCGACACGTAAACTCCGTCGCTTTCGGTTCCCACCAGCGCAAGTCGATCCTGGGCGTATTGCGGCGAAAAGGCGGCGGACGTGACACTGGCTTTGGCGCCCCAGAAGAATGTGTCGCGCCACGTGGCCCCGCCGTCGATGGAGACGAATGCCGAAGCGTCGACGGTGCCAGCCAGCAGCGTGTGGTCGGTGGCAAACGCCGGGGACACCGCCGCCGACTGCACGTAGGGCGCGCCGATGCCGCCGGCCGCGCGCACCCAGCTTTGCCCACCGTCCGGCGATAGAAAGAGCCCGCTCAACGTCCCCGCCAGCACGGCCGACGACCCCGAGCCGATCGGCGCGGCGGCGAGGCACGTGACCGTGCCGCCGCTGCCTTCGCGGAGCCGTGACCAGACGGGGCGTCGTCGAGGTGCAGCCATGGGTGTGACGCGCTAGCCGGCGGCCCGGCCGGTCATACCCAGCGATTGCCGCGTGCGAGTCATGCGTGATCCGGCAGGTGAACGACCGCGCGGCCCCAGGGCTCGATTTCCAGATCGAAGGCGCCGTCGGTCACCGGCAGGTCCGTGTGCGTGAGCAAATCGCGCGCCGACACGACGGCTTCGCGCGGACGCAGACGAGATCGCGCCGCGGTGCGCTCGACGTTGAAGACGAATAGGAGACGTCCCCCAAGGCGCGAGCGCCGCGCCACCGGCACGACCGGGTCGCCCGTGACGTCGATGGGCGCCGATACGCCGGCGTCGCGCGCCAGCCCCAGCACCACCTCCGGCACTCCCACGTCGCCGAAGCCGGCCGAGGTCGTGAGACCGAACCAGGTAAAGCGGGCGTCCGCCGTCTGCACCGCGACCGTTTCGCCTTCCAGCGTGGCCACGGCTTTCGTCGTGCCCAGCGGCTCGAGCACGGCGTAGCCGCACTCGGAGGTGATCGAAAGGTCGCCATAGGCCGTCGTCAGTTGGTTGCGGCCCTCGCGGATATCGAATTCGGAGACTCCAGAAAAGTCGGCCACGCGCACGCCGAACCGCTCGGCGAACCCCTCCGGGGGGCCGTAGCTCGATTGGCCGTCGGCAGAGTACATGCCAAAACTGCCCTCGGCGACGATTCGCGTCTCCGGCGAATGCTCGAGGGTCGCTTCGATCCGGCGTTGCAGCGCCTCGGTCATGAGCGCCGCGTTGGGCATGATCACGAGCTTGTAGCCGGACCAGTCCATGTTGGGCGAGAGCACGTCGGCGGGGATGCCATTGGCCCACAACGTGCGGTAGACGCCGCGCACGTCGGCCACGAATCGGTCGCCCTCCTCGTTGTAGTTAAACAGCTCCTGGGATTCCGGGTGATAGATCACGGCCACGTCGGCGGGCGGACAATCCAGCGGCAGGTGCTCGCGCAAACCCTGGATTTGCGACACCGCTTCCTCGGCGGATGTGAGCCGTGGCGTGTCACGCCCGTCGAGCGCGGTCAGGCAATACCCCGGCGACTCGAAGCTCAAATACTCGGGGCGGAATTGCCAGAACATCGCCCCGGCGGCGCCGTGGGCCAGGGTCATCCAGAGAAGCGTCGTCGTCTCTTGCGGGTCCGACTGCTTGCTCCAGGTCACGCCGCCCGGTGACATGCCCGCGTAGATCTCCTCGTTCCACCAGCGACCGTTCTTGCCGACGCTGCGCGACCAATCGAAGGAGAAGGCCCGCTCGGCAATTTTGTAGGGGTCGTCCGACGTCAACAGGTTGTTGGACGGCATGGACATGCCCCAGCTGTCGGCGTAAGGCGCGCAAATCTCATCCCAGGGCCGCGGGAACCACGCGCCGTGGGCCCGCTTCTCGTGGTGGGGGTCGATGGCGTTCGCCGTGTCCACCATCCACTTCAAGTGGTCGGCCAGGTTTTCGTAGTGGAACCGGCGATAGACCAGCATCTCGACGACGTTGTTGTGCGAGCGCGGCGGATCCACGTCTTCCCAGCGCCGGTAGCGGCGGAGAAAGCGTTCGTTCAGCTCGTCGAGGGTGTACCGATCGCGCAACCACGCCTTGTATTTCGCGAGGGTGTAGTCGCAGTAGCACGGGTAGCCACCGCCCTGCGGGCTCCAGGCGGCGGAGTAGTTGACGCCGTCCCAGAGCCCCCAGATCAGCAGACTCGGCCTGTCCTTATATCTATTGATGACGTGCCGCAGCAGGCCGCCGCCATATTCGCGCCAGGCCGGATGGTCGTAGCAGTGGATCACGCCGCCCTGGGGATAGGCCCCGCTCGCGTGCGACGACACCGCCTGCCCCAGATAGTTCACTACCCGCATGTCGGGGTGTTCGCGAGTCAGCCACTCGGGGCACGCGCCGTGGGTGCCGAGCATTATGTCGAGCCACACGTATAGGCCGTGCTTCTCGCCCAGGTCGAACATCATGTCGAAGTCGTCCAGCTCGTACTGGCCGGGGCGGGGCTCCATGTGGTTCCAGTAGGAGTGGCTGCGCACGATGCGCATCCCGGCGGCCCGGATGCGCGCATAGTCGCCGTCCCACACGTCGAGCTTGGGAATCGGCCCGCGGTAGTGCTCCGTGCCGACGGGAAACGGGTGGTCGGGAATGCTGACGAAGGCTGGCTCAGACATGCGGCAAGCCACCGTGCGGGGGCAGGCGGTACCGCGGCATGCTACTCGCCAATTCCCGGCAGCGCGAGTGATCGGCGGAGCGGGAAATACTGCCGCGAGGCCTGGGGCGCGCGGAAAGCCGCCGCCCCGTCCCGCGCCGTTGACATGCGAATTCGCTTAGGGGTATCGTCGGCACCCGAACCGCCAACGGGCCGGTTGGGCCGCTGCGTAAGCAGCATCTGCTGCGAGCGCTAGGGAGGCTTTTCCAGCAGGTGGAGTTCGACGGTAGCGCGCTCGTGGCCACGGGCGCGCGAGTGGGGGGCAGACAGCGCCGGATGCATATGGCAATATTCGGCGTGATGTTCGCGACGCCATCCATTCAGACTGTGGCAAGTTCGCGTATCTCTAGATTCGGCGCGCGTGGGAGCAGAGGACATGCGTGCGTCAGTTGTTCGTTGGCGCCACGCTGAGCGCCGAATCGGCGGCCGGAGTGTCGCCAAGGGACCGTAGAGACCAGAAGGGGGAGAGGATGACGAAGGACCTGTTGCTAAGTAGACGGCGAATGCTCGCCGTCACGGCCGGAGCCGCCGCAGTTGGCGTCCTGGCCGCTTGTGGTGAGGCCGAAGAGGTAGCCGAGGCGACCGCGGCGCCGGCAACGCCGGCTCCGACTGCCGCGCCCACAGCCGCCCCGACTGCCGCCATGACCGAGGCGCCGACGGCCGCTCCGACGGAGGCCCCGGCCGAAGTCATGGCGATGCCCGAGCACGACCGAAACACGGGCATGACGTATGAACTCGGCAAGGACTACAAGGAAGCGCCGGCGCTGGCCGACATGGTTGCCGCAGGCGAGCTTCCGCCGGTTGAAGAGCGCCTGCCCGACGAGCCGCTGATCTGGCAGCCGTGGGAAGCGATCGGCAACTACGGTGGCCGCACCAACTGGGCCAGCGTGGCGATTTCGGTGGACATTGGCAACGCCAACCGCACCGACGCCGTGGCCTACAACATGGAGGGCACCGCGCTGGTCAACGACGCCGTCAAGAGCCACCACGTGAGCTCCGACGGCACCACCGTTGTCTACGAGTTGCGCAAGGGCCACAAGTGGTCGGACGGGGCGCCGTTCACGTCCGCCAACTTCCAGTGGCACTTCGACAACTACATGGTGAATGAAGAGCTTTCGCCGTCCGGCCCGGGCCCGAAGATCAACGGCAAGCCGCCGAAGGTCGAGACGCCCGACGAGCTGACGGTGGAGATCTCCTATCCGGACCCCGTGCCGATCCTGCTGGACCGGCTGGGCCGTGGTGGTAGCGAGCGCGGGTTCTACCTGTCCTCGCACTACATGGAGCAGTACCACGCGGACTTCAACGCGGACGCCCCGAAGATGGCGACCGACGAGGGGTTCGACGACTGGACGCAGCTCTTCAAGGCCAAGATGCGCTGGGGCGCGCACCAGACCTGGTTTACCGAGCATGCGGTGAACCGCCCGGTGCTGGCGCCGTGGACGCTGACGGCCCACTCGGCGGACCGCGCGTCGCTCGACCGCAACCCGTACTACCACATCGTCGACACCGAGGGGAACCAGCTTCCCTACGTGGACGGTCTGAACTACGAGTTGCTGTCGGACAAAGAGGTCTACCAGATCCGCATTACGGCGGGATCGTTGGACTTCGGGCAGTTCGAGCTCGACTTCAACAACATGCCGCTGTACCGCGACAACGAGGGCTCGGGCAACTATCGGACGCTGATCAGCAAGGCGCTCCGAAGCTCGGCCTTGGCGCTCCAGCCCAACTGGACGTACAAGGACGCGGCGGTTGCCGAGATCTTCCAGGAGCTCGACTTCCGCATCGCGCTGTCAGTGGCCATCGACCGTGACGCCATCAACGACGCGGTGTTCTTCGGTCTGGCAACGCCGTTCCAGGGGACCATCCTCCCGAGCTACACGTTCTACGAGGACCACTGGGGCACGATCCACACCGAGTTCGACCCGGCCAAGGCCAACGAGCTGCTCGATGGCATCGGCCTCGACCAGCGCGACGGCGAAGGCTGGCGACTGCGACCGGACGGTGAGCGCCTGACGCTGATCTTCGAGATCGGTGACCAGGAAGGCCCGAAGGACGCGATCGCCGAGCTGGTGGCCGAGAACTGGCGTGACGTCGGTCTCGACACCCAGTGGAACCAGATGGAGCGCCCGCTGTACGAGGAGCGCTTGGACCAGCTCACCGAGATCATGATCGGGACCGAGCACACGGAAGCCGCCGGGTACTTCACCCGCTGGGTCCCGTGGGTCTGGGGCTACAAGGGCAAGCGAGCCGTCTGGGCCGGCGGTTGGACGCGATGGTTCGCCACCGACGGCGCCGAGGGCGCGGAGCCGCCGGCGGAGATCAAGGCCAACGCCGACCTGAAGTTCGCCTGGCAGCTGGCTGCGCCCGGCACTGCGGAGTACGACGACCTCGGTCGGCAGTACTTCGGGTGGCAGGCGGAGCAGTTGACGGTGATCGGCACCGTGGGGCTTGCCCCGCAGCCGGTGATCATCAACAACCGGGTGAAGAACTTCCCGGACGACGAGGAGAACCTGTGGTTCGGCGCTGGGGCCAACTTCACGAAGCCCTATCGCGCGTTCCAGTGGTTCATCCCGGACGCATAGTCGCGACCTAAGGTCGCCGGGAGCCGCCGGCCATCCGGTCGGCGGCTCCCGGTGGCAACGGTCGTGGAATGTGCGCTACGGTAGCGGGCACCGCGACCTGACCGGACCGAGGACGATACTGGCGAGTTGAGGTTGGGCGTCAGAGAGGGACGCAACGCATGAGGGCATATCTGGTCCGACGGTTCCTATTCATGGTCGTCGGATGGTGGCTGTTGAGCGTCGTGGTCTTTATCGTCATCCAGCTTCCGCCGGGCGACTTCCTCACTAACTACATCGCCGGCCAGGAGCAGGCCGGCACGTTCCTCGAGCGCGAGGAAATCGAGTCTCTCAAGCTCTACTACGGCCTCGACCGCACACCCATCGAGCAGTATTTCTACTGGGCCGGCCGCTTTGTGGTCGGCGACCTGGGCCGCTCATTCGGCAGCTGGCGCGCCGCCGAGCAGCCGGTGACGAAGATTCTGGCCGAGGTCCTGCCCTTCACGGTCATCCTGTCCACGCTGGCGCTGATCTTCACCTTTGCGGTGGCCATCCCGATCGGCATCTACTCGGCCACGCATCAGTATCGGCCCGGCGACTACTTCTTCACCGCCGTGGGCTTCATCGGCTTAGCGGTTCCAAACTTCATGCTGGCATTGCTCTTGATGTACCTGCTGTTCAAGTATTTCGACATCACGGCTGGCGGCCTGTTTTCGCCCGAGTATGCGCTGGCTGATTGGTCGGTCGAGAAAGTCATCGACATGCTCCAGCACCTCATCGTGCCTGTGGTAGTGCTCGGCACTGCCGGCACTGCCAGCACCATGCGGGTGATGCGGGGCGTGCTGCTCGACGAGCTTGGCAAGCAGTACGTGATCACCGCCCGCGCGCGCGGCGTGTCCGAGCGCAAGCTGCTCTTCAAGTACCCGGTGCGTCTGGCGCTCAACCCCATCGTGAGCAGCACTGCTTACATCCTGCCGGGCATCTTCGGCGGCAATGCCATCGTCGCCATCGTCCTGAGTTTGCCAATGACCGGGCCCGTGCTGCTGACGGCGCTGCGGGCCCAGGACATGTTCCTGGCCGGCAGCATCGTCATGGTTGAAGGGGCCCTCGTGATCTTTGGAACATTCCTTTCCGACATCCTATTGGCGCTGGTGGATCCGCGGATTCGCCAAGAGCGTGCCGTGGCGGCCTAGCTTATGGCTACAACTTCACTCGAACCCACCACCGGATCCGGCGTCTCAGTCCGTGAGTTCACCGAGGAAGAGCAGTATTACGTCGCCTCGCAGTGGCAGCTCATGTGGCGGAAGTTCCGCCGCCACCGCCTGGGCTACGCCAGCGGCGTCCTGCTGCTCCTTGGCTACTTCTTTGCCATCACCTACGACTTCTGGATCCCCTACGACTTCACAGATCGGCACGACAAGCTGTCCTCGCCGCCGACTCGAATTCATGTGATCGACGCCAGCGGGACTTGGCAAATGCCGTTCGTGTACGGCACCCAGGCCCTTGTCGATCCGCAGTCGTTCAAACGGACGTTTGTAGAGGACCCCGAGCTCGTCCACCCCATCGGCCTTTTCACCCAAGGCGCGCCCTACAAGTTCTGGGGCCTGTTTGAATGGGACCGGCATTTCTTCGGCGTCGAGGAGACGACCATCCACCTCTTCGGCACCGATGAGCTGGGACGCGATGTCTTCTCGCGCACCCTTTCCGCGGCCCGCATCAGCCTTTCAATCGGACTGGTGGGCGTGATCCTCAGCTTTGTGCTGGGAGTCATCATCGGTGGAATCTCGGGCTATTTCGGCGGCACGGTTGACCTGCTGATCCAGCGGTTCATCGAGTTTGTAATTTCGGTCCCCACAATTCCGCTCTGGATGTCACTGAGCGCCGCGGTGCCCATCACTTGGTCGCCGCTGCAGACCTACTTCGCCATCACCATCGTGCTCTCGGTGGTCGGTTGGGCCGGCTTGGCCCGCGTCGTGCGCGGCAAGATCCTCGAGCTGCGCGAGAACGACTATGTAATGGCAGCCCGGGTAGCCGGCGCCGGCAACATGCGCGTGCTATTCGACCACTTGGTGCCCGGCTTCATGAGCTACTTGATCGTGCACCTCACGCTGCAAGTGCCGAGCATGATCCTGGCTGAAACGACACTGAGCTTCCTGCGCCTGGGCATCCGCGCTCCCGCCGTGAGTTGGGGCACGCTCATGCAGGACGCGCAAAACGTAAGCGTGATCGCGGTCTTCCCCTGGCTGATGATTCCGGGGCTCTTCGTAATCATCGCGGTGTTCCTCTTCAACTTCCTGGGCGACGGCCTGCGGGACGCCGCAGACCCGTACCGATAGGCGAGCCATGACAGAAGAACAAGCACCCGTCGCCGCGCCCGAATCAGAGGCGCTCACGGACGAAGACGTCATCCTCGAGTTGAACGACGTCCGAACGTACTTCGAGCTGGATGAAGGAACGCTGAAGGCCGTTGACGGCGTCTCGTTCGCCGTTCGGCGCAACGAAACGCTCGGAATCGTCGGCGAGTCCGGCTGTGGTAAGAGCGTGACGGGTCAATCGATTCTCCGGATCGTGCCCAAGCCCGGCGAAACCGAAGGCAACATCTGGTTGCGGCGCAACGGCGAAACCGTTGATCTCGCGTCGCTCCATCCATCCGGCCGGGAGATTCGTGACGTTCGCGGGCGCGACATCGCCATGATCTTCCAGGAGCCGATGACGGCCTTCTCGCCCGTCCACAGCGTTGGCAACCAGATCATGGAAGCCATCCTGGTGCACGAGAACGTTTCGAAGCAGGCTGCCCGCGAGCGTGCCATCGAGGTCCTGAGCCAGGTGGGCATTCCGGAAGCCGAACGGCGGGTCGACGCGCTGCCGCACGAGCTTTCCGGCGGAATGCGACAGCGAGCCATGATCGCCATGGCGCTGGTGCTGCGACCCAAGCTGCTGATTGCCGACGAGCCCACGACCGCGCTGGACGTGACGATCCAGGCCCAGATTCTCCGCCTGATGCAGGACCTGCAGAAGGAAATGGGCATGTCGATCATGTTCATCACGCACAACCTTGGCGTGATCGCGAACATGGCCGACCAGATGATCGTGATGTACCTCGGGCGCGTCGTCGAGCAGGGCTCGGTCGAAACCATCTTCGGCGAACCGCAGCACCCATACACGCAGGCCCTCATGGAGTCGATCCCACGCATCGGCTTGACGCGGGGCGAGCGGCTGAGCTCGATCGCCGGCACGGTGCCGGTGCCGCTGAATCCGCCGGCGGAATGCGGCTTTGCCTCTCGCTGCCCCAAATTCATCCCCGGCCGCTGCGACGCCGACGTGCCAGCAATGATCGAGACGTCGCCGGGCCACCACGTACGGTGTGTGCTCTATGAGTAGCGAGCAAGAGATGCAGAGCGACTCAACCCAGCCCATGTCGACTGAGACATCCAACGGGCAGGCCGCCAACACCATTCTCGAGATCGAGGGGCTCAAGAAGTACTTCCCTATCGAGAAGGGACTGCTGCGGCGGGTCGTTGGCTACGTCCGGGCCGTTGACGACGTCAGCCTTTCGATCGCCGAGGGGAAAACGCTCGGGCTCGTCGGCGAATCGGGCTGCGGCAAGACCACGCTCGGCCGTTGCGTGGTCCGCGCCATCGAGCCAACCGACGGCAGCGTTCGCATGCATGTCGACAACCAAGACACCGAGCTGACGGAGTTGGGCTCGCGCGAGTTGCGCGAGTACCGTCGCAACCTGCAAATGGTCTTCCAAGACCCGTATTCCAGCCTCGACCCTCGAAAGACCGTGCTGGACATCGTGGGCGAGCCGCTGCGGATTCACAACGTGGCGCGAGGCCGTGAGCTCGAGACTCGGGTCAGCGAGCTACTCGAGGTCGTAGGCCTCGACATCCGCTACCTCAAGCGATATCCACACGCGTTCAGTGGCGGGCAGCGTCAGCGCATCGGCATCGCGCGCGCCCTGGCCTTGAACCCGAAGGTCATCATCTGCGACGAAGCCGTCTCGGCGCTGGACGTCTCGGTCCAGGCGCAGATCATCAACCTGTTGGAAGAGTTGCAGGAAGAGTTCGGCATTGCCTATCTGTTCATCGCGCATGACCTGAGCGTCGTCGAGCACATCTCCGATGAGGTCGCCGTGATGTACGTCGGGAAGGTCGTCGAGCACGCTTCTACGGAAGAGCTCTTCAGCAACCCGAAGCATCCCTACACCGAGGCCCTCATGTCCGCGGTGCCTCTACCCGACCCCAAGCGGAAGCTGGAAGAGATTACGCTTGAGGGCGAGGTGGCCGACCCGGCGGACCCGCCGAGCGGATGCTACTTCCACCCGCGCTGCCGCTACGCCCAGGACCGGTGCCGCGAGGAAACCCCGGAATTGCGCGTGGTTGGCGAAGGGCATGAATCCGCCTGTCACTTTGCCGAGGAGCTCGATCTTCGCGGCGTAACCGCTTGAGTCCGCCTGCCCGACTGCCCGCCGCACGGGTTTGGCGAGGCGAATCGGGTCGGCGGTTCGAATAGCCGGTAGTCATGCTTCAGTTGATCGTCCCACTGACGTTGCTCATTGCCCTCGTATGCACGGGCGTGATTCTCTGGGCTTTGTGGATGATTCGGCGGGCGGCAAGCCAGATCGAAGAGCGACATCGTTTCGCCGAGCTCATCGTGAATGAGGGCGAAGTGCCGCTTCCATGGATCGAAATGTATCGGAAGCGCGCGGCGAAGCTACGCCGGGCGCCGGACTCACCGACTGACGTCGAGGCCGCGACAGATCTCGCTCGCTCATCGATCGGCCGCGAGCTCGACCGACTGGTCCGCTACGTGGAGACCACGCGTCTGGTCGCCGACGAATTCACGCGCGAGACCCTCATCGAGGGCATCAATGAACGCCGGCGCGAGTGGGAAGCCAGCGGCTGGCGGGAGTTCGTGGACGCGGCGCGTCGACCGCTGAACAACCACACCGCGTCATGATGCGAGGCTTGCCGGCGTCAATTCGGAAGACATCCAGCCAACCTCTTTGCCTTCGTCTCGGGGGCGACGGCAGCCACCGGGCCACCTGCCCAAGCACACGGAGCCTCAGCGCATGAAGATCGCCTACGGAACCTACGCCATGCCGAAGCACACGCTCGAAGACGCCATTCCGATCCTGGCGAACATCGGCTACGACGGCGTCGAGATTTGCACTGGGCCGCGCCACGTCGGTTCGTTGCCGGAGGCGATGACTCCGAGCCGACGCGCGGCCATTCGTGGATTGCTCGCCGATCACGACATGGGCGTGCCGGCCTCGTTCGCCACGGCTCTTCACGTGCATGAAACAGAGGCCGCCAAGCATGCCGCGAACTTCGAATTTGCCCGCGAGCTCAATGGCCTGGTGCGAGACTTCGTGCCGGACCGCGAGCCGGTATTGGCATTCGGGATCGGCGGGCGGGACTTCGAATGGCTCAAGATCCGCGACTCGCTGGCCGAGGCGGGCCGGGAGTATGGGGAGCTCGCCGAGCGAGAGGGCTTTCACCTCGCAATCGAGGCCCACTCCGGAGCCGCCGTCGACCGCACCACCCGCGCGCTGTGGCTGATCGAGCAGATCGGCCACGAGCGCGTCAAACTGCACTTCGACATGGTGCACTTCTTTCTCGCCGGCGAGACGGTCGAGGAGGCGGTTCCGGCGCTGGTGCCGATCACCGGGCATACCCACGTCACCGACACGCGCGTCTACGACGACGGCAGCCTCGACCTGCTGCTGCTCGGCCAAGGCGACTTGGACACCACCGGCTATGTGCGGGCCATGCATGAGGCCGGGTGGGACGACTTCATCACCCTGGAGGTGAGTGGCATGGTCTGGAACAAGCCGGCCTACCTCCCCGTGGCCGCCGCCGAGTTCGCCTATGCCACCCTGGACGGCGCATTTCGCGAAGCCGGCGTGCCTCGCGGATAGGAGACTGACATGACGCCATCCGACGAACTCGCCATCGGCATCATTGGCGCCGGCAGCATCGGCACCCGCCACTACTCGAACCTGGAGTTCATTCCCGGCAATCGCGTCGTCGCCGTGTGTGATGCCGACGACGCCCAGGCCACCAAGCTGGCAAGCCGGGCCGGCGCCAGCACCTATCCGTCGGTCGACGCCATGTTCGACGCGGAGCGCGGGCTGGATGCCGTGCTCATCTGCGTGCCGCCGGGGATCCGACGCCAAGTGTTCGAGCGGGCGGCCGAGCGAGACGTAGCCGTATTCTGTGAGAAGCCGCCCGCGGACTCCCTGGAGCACGCGCAGACCGTGGCCCACATCGTGCGCGACAGCGGCATCGTGTGCATGGCCGGATTCAACATGCGCTACTTGCCGCCGGTTCAGCGAATGCGCGAGCTGCTCGCCGGCCGGACGGTAAGCCTTGTGCTGTGCACCTATCTCAGCGCCCCGGCGCTCACGGGCGGTTTCCGCCCGTGGTTTTTTGACAAAGCCCGTTCTGGCGGCCCCTTGCTGGACCAAGCCATCCATTACGCCGATCTCATGCGCTATCTCGTCGGTGAGATCACGAGTGTCCACGCGTTCGGCAGCAACGTGGCGCGCCCCAAGGGTCCTGGCTTTACGGTCGAGGACACCGCCGTCAGCACGATCCAGTTCGACTCCGGCGCGGTGGGCTACCAGGTGCATTCATGGGCGGCGCCCTGGGGGTACACCAAGTTCGAGTTCAATGGCCCGGATTTCCACCTGGAGCTGGAACCCGCCGGAAACGCACCGGGCGTGTTCGGCACCGTCGGCGATCCGAAGGGTGAAGGAACCGTCGTCCACGACGCGTTTCCCCGTGCTCCAAGCCTGGGCCGCGACGGCTCGCGGAAACCCGGCGCGCCACTCGACGCACCGCCCGACTTCATGCACTACCAGGAGATGGTTACGTTCCTGGACGCGGTCCGCACGGGCGACACCTCCGGCATCCTGAGCACATATGCCGACGGCATGCGCACGTTGGCGGTGGTGCTGGCCATGAATCGCTCGATCGATTCTGGCCAGGTCGAACCCGTGGTGGTGCCCGCCGTCTAAATACCTGGGCCGCGGGTGTCAGCCAGAGGTGAGGCTGTCGGCCTCGCCGCGCCGCGCGTCACTCAACGGGCCAAATGATCTCGGTCTGAAACTCCGAAGGATCCTCGACATCGAAGGGATCGTTGAGGTAGATCTCGATGGGACCGCCCGCCGGCGTGAGGCCGCGATCCCGGATCCAATCCACCATCGAGTTGTGCGCGTCCATCAGATTCTCGTACGGCCCCGTGTGGATCATGCGAGCCACTCGTCCGGCGGGAAGCTGGCTGGCGACGACCAGGTCACCGCCTTCGATTGCCCACTCCACGGGAAACCCGGTCTCGGCGCGCTTGACCTCGTCAGTCATCGCCAGATAGCGGGTGAATGGCGGGCCCACGGGGCTCATCTGAGCGCGCGTCAGATACTCCTGCACCGCGTCCAAGGCGTGCCCCATCAGCTCGCCCACGTCACGCCCGCCGAAGTTGAAGCGCACGACGAGGGTTGGTTGAGACGAGACGTGCTGGAGCGTGATGTCGCTAGTTGTCGAGCCGTTTGTAGTCATTCAGATCGCAGGCGTTTCGGCTGACTGCCGGAATGCGCTAGGGATGATCGCACAGAATGCGTCCCGCGCCAGCACGGCTCGGTGCCGGCGTCCCGTGCTTTCCAGCACGCCGCAGACTTGGATGACGAGCGAATCCAGAAATACTCAGATACGCTAATGACGACGAGCCCGCGAACCTCGGAGGCTACGCCATGACGCCAGAGCAAATCCTCTCCCATCCGCCGCGCGTGCTGACCCAGGCTCAGCGCGAGTCGTATTTCGAGAAGGGCTATCTCCTCGTCGAGAACGTCGTGCCCGACGAGTGGATCGAGCGGCTGCGCGACGTCACGAACGATTTCGTCGAGCGGAGCCGCGAAGTCACGGAATCCGACGCCGTGTGGGACCTGGAGCCCGACCACACCGCCGAGAATCCCCGCCTCCGCCGCCTGACAAGCCCCGTCGAGCAACACGCCGCGTATTGGGAGTTCGCCTCGGACTCCATCGTGGCCGACGTGGCGGCGGACATTGTCGGGCCCGACGTGAAGTTTCACCACTCGAAGCTGAACTTCAAATGGGCGGAGGGCGGCGAAGAGGTGAAGTGGCACCAGGACGTGCAGTTCTGGCCGCACACGAACTACTCGCCGGCGACGATCGGCACCTTGCTCTACGACTGCGGTCCCGATCAAGGACCGCTGGGCGGCCTGCCGGGCAGCCACAACGGCCCGCTCTTCGACCTCTACAACGACGACGGGACCTGGAACGGCGCGCTTTCCGACGCCGACGCGGCCAGCCTGGACCTCGAGAACGTCGAATACATGACCGGACCGGCGGGTTCACTGACCATCCACAACTGTCGCACCGTCCACGGATCGCCGCCGAACCAATCGGACACCGGGCGGCCGCTGCTGCTCTATGCCTATTCCTCCGCCGACGCCTTCACCTACACCTACAATCCGATTATGTCGAGTTACTACGGCACAGTCGTGCGCGGCAAGCCGGCCCGATATGCCCACCACGATCCGCGTCCGTGCCAAATTCCTCCAGACTGGTCAGGGGGCTATCAATCCCTCTTCGCGACGCAGCAAGGCGAGGACGAGGACGTAGCTCCCGGCATGTAGGACGCCGACGAAACTGCGAATCGCGCCGGTGCCACGGAGCTAGGCGGCCACGCCCCAGCTGCCGATGAACTCGTCGACGCCGAATCCCGCCGGCATGTCGTTGTGTGCGTAGCCCGCCGGGCCGTCCTGGAAGCCCGGCACGACGTGGTCGTCTGGTGCGCGCAGCGCGGCGTCGAGCCCGGCGAACCGGCGCTCAATCGACTCGATCTCACCGGCGGAAAAGGCATCCGCAATGTCCTTGCGCCGATCAAATCCGGCACGATCGGTCCGGGCCAGGCCGGCGAGGCGTAAGACGAGCTTGGACAGCAGCACCAGGGCCACCATGCGACCCTCGGCACCCGGATGCAGGATCGCCAACTGTCGCTGGAACTCGTCGGCATCCCGCTCGAGCGCCGCGCGAAGCACCGCTTCGATCACCCGCCGCTCGTTGGCATGCAGCTCGAAAAAGGACTTGAACTGGCGGCGCGTGTCGGCGGAAAGGCGGCTCGTGAAGTCCAAGTCCCAGTTGAACGCGTGGGCGTGCGGATAGATGGCGGCGCCAAACGCTCGATAGCCGAGATGAATCGTGCGGCGCAGCCTGGCGCTGTAGTCGCTGCCCCAGTGCAGCATCGTGTTGAGATAGACCACGGCGTCGCCTGCGTTCAGCTCCACGGGGATTCCGCCGGGCAGGGGCACCGACGGATCTCGCGCCAGGATGTCGTTCTCCTCGTCGGTATTCACGCGCCAGTGGCTGCCGGGCACCACCCACAGCACCGAGTCGTCGTAGAGTGGAAGGTTCCACTGCACGTACGCCGGGCCATTGGCTCGCGCGTCGTGCTGCAGACCGGCCAGCGGAGCAAGCGACGCCGGTCGGATATCGCGGTGCCAGCGATCCGGTCCGTGGTCCTCCGAGGGGTTGCACATCAGCGACATCAGCGTCGGCGCGGCGTGCGGCGCCTGCATCAGCCGGCGGCTCACGCCGAGCGTGCCCTCCTCCAGGCAAAGCTCCACCGCTGCGGCGGTTGACGCGTCGACCACGCGCTGAATCAGGATCCGCGGCTGACGGGCAAAGTAGCTGTCCGGCCACTGGCCCGCCGCGTCCCGTTCGCGCCGCCATCGGTCGAATTGCCGCTCGACCAGGATCTCAAAGGTTGCCCGGAGCCCGTTCAGTCGTTCGGGCGGAATCGTTCGCCTGATGATCACGTAGCCATGCTCGGCAAGCTCAGACTGGAGATCAGGCATTTGCCTGGCCTTCATGCCAGCTACGGGGCCCCACCGATCCCGCGTGCCACCCTGCTGACCTACGGTGGTTGGTCAATGGTCTCCTCGATCTCCAAAGAGGGTCGGCTGTGAGTCCCGGTCGGACGATGCCTGCGACTCCGGAGCGGTGATTGGCTGGATCAGCTCGGGTCCGCTGCTGGCCACGGTGTTGACGTCGCGGCTGACCGGGTGCCTCCGCAGCACGTTCTCCGCCGCCGGACGCAACAGGGCCGCCTGCCACCCCGGGTCGTCATCGCCGGGCGAAAGCCAGGCATCCCAGTCGCCCGGCTCGAGGATCGCCGGCATGCGGCTGTGAACGGCCGACATCCAGGTGCTGGGCGCCGTGGTGATGATCGTGAACGACAGGCCGAACTCGGCGTGCCACTCCCACAGACCGGCCAATGCCAGCGGATGGCCGTCGGCACGGTGAATGTAGTGCGGTTGACGCCGATTGCGAGGCCCCGTCCATTCGTAGAAGCCGTCAGCCGGCACGAGGCAGCGACGCGCGCGAAACGCGGCTCGGAAGGCCGGTTTGTCTGCCACCGTCTCGGCGCGCGCATTGATGGTGCGCGCGCCAAATCTCGCGTCCCTGGCCCACGCGGGAATGAGCCCCCAGCGCATGACCTCCAGTCGACGAGGCTCATCCAACACCACCAGCGACTGCTGGGTGGGCGCAACGTTGAAGTTCGGCGGCGGCGCAACCGCCGGCTCGAGCGGCGCGGACTTGAAGAAGTCCGCGAGGACCTGAGGATCCGAGTGACGGCTATACCTTGCGCACACGAGTGGCAACGCCCCCAATCGCGACCGGCGTCACCGCCATGGTGACACGCCTAGCCCAACAGTCCGTGCACAGCCCTGCGATAGAAGGGTGACGCCACCGGGCCGTCAAGCAGCGGGTCGCGCGTCTCGTGCATCCATTGCGCCAGCTTGGCTTCCAGCTCGGCCTCGATGCGTGCGTATTCCGCGTGGCCGGCCAGGTTGGACCGTTCATTGGGATCCAATTCAAGGTCGTACAGCTCAGCGGGCGCATGCACCGACGGCTCCAATCGGCCGACCAGGTCACGATAGGCGCCTCCCCCCGCAACGTCAGCCGGCACCTCGACACCCAGCCCGGCCTCGAAGTTTCGGATGTATTTCCAGCCATCGGTTCGGATGCCGCGCATGGGGTCGTAGTAGCTGTGGTAGGTCTTCTCGACGAACAGCTCGGCATGACCCGGGGACGCGCCGGCAGCCAGCGGCAGCAGCGAGGCGCCGTGCAGATAGGACGGGGCCTCCGCGCCAGTCAGCTCAATCAGCGTTGGCACGACATCCATGATGCTGGCCATGCCGTCAGGAGCAGCCCCGCCGGTCAGCGGAGTTCCCGGCAGCCGCGCGATCAGCGAGATTTCGACGCCCGGATCGTAGAGCGTGCACTTGGCGCGGGGGAAGGCGATGCCGTGGTCGCTCACGAAAAGCACCAGGGTCCCATCCAGCAACTCGCGCTCTTCCAGCGCCTTGAGGATTTGGCCGAGGTGCGCGTCGGCTCGATTGACGCAGCCTTGAAAGTCGGCCAGGTCGGCGCGCGTGCCCGGCGCATCCCGCAGGTAGGCGGGCACGGTGATCCCCCTGGCGTCGAACGGCGCGCCGCCGAAGCCGTGATCGCTCACACGGTGAGTCTCGGTAAGGCCAATCTGCACCACGAAGGGACGCTCGGGATCGGCGTCGATGAACGCGGCCACCCCGGCAATGATCGACGCAACGTCGGGACTCTCGTCGTACACGTCATTGCCGATGCGCCGGGGATCGCGCGCGGCGTGCTCCACGCCCCAATGGCCGCTGCGGTAGCCGGCCGTGCGCAGGATCTGCGGGATGGTGCGCTCGCGGGAATCCAGGTCCCAGCGATGCTCGCCGTGGGTGAGACCCATGGTGCCGTTGGCGTGGGGATAGCGGCCGGTCGTGAGGCTCGCCCGGCTCGGCGAGCACTGCGGCGCCGTGGTGTAGGCATCGAACCGCACCCCTTCAGCCGCCAGACGATTGAGATTTGGCGTCTCCACGGTTGCGACGCCATATGGCTCAACAAACCGTCCCGTGTCGTGGGTGGTGACGATCAGGACATTTGGACGCTGCATGCTCGCCAATGTAAGTGGCGGCAGACGGGCGCGCACATCGTGCGAGTTGGGCAGTTGCCGACCGCGCCCGATCCTGCACTTGGCTCACTGCTACTATCCGCACGCCAACCCAAGCGCATCCCTCTCCCCTGATCAACGCCATCAACCAACGCCAGCCGCAAGCCAGCCATCAAACGCAAGGCGCTGGTCGAACACATATCATCCCACCAATCATTTTCACGATAGCCACCCTCGTATTCACATGGCCCCTTGCATCTAATCTGACCGGACACAAGATCTATATCGGCTCGGATCCAATCCTGATACACGCCCTTATGGAATGGCAACGCTATGCAATCTTCAACGATCTACCCAATTTCTTCAATGGCAACTTCTACTACCTGACACCTGGCGCTCTTTTCTTCGGCGATCTTCTGTTGGGATCGCTTCCCGTCTACATAGTTGCCGCCTGGATCCTGGGACCCGCCGGCGGATTCAACGTCATGTACATCTCCCTCTTCGTCTTCAATGGCTGGGCCATGCACCTTCTCGTCCGGCGGATCACGGACAGCTGGGCGGCCGGCATGGTCGCAGGAACAGTCTTCAGCTTTGCAATTCTGCCGCAGCTATTCATTCCCAATCATCAATTGCTGATGGCGTGGTGGACTCCGCTCATGCTTTGGTTCTTGTTCGGAGCCCTCAAAGAAAATCCCGGCAAGAACTTCCTCGGCGCGACGATGTCATTGTTCCTGCAGTTTGCGACTTCCATCTACTGGGGGTTCTTTGCGGCTTGGATATTCCTGTTGTTCCTTCTCATAAGCCTGTTGTGGGGTCGCTTCGAGAACGGCAGATTCGGCGCCATCCGATCGTTGAGCGTGGGCGGCCTGCCGGCTCTCGTCCTGTCGGCATTGCTTGGATTCGGCTACTTGCAGTTCTATCTGTCGTGGAGCGCGATTCGACGTATCGACGAGACCGTCAATCAGTCCGGTGTGCTGCCGGAGTATTTGAGTTCATGGGGAGGCGGATGGTGGATCCGGTCGGCCTTTTGGACCGATGCCGTCTCACACCCTCCCTATTTCGTTTCCGGCCTGGCGGGCGCTGTATTCGCGGCCCTAGGTCTGGTGTATGTGATTGCGAAAACGCGACAGCGAATGGCCATTGTCCTGGCGGCGTTGATAGCCATCACATGCTTCGTGTTGTCTCTTGGTCCCATATTGCATTGGGACGGGGAGTTAACCGACACCTCGCTTCCCTATGAGTTCGTGTTCGAGCATATTCCGGGCGTTCAGTCGCTGCGGGCGGTGAATCGATGGGCCTTGGGGGCCCATCTGGGGCTCAGCATGCTGGCGGGGATTGGATTTGCGGCTATATGGGCTCTCGCCGGTCGCTTCGGACACTGGCGACTGCTCTTAGTTCCGGCAGTAGCCGTGCTCCTGGCCCTGGACGTCGGCCGGCCGTCGTTTAGCCTTCATCATCAGCCGGAAGAGAGCGAGTTAAAGGCCTTTCTTCGGACACTCCCGCGCGATCCGACAATCGTGGTCCCGATACTCAAGAATCCGGAAACGAAGTCGAGGTACATGACGTGGAGCGCGGAGAGTTCGGTTCTGCCGCTGCTGAACGGCTACAACGGCTATATTCCGCCGACTCAGGAGCACCTGGCGGGCCTGGTGAACGGGCTGAATCACACCGACGCTCCGCGAATCTACGCAGCGCTTCACGCCCTGGGAGTGCGCACGGTCATTCTCAATTCCGACGAGATGCACAAGGGCAGCCCCGAAGCTTGGACGCGGGCACTTGCGGACCTGCCGGTCGCCGGGTCGCGGACCGACGTCGGGCGGTTCGTCGTGCTCCGTTTGGGGGATCACGGATTCGCGAGCCCCGTGTCGTCCTGGGACTCGATCTCAGGGCGAGTGTTTCTGGGAGACCTTGCGGCAGGCCGGGAACTGGTCGCGCCTCTCAACCTGCTCAATGCCAACGCCGCGCCGTGGCTAAGCCCGGTCCCCCAGGGAACCTACGAGCTCGACGTGCGCTGGGAGCCAAGCTCCGGTGCAGCGCCGCTGACCCGGGTCGCTCAATTCCAGCCGCCGCCGGTGATCCAAGCAATGGGCGCGGTCGCTGTCCCCGTGAGACTCAGCGCCCCCGATGCTCCCGGTGCCTATCGGCTGGTGTTGGGATTCGAAGGATTCGAATTAGCCGAGGCGACCGTAACCGTGAGGCCGCCTGAGACCTTCGACGCCCCGGTTTGGAACCCTGTCTTGGACACCCAGGTGCAGGTGCTCGACCTTACCCAGACCGTTGTATCCGGCGAGTCTGCCCGCATCGTTGCTTCAGCGACCAACCTTGGGTCCGAACGTTGGGACGGCCATTTTCGCTTGGGATACTCGTGGGTGTTCGAAAGCGGTCCCTCCCCTTCGAGCGCCCCTCAGCAACTCGAAGACCGGCTATTCATCGACCTTGATGGATTCTCACGCTGGGACCCGGTCGTGCCCGGATCGGCGTATACCTTCGCCGGTCCCATCGATACGCCAACGCACCCCGGCAGATATTCCCTGACTATCGGCATGGTCAAGGAAGGCGTCGCATGGTTCGACGACAAGGTGTCCTTTGACGTTGAGATCGTCGAACGCGATGGCGCCTAGCCGGCCACACAGAAATGGGCGCGGGTCCTAAGCCCATCCCATCGCTGACGCGGTCAGTGCCGACGGTCGCGCCGGCCACTGCGGAGGTGCGGCTACTCCTTGGACTCCATCCGCGCCAGGATGTCACGAATCTCGGTGAGCAATTCGGTGGTTCCCGTGGCCGGCGTGGGCGCGTCTTCGTCCGGCTCAGCCCCCAGCACTCGTTGACGCTGCATGAGAATCGCATTGCGAAACTCCTCGGCGTCGACTACGCCAACCAAATCTCCCTCGCTGCTGGCGTACTGCCCGGACTGGCCCGCGGTTTCCACTCGCAAGCCGCGCACCTTGAAGCGGCGCATGATCGGGCCGTCGTGTAGACGCAGGTCGGTGACCCGGTTGAGCGGGATAGTGGATTCACGGCGATTGAACACGCCCTTCCGAATCTCGATGGCCTGTGAGGTCAGGCGGGCCGACAGGCGCCGGTGATACTCCGGGGCGTACCAGAGGCTGAAGATCAGCCAAAACGGGATCAGCGGGATCCCGACGATCGTGATGGCGAAATACAGTGAGATCAGCAACCGGTAGTAGGGAATGACCCCGCCCTCGAACTCCGCGTCGCGCAGCGTCTTGCCGGTGGCTCCGGGGTGGTCGAACGATTCTGATTTCACTCCTGGGTCCTCCTTGGACTTCCAGTCGAGCAAGCGTTGATCGTCTGCGGCAGGCTATCACTGTATACGGGCAAATCGGCGTCCGACCATTCCGCGCCGCTAGACTCCATGAGGCCACAGTCACGTCGGAGCCTTAGCCATGTCGCCTGAAAGCCGTCTTGCCGCTTTGGGGATCGAATTGCCGGACCTGCCGCCGCCGCTGCCGGACGCGCCCTACATCCCAGCCGTCGTCACGGGCGATCTGGTGTGGGTCTCGGGCCACTCGCCGGGAGGGGACTGGCGTCCGGGACAGGTGGGCACGGACTACACGGTCGCGGAAGCCAAGCAGGCGGCGCGGGCGGCGGGCATCGGATTGCTGGCCGCCGCGCGCTGGGCGGTCGGCTCGCTCGATCGCATCGATCGGGTCGTGCGCATGCTGGGTCACGTGAACGCCGCGCCGGGCATGGACCAGGCCAGCGAAGTCGTCAACGGCTGCTCGGAGCTCATGCTCGAGGTGTTTGGCCCCGAAGGCCGGGGCGTTCGCTCGGCGGTGGGCGTGGGCACCATGCCGCGCAACGTCCCGCTGTCCGTCGAGGCGGTGTTTCAGCTCAGGCGCTAGCGTGGCGTCCCCGGCGGGCGTCCTGTCCAGTACGCGACTCACGTGCCGGTCGCGCATGTATGGCTTGACTCAACCCTAATTTATGTCAAGTGACGGCGATTCGTCCGGTTCATGAGCCAGGCGAATGCCTCGCGCCTTGACGGCCCGCGCCGGCCGCCCCACCATGCCAAGCGCGCGGAATTGCCTCGCCGACCCATCCGGCGAACGCGTCGTCCAGCAAGGGGTTGACGTGTCCAGCGACAACCAGTTCGGCATTCCTGGCGTCCCATTTCCTGTCGGCGTGGAGTACTACCGCGCGCCCGTTCCCAAGCCCGAGCTGTGGGACGACGACTTTGCCCGCATTCGCGCCGGCGGCATGCGGATCATCCGCACCTTTAACTATTGGAACCATCTCGAACCTCGCCCAGGCCAATACGAGACCGACGACATCGACCTGCTCTTCGATCTGGCGCACAAGCACGACTTGCGGGTGTGGCTCGACCTCCCGCTGGCCACGCACGGCGCCTGCCCGGAGTGGTTGACGCGCGAGCACTACGACATGCGCGTGGTCAGCTACCGCAACCACGTCTCGCTGACCAGCGCCAGCCCGGCCTATCCGCAGGGCAGCCAGATTCACTGCTACGACCATCCGGCGTGGCGCGAATACGGCGAAAAGCTCTTGCGCTACATGATCGGACGATACAAGGACCACCCGGCCCTGCTGGTGTGGGGCCTTTGGGACGGCATCGCGCTCTCGGCGGCGTGGAGCAAGACCTCCGACGGCCTCCCGTGCTATTGCCCCAGCACGCTGGCCCGCTACGACGCCTGGCTGAAAGAGCGCTTCACGCTCGACGAGCTAAACGCGCGTGTGCACCGCCGCTATCGCCGCTGGGAAGACGTGCAGCCGCCGCGCTCGAACCAAAACGTCGTCGAAATGCTGCTGTACAAGCAATTCCACTACGAGAACCTGGCCGGCCATCTCCAGTGGGTCATGGACGTCGCCAACGACGTGGACCCGGTGCATGAAAAGCGCTCGCACGGCGCCTGGTATCCGCGCCCGCAGGACACCGCGTGCGCGCCGGTGGCCGACAGCTGGGGCATGTCCATGTCGTCCAACAATCTGCTGACCTCCGAAGATCCCTACAAGCTGTCGGAGCGGGCTTTCGGCTACGACTGGTCACGCAGCATTGGCAAGAACGGTCGCTGGTGGAACGAAGAGATCTACTCGGGCATGTCGCGCGGCGGCGTCACCTGGCGCAAGCAATCGGCGCCCGAGGAACCCACCATGCTGCTGTGGATGTGCCTGGCCTCGGGCGGCGCGGGCGCCATGTACTGGCAATATCGCCCCGAGTACTTCAGTTTCGAGTCCCCGGGCTACAACCTGATTGCTCTGGACGGGCAACCCACCGCCCGCTGGCAATCCACCACCGAGGCCCTATGCCAAATGGCCGGCATGGAGGACCACCTGCCGCTCAGGTGCGGTACCGCGGACGTTGCCGTCGTCTACCACGGCGAGTCCCAAGAGCTCTTTAGCTACAACGACGAAGACGACCGCTATCTGGACGACCTGCGCGGCGTCCACCGCACGCTCTGGGCCAACGGCATTCCGGTCGACATCGTGTCTCCCGGCATGGACTGGTCGCCCTACCGGCTGATCTTCCTGACCAACGCAGCGCTCATGACCGACGAGCTGCGCCAACGCATCGAGCAGACACTAGACGACAACCCCGACGTGCAGCTCGTGGCGGATGGGAGCTTTGGGCTCTACCAACCCGATGGGCAGTCGTCCTACGGGCCGCCGGAGGGATTCTCCGAACGTTTCGGCGTGCGGGTGGCGGACTTCAACGCCATCACCGAGCAGGACATCGCCGAAGGTCGAAACGTGCTCCAAGTGGCGGCTGGAGCAATCTCGATCAGCACGCCGTGCGGCTATGCCGTCCACGAGCCCAAGAACGGCGCAACGGCTATCGCCTCGCTGGAAGGCGAAACGGTGGCCGTGCGCAGCGCCGACGGGCGGTTCACCTGGTGGGGACTGTCGCTGTCAGCCGGCTTCGGCAACGCGGGCCACCCGGACCTGGTACTCCCGCCCGTGCGCGAGGCCGCCATCGAAGCGCCGCTGGCGATCGAGGACTCGGGCGTCGTGCCTGTGGTCCGCGGATCGGCCAAGAGCGGGGACGTGGCCTTTCTCTTCAATCTCGAGCGCTCCTCGGCCACCGTCACCGTCCGCCCCACGCGCGGCCCCAACACCGTGCGCAACCTGCTCACGAAGACCGAGATTCCACTCAACGACGGCGCATTCGAGATCACGATCCCGGCTTGGAAGCACGCGGTGGTGCACCTGGCGTTGGAAGGATCGCGGTGAGGCCAGGCGCCTTAGCCAATCGGTTCACCCTGGGCTCGTCCAATGGGCGTCGCACGGATCGGTCGCCGCCAATTCCTGGCAGGCGTGAATCTAAGTCACGCGAATGCGGAACCAGCGGATGTTGCGGATGCCGTCTTCCTGGCACCAAAGGACGGCAAACACGTCACCGTTGGGCAATGAGAGCATCTGTGGGAAACCGAACTGCAGATCCACCAGCTCGTCCGCACCGGCGCCTTCGCCCGCCATGCCCGACGGCGCGCCCTGCCAGACCGCCAGGTCTTCCAGATTGACCCACATTTCGCCGTCGATGCGGACCCGCTGAGCCCATAGCCCGGGACGGTCGTCGCGCCGGTAGAGCGCCAGCACCGTGCCGTCCGCCAATACGTGAAGCTTGGTGGTTTGCCCCCGCAAGCCCGTAGCCCGTGGTTCCGAGAACTTCCAGCCATCCGCCGAAATCACATAGGGCGTCGGTTCGCTGTGTCCCGAGATTTCGTCGTAGGCCCACGCGACCTGCAAAAGCCGCCCGTCGGGAAGCTCCACGACGGATTGCTCCCACGAGAACACGTGGCGGTCGTATTGGTCCAAGACATCGAAATAGGTTGGCCAGGTCGCACCGCGGTCGAACGAGACGAGCGCGATGGCCTTCATGCCATTCGGCGCGTCGCCGTCCCAGCCTTTCCAGGTCGCCGTAGGCCACAGCCAGCGGCCGTCGCGCAGCATGATCACCGCGTGGCAGATCTCGAACGACGGTCCCTCAAGGGGCGGCTCGATGGTCTCGGGGCCGCTCCACGTGTGCCCGCCGTCGGCGCTGCGTAGCACGATCAGGTCGACCGGCACGAACCCCAACGTGTCGCGGTTCACCAGGCTGTCGTCGTCGGGCCTACGGTGGGCGCGAGCACCGGTCGCGATCAACTCATCGGGCCCCACGCGGGCAATGCGTGCGAAGCTGGTCACCCGGCCTTCAACGGAGTCGTGAAACATGCGGGCCGGCGCCGACCACGTGCGCCCCTCATCGGTCGAACGAGCGATGTAGGTCGCGTAGTCCAGGCTCTCGGCATGGTCGGCGATGTCGAAGGCGGCTACCAACTCACCCGAGTCGAGCAAGACAGCCGTCGGGTGCCAGGTGTGCAGCGGCGGCGCCTGCGATTCCGGGCTGCGAAAGACGAGACCGGACTCGATGACCTCGATCACAAGCGGTCTCCGGGGGTCGCCTGTGCCGAGTATAGGCGGCCGGTATCCAGGCGGGTCGCGACTACAATCCCACCCTGCGACATCACGCGGCGGACAGCAGATTGACTCGCGTTGGCATCGACATCGGCGGCACGTTCACTGACCTGTTCGCCGTGGCGGACGACGGGCGCACCTGGTCGGCCAAAGTCCTGACCACGCCGGCCAATCCGGCGGAAGGCCTCATGGACGTGCTCGACCGTTGGCAGGCCGCCTCCAGCGTGAAGGAGATCCGCGAGATCGTCCACGCCACCACCGTCGCCACCAACGCCGTGCTGGAGGGAACCACGGCGCGGCTGGGCCTGGTGACGACCCAAGGCTTTCGCGACGTGCTGGAGATTGGGCGTCACCAGCGGCGCGACCTCTACAACCTATTTCTGGAAAAGCCTCCAGCCTTGATCCCGCGCGAGCGGCGGCTGGAGGTGCGCGAACGCATCGGCGCCCACGGTTCAATCGTCGAACCCCTCCACGTGGCCGACGTGGTGCGCGCCGCCCACCAACTGAAGGACCTGGGGGCCGAGGCGATCGTGGTGGCGTTTCTGCACAGCTACGGCTACCCGCAGCATGAGCGGGAGGCCGCCGCCGTCATTGCGGACGAGACGCGCCTGCCGGTGGTCGCCAGTCACGCCGTGTGCCGCGAGTATCGCGAGTACGAGCGCTTCAGCACGGCGGCGGTGCATGCGGCGGTTCTGCCGCGGGTTGCGACCTACATCGGCGACATCGACTCCCGGCTCACGACGCGCGGCATCAGCGCACCGCTCTCGGTCATACAATCGAGCGGCGGCATGGCGCCCGCCGCCACGGTGGCCCGCGAACCGGCCTCGATCGTCGAGTCAGGACCGGCAGCGGGGGTGATCGCCGCCGCAGAGGTCGGAAGGCGGCTGGGAGCGTCCAACGTGATCTCGTTCGACATGGGCGGCACCAGCACCAAGGCCACCCTGATCCGCGATGGTCACGTCACCATCAACAACGACTACGAGATCGGCGGGGGAGTGCACGGAGGCTTCGGCACCGGCTATCCGCTTCGCACCCCGGTGATCGATCTTGTCGAGATCGGCACCGGCGGCGGCTCGATCGCCGGCGTGGACACCGGCGGCTCGCTCTACGTGGGTCCGGCCAGCGCCGGCGCGGAGCCGGGGCCGGCCTGCTACGGCCGCGGCGGCACGCGTCCCACGACCACCGACGCCAATGCCGTGCTCGGTCGCCTGCGGCCCGATCGGTTTGCCGGCGGTCATATCCAGTTGGACGTTGACGCCGCGCGGCGGGCGGTGGCCGAACACGTCGCCGGCCCGCTGGGCATGAGCGTCGAGCCCGCGGCGGAGGGCATCCTGGCGCTTGCTGGCGCGAAAATGGGACGGGCGTTGGAGCTCGTCTCCGTGGCGCGCGGTCACGATCCGCGGGAGTTCGTGATGGTGGCGTTCGGCGGGGCCGGACCCATGCACGCGGCGGACCTCGCGCGCGAGCTTGGCTGCAACCGGGTCGTGATTCCGCCGGAGGCCGGGGTGCAGTCGGCGCGCGGCCTGCTCGTGGCCGAAGCTCGCCGCGACTTCTCCACCGCCATGCTCAGCGCCGAAACCGAGCTCGAGCTTCCCGAGGTGGAGCTTCGCTTCGCCGACATGCGCGACCAAGGCGTGCGCGAGCTGCGTGAAGCCGGATTCGAGGACCAGGCAATTGGCGCCCGTCTCGGCGTCGATGCTCGCTACACCGGCCAGGCCTACGAGGTGCCGGTGTGGCTCGACGAGCCGGCGGCGTTCGATGGCGACATGCGGCGCCAGGTGGGTCGCGAATTCCACCGAGCGCACGCACGGCTGCACGGGCATCGAGACGAAGGCGCGCCGATCGAGTGGGTCACGCTGCGCGCCAGCATCACGGCCCGGACGGTACGTCCCGGCTCGACCGAACTTGCGCTCCCGGCGGAGCCGCTGGCCCGGCGCCAACTCGGCGTTCAGCCGATGATTTGGGCCGGGGATAGCCACGACGCGCCCGTGTTTGCACGCGAGAGTCTCGGCCGCGACGACCAAATCGACGGCCCGGCCCTGATCATTCAAGACCAGACGACGCTGGTGGTGCCGCCCGCCACATCGGCCCACGTGCACGCGACGGGCGACATCGTGCTTGAGGTCGCACCGACATGAGCGCCGCCGTCGACCCGATCACGCTCGCGCTCATCCGAAACCGCCTGGTGGCCGGCGCGGAGCAGATGGCCGTCACGCTCTGGAAGAGCTCGTTTTCGACGGTGATCCGCGAGGTCCTGGACTACTCGACCGCTATCTTCGACGCGGAAGGCCGCATGGTGGCGCAGTCGTCGCAGATTCCGTTCCAGATGATGACCATGTCCGCGCCGATGGGATATCTCATCCGCACCGGCTACGACTGGCAGCCGGGCGACGTCGTGCTCCTGAACGACCCCTACGCCTGCGAGGCCCAGCACCTGCCAGACTACATCGTATTTCGGCCGGCGTTCAGCGGCGACGAGCTGATCGGATTTGCCGGCGCCATCGGCCACATGTTGGACACGGGCGGCGGCGCAGCCGGTGGGTATTTGGCCTCCGCCACCGAGATCTATCACGAAGGCTTGCGCATTCCGCCCAGCAAGATCATTCGCGGTGGTGAGCTCAATGAAGAATTGCTCCAGCTCATCCTGTTGAATGTGCGAGAGCCAGAAAAGCTCCGCGGCGACCTGACGGCCATGTGGGCCTGCACCTCGCTCGGAGAGGCGACGCTGCACGCACTAGCCGACGAGTACGGCCCCGCGACGGCCCGCGCCGCCATGGCCGAAATCCTCGACAGCACCGAGCGCCAGGTGCGGCAGCGGCTGGCGCTCATCCCCGAAGGCACCTACCGCGGCGTCGACCACGTGGACGACGACGGCATCACGGACGATCCGCTGCGCATCGAAGCCACCGTCACGCGTCGCGGCGACGCGCTTGAGGTGGACTTTGCCGGAACCTCGCCGCAACCCGCCGGACCGGTAAGCGCCACGATGGAAATGACGCGCAGCAGCGTCATGTACGTGGCCATGGCGACCATCGGCGAGGACATTCCCAAGAACGACGCCTGGCGCCGACCGATCACGGTCCGGGCGCCGGAGCGATCGCTGGTGAATGCCGGGCCGCCGGCGCCGGTTGCCAGCCGCGTCACCACCTGCCACCGGATCGTCGACGCCATGATGCAGGCGTTGGTGCAGGCGATTCCCGACCGGGTCACCGCCGGCTATTACGGCGCGAGCAACATCTGCAATATCGGCGGCTTCGACCCCGACACCGGCGCGCCCTGGGTTCACTTCGAAATCGAGGTTGGCGGCTGGGGAGCGAGGCCCACGTCAGACGGATTGGATGCTTACAGCGCCCACGTCCACAACCTGGCGACGACGCCGATCGAGGTCGTGGAGTCGAATCCGCGCCTGCGCGTCGAGCACTACTCCCTGCTCCCAGGCACCGGCGGGGCGGGAAAGTTCCGGGGCGGCTTGGGTCTGCGGCGTGACATCCGGGTGCTCGTTGAGGGCGCCCGGCTGAACCTGCTGGGCGATCACTACAAGTTCGCCCCGCTGGGCATGCTGGGCGGTGAGCCCGGCGTCTCGGGTCGCTACGTGCTGAATCCCGACACCAAAGACGAGCGCCGGCTGCCGAACAAGGTCTCCAACATGCCGATCGCCGCCGGCGAGGTGATCTCCATGCAGACCTCGGGCGGCGGCGGCTACGGCGATCCGGCCGAGCGTGACCCGGACTTCATCGAGCGAGACCGCAGGGAGGGAAAGATCTAGCTCGTCCCCGCCCGAGCACTTGGCTTGCGATGGCACCGATCTGTCATTTCGAGTGGAGCGAGAAATCTAAGAGATGGGGAGCAGGCGCAGCGTCCTCGGATTCCTCACTGCGTTTCGGTATGACACTTCCAGATCCCGGAATGGATCGCCGGTCGTCGCCCGCTGGCTAAAGCCTCGCGTCCTCGTCGAGCGGCCAGATTGGCCTTCGCAGGCGCCTGAAGGGCAGTTTGCGCGCGTCGTGCGGCTGGCAGCTGGGGAACTCGACCCGGTGAATGCTGTCCGATACCCGCGAGAACGCGGCCCGAAAATGATTGATGGACTTGAGACCGATCCAGCGAAGGGAGGCTGGGTCGAATCCCATCTGGCGAATCGGCTCCAGGTCATAGATCTGGCTGCGCTCGGTCATCACGGCCACGTGCACGCCGCCGCGCCGGAGCACCGCCGTTGGGCCGTAATCCTCGAGGATGCCGGCATGCATCGGGCCCTCGATGGTGAACCGGCCGTCCCACAGGTGCTCGACGGTCGCGGTGATGGGCACCGGCGCGCCCTGGGTAGCGATCGACTTGCCGCCCACCTCGACGGTCAGCTCAGCGCCGACTCCGGCAACCGTCGCGGCCGCCGCCACTTCGGGGTCCCACATGCAGGCCAGCAGTGCGTTCTGAAGGTCGGCCTCGAGGAACGCCCGCAGCATGCCGGTGGAGTCGCCGGGCGTTCCCGCGCCGGGGTTGTCCTGTGGGTCCGAGATCACTGCCGGCCAGCTGTCCATCGCCTGCGCGGTCTGCACGGCCTCGTCGAAGCTCACCATGTGTGCGTCGAAGTGCCCGCGCTGTGCGAACACCCACTCGCCGAGCGCGCGCGACTCGCGGTCGGCCAGCGCCTGGTCGCCGTCCGCGATGACGATCACCGAGGACCCGGCGTGCTCGATGTCGGCCCAGGTGAACCCCGGCGCCACGGAGGCCGTGAGGATGCCCGGTTGCGCCTCCAGCTCGTGAGCCCGCTCGATGATCGACTTGAACGGCTGCAGCCCCGTGAACTGCCCCGCCACCCAGAGCTGCGGCAGCTGGGTCCAGCTCATCGCGGGCTGAATCTCACCCCGCAGCGTGCGCACGATCAGGTCGGCGGCCTCGCGCCCGCGCTCGCGCAGATCGGTGTGCGGGAAGTTGTCGCACGGGATGATGACGTCGGCCATCTCGACCATCTGCGGCGTGATGTTGCAGTGGAGGTCGAGCGTCACGAAGATCGGCCGGTCGGGCCCCATGACCTCGCGGATGGCCTCTAGCAGGTCGCCTTCGGCATCCTCGACGCCCTCCGCAACCATCGCGCCGTGCAGGTCGAAGAGTCCGCCGTCGACCGGCATGGCGGCCTGCAAGCGTTCGACGAACTCGCCCTTCAGACGACTCCACGCCGACGCCTCGATTGGGCCTGATGGCTGCGTCGCGGTCCACAGCAGCCCTACGAGATCGAATCCGCGCTCCTCGGCGCTGTCCAGGTAGCCGGCAGGCTCGCGGTTGGTATCGCGGTGCGCCTCGAGGATCTCCTGCCCGCGCACGATGCCAAGGGCCGAACCTTCGGAGAATGCTTCGTAGGGGGTGGGAATCGGCGTGAAGGTGCTGGATTCGTGGGCAATGGTGCCGGTGGCGATGCGCATGGCGCCTCAAGAGTGCCGGTGATCGGATGCGATGGTACGCGAGCCGGCGGGTATCGGCCGCTGAGCCAAATGCGCCCGAATCAACACCACGCTGTCAAGACGCCGATGCCGCCTCGTGCATCAGGGCCTGATAGCGCTCCACGGCTTCCGGCACCAAGTCGCCGAGGCCCAGGCCGGGACCTTGCGGCAGCATCACGTGCCCGTCCACCAGCTCGGGCGGCGTCTCCACGAGCTCGTAGTTGGCCAGTGCCGTGGCTCGTTGCGTGATGAGGCCCTCACCGCGATAGCTGACCAGCGCCGGGTATTCGATCATGGGTTCCAGGCCCACCACGCTCAGGATCTGCGTGTGGCAGGTGACGGTGAAGACCGTCCACGGGCCGTGGGGCACGCACATCATGCCCGCGGCCTCGGCGTCGCGCGCCACCTGAAGCGTCTGCGTGATCCCCATCTGCGCGGCGTCCGGCTGGACGATATCGAGCGCGCGACGCCGGATGAATGGCTCGAACTCCTCGGTCGTGGTCAGGCTCTCGCCGGTGGCGATGTGGACGGACGTGGCCGCGGTCACCTCGGCGAAGCCGTCCACGTCCAATGGGTGCAAGGCCTCCTCGAAGAAGTACACGTCGTACGCTTCGAGCTTACGGGCGGCGGCAATGGCGTCCGCAACAGTCCAATCGGGGTCGAAGTAGGCGGGGCAGCCGAAATCGACACTCAGGCGGACATCGGGCCCCAGCGCCTCGCGGGCCGCGGCGAGCTTGGCCATTCCGTCGTCGTCAAAGTCGTCGCCCCAGCCGAACTTGACCGCCTTGAAGCACTGCTCGCGGAGCGTCGTGCACTCGCTGGCGATCTCCTCCGGCGACTTGTGCCGCAGCTCGCGCTCACGCTCCGTCTCGTCGCTCTTCTTGCTTGCGGCGTAGAACATCGTGGACGCGGAGCCATAGGCCAGCACGCGGTCCCGGCGAGCGCCGCCCAGCAGCTCGTGCACCGGCTTGCCGGCGGCCTTGCCGGCGATGTCCCACACCGCCATGTCGATGGCCCCCATGGCGTTGGCCTGCAAGCCGCTGTGATCGGCCCGTCCCCGCTGCGCCGGCCAACGTTCAACCATCCGCCGCCACAGCGCCTTGGGATCGGTAGGATCCTGTCCCACCACAAAAAGGCCCAGCCCATCGCTGGGATCTTCGATGATCGCGTCGATCATGCCCGGCGGGGACGCCGTGGACCCTAGCCCCACGATTCCCGCATCCGTGTGAACCTCAATCAGCGTCAATCGCGCGGGATGGTGAAGGAGTGAGCGGATTTCCGTTATGCGCATCGTGGGTGCCCCCAAGCGCCAGCCTCAGACTGACTCATGATTCCCGTCGAACCAGCATCACATGATCGAGCATCAGGCGCGGCCGGTCGCCAATCTCGTGGTTGAAGATTTCCAGCTGCAGCTCTTTGCCGGCGAGTTGGCGCAAGGGATAGATCACCATTTCAAAGGCCCTCCAGTTGTCACCGCGCCAAACGGCCACTTCTTCTCCATCAGCCAGCAGGCGCAGGCCCACGAAGTCATGCCGTTCCCCGGCGATGAGGAACATCAGGTATTGATCGTCTCTCGCCGTGAATACCGGCGAGTACGCCTCCCCCGTGCGCTCCCATTTTCCCGGGTAGTACGTCGTGAGAAACCCAGGGCCCACGTGCCCTTCAACGGGGTACACGCGGTCGTAGAAGGGACCCAGAATGTGATTGGTGACCGCTTTGCTCTCGCGTCGCCAGCCATCCAACCCCCGGTCCTCGAAGCGCCCGAGAAACTCCTCGCCCACGTAGCGCACGTCGTCCTTGATCACGCGATTGCCGGCCGGGTCGTCCTGCGAGAAGCGGTTTTCGGCTCGCAGACCTAAGTCGCCGAATCGGGCGTTCGCCCACGCGTGATCGTAGGCGTCAAACGGCATCCAGATTCCTGGGCCAACTTCGACCGCATAGTTGGCCCGAGCCAGTGCCTCGGCTTCGGTTGCAACGGACGAATGGAGCCGGATGTTCACCCCCCGCCGCTGCAGATAGCCCGGCGGCGGACTGCGGTCGTGAGCAACTCGCCGCTCGCTGTCGGTCGGTGTCACCGGGTTGCGGGCGACCGTCGCATCGACTAGTCCAAAGCTGTCGACCACCTCCAACGTTGGCACGAAATAGGGGGCAATCCCGACGGCTCCCATGACCGTCACCGCATCGCTGGGGATAACCTGACCGGAGAAGTCTTCGTAAGGCTTCCATTTGCGAATTCTATGGGCATGGTGGCTGCGTTGATGCGTTCGGAGGCCCACCAGCCGTTTCTCGGACTCTGAGCGCAGGTCGTTGGAGACGGCCACCAACACCGGCATACCGGGCGCGGCCAACAACCAGGCCGTGTTCTGGTTTCCAAGCGCGATCTGCAGAGATTGGCTGCCATCGAGCTTGGCCACCGCCTTGCCCTCGAATAGCAGTGCTGCCTGAAGGGCGTTGGCGTAAAAGAGCAGCGGTACGAAAAGCGCGACCGCCAGCGTCCGAGGACCGGCCCACCGCAGGCGCCGGGACAACTGCCGCAATGAGTTCGACAACCACGCACCCACCCGCACGACACCCTCCGCCGCCGGCACCGCCAGCAATGGCCAGTAGTGGTCCATCGGGCGGTATTCGAAGTAGTCGCCCCCGATCTCGAAGAGGTAGGCCATGTGCGTTCCCACCAGCAGCAGCACCAGGGCATAGATTCCATCCCGGTGCTCTCGCCACCGACCCCGCAGCGCCACCACTGCCAGCGGGATCAGCAGATACAGCCCCGTTTCCATCGCCGCGGCCCACAAATACCGAAACCCCGACTCGTACCACGGACCCACGTGCTTCGCGTAGTAGGTGTTCGGCAGCCATTCGCCGTAGTACCGATACCGCGCCAGAAAGTGCCCGCCAATCAGCACGACGAAGGGGCCGGCCAAAGCCAGCGTCCCGCGCCAGTCCCACTTTCGCGCCGTGAACCACCGGTGCGCCACGAACCAGCCGACGCAGCAAGCCGCCACGAGCAGGCCTTCGGGCCGCGTCAACGCCGCGGCGGCCAGGCTCAACGAGGCCGCCAGCAGCGCCCAGCGGTTGGCCCCGAACACGCTCAAGGCGGCCACCGCAACCAGGGCGAAGAACGTGAACTGCCGCGTCTCCAGCCCGCCGCCCGAGGTCCACACGGCGAACGTCGCGCTGCTGCCGATCAACCCCAGCGCCATCCAGGCCACCAGCCCGCGATGCCGCAGAAACGGCATCCGGGCTACCCACCACAGCATCACGGCAATCGTGCCCACGGTATAGATCACCGACAGCCACTGGGCCACGTCCTCCGGCCGGATGCCTAGCACGCGCCAGATCGCGGCGAGCTCGAGCACCCACAGGAAGTTGGTGTAGCCCTCCACGTACTCGCCGGGATTGAAGACCAAGCCATGCCCGTCGAGCAGGTTGCGCACATAACGAAAGCTGATGAAGGCGTCGTCGGTGATGAACCACCCAACGCTCGCCAGCCAGCCCAGCAGGGCCAACCAGGGAAGGAGCGCCAGCGCGATGACGAACGAGTGGGTGCGGGGATCGCGTGCCCGGCCGAGCGCGACTCTTATTGGGTCTGTACCGTCAGAGACGCGCACGGAACTCCAAGCTCCATCGTGCTCCGGCTTCATGCCTGGCGAACTCGCGCGCCGAAAGCCGCAACGACCCTCCGAGAACTTGAGGGGCAGGAAACCACATCCTAGCGAAGCGAGCGGCTGTCACAGTGTTGTCGAGGCGTGGAACAGCCGACCGCACTCACGAGACATCTGCGAACACCTCGCGAGACCTAACCCTCCATGCAGACTCTGAACAACCGCTCTGAGGTCGCAACGGCGACTCCGACGTCGTTCGGCGAAATCCTCGCACGTGAGTCGGCGCTGATCGCGCGCTGTGCAGCGTCGGTCGCCCACGCCTCCAGCCTCGTCTCGGACTCAGCCCGCGAGCGGCACGACGCGCCATAGTCGACCGGCGGGCTCCGGGTTCACCCCTTGCGGCATGTCGGCAGTGAATTCCAAGAAATACAACCCGTCGGCCAGGTAGGCCACGCCCGTAATCGGCGCCACGCCAGCGCCGACATACTTCACGAATATCGTCGGACGCCCCACGACCGCCCCAGCGGCGTCCAGCTTGATTTCCCAAATTGCCTTGCCATTGTCAACGGTCCCACGGACGAAGCTATGGGGCTCCGGCCCGAATGCGCCCACGTATAGATTGCCTTGACGGTCCGCCGGAAATGCCCCGTCGACAGCAAAGGCAACGCCAACGGGCGCAATGGCCGGTTCGAAGAACCACAATCCACGCTGCAGGAGGCTGCGGTCAGTCCCCGTGTAGCCATAGTTTTGCCCCGTCTCCACGCGCAGCAGGCGGTCAACGTGATCGCCGTTCTCTGCCGTATAGATGGCACCGTCGCCAGGGCGCTGAGCCAGCGCGACGAAGTTGCGCAGCCCCTTCGCCCACTGATAGGACACCGGCGCTGCGGGTTGCGCGGGGTCGAAATGGGGATTGTCACGCGGCGCGCTGCCGTCCCGATTCAGGCGAAGCACTTTGCCGCCAAAGTAGGCGTTGTCAAGTCCCCGGGTGGAATGAACCGCCCCGTTGCCGACCGCTACGTACAGCCGGTCATCGTGGCCGAATAGCAGCCCCTGAATCTGGTGCGAAGGTTCCGTCGCTTCGCCCTCCATGCGCAGCACGTCGACAGCGCGCGCCGCCGTGCGGCCGCCGTCGTCGCTCTCGAGGCGCACAATCTTGTTGTAAAGCTCGTCGCCGGAGCGGTACGTGGTCGTGACATAGACATCGCCAGTCTGGGGATCGACCGCGATTCCAATCGTTCCGGTTTCGCCTTCAAACTCCGTGATCGGCGCCCACGGCTGCTCACCGAGGATGTTCGACGCATACGTCCACACCGAACCGTCCCGTCCGAGCGCCTTGACTGCGCCGGCGAGCTCGGTGACGTAGGCCACGGGCGCGTCCGGGGCGTCGGATGGCGATGGCGCCGGTGCCAGCAGCACCGGCAGGTTGAATCCTTCCGCCACCAACTCGACGCGAAATCCCTCACGTACGCGCCAGGGCACCGCCGGCGCGCGGGCCTGGGAGTGGGAAAACAGCTTGGGCTCGGTGCCAGCAAGGCCCAGCGGTGTATCGTCCGCCTCAAAGTGAAACGCGCCCGTGGCCGTCGGCGCGGCAATGAGCACGGCGCCTGGATCAAGCTTGAGCCAGGGCAGCCACGCGATCCGCCGCACTCCCGTCGCGTCGAGGAACGACAGCTCCGATGCGGGGACCTCAAGGCCATCCGGGCCAGCCTCAAACCTGAAGAATACGCTGGCATAGCGCTCGGCCGGTTCGAAGTCCCGCACGACATTGCCCGTGGCGGCGCCGGAGATTTCATGCAGCCCGCTGATCGGGCTGGTGATCAGCAGCGTGGCGCCGGTCGTCAGCGCGACCGGCCTGCCGTCGTCCGCCTGCCAGCGAAGGCTGTGCGTCTGGATGTCACGCAACCGCATCGGCCGGGCAGTCGGGTTATCGTGCTTGGCCGTCACCACCATCCACAGGTCCGACCACGCCGACCACTCGCTCAGCGGGTCGCCGCTGGAATCGCGATGGCGCGCACGGATGGCATAGGTCGTCTTATGGTCGAGGCTCATTCGCCCTGCGAGGGAACCCTCGAAGACCCCGCGCTCAAGCGTCGCTTGGTCGAGAGGGTTGGCCGTCACCAGGGCGGTCCAAACCCGAGTAAAGCCGCCCAGCTCCCAGATTCCGAACTCTGTCGCCGTGTGCCGATCGTCCGGGTCCGCGTCGACAAACGGCCCCGTCTGCAGCGTGACGAAGACTGGCGAAAGTCCGTCGCGAAGCAGCACCGTCGCCGGCTCAACCAAGGCGGGCAGTTGCGGCGGCGTATTGCCGCTGGCCGCGGGCGTGAGAACCGGCGCTGATTCTGGCGGTGGTGGCGGCAATGCGACGACGGCCGACAGTGATGTGTCCGTCGGCTCCAGCGGGGTCGCGTCGGCCAGATCAATCGTGAGCTCGACATCACTGGCCAACACGCCGCGTTGGTTAAGCATGAACGCGGTGATCTGGAGATACTCGGGATCGATGAGGCCCCCGGGGCCAACGCCTCCGGCGGGCATGCGGTTGCGGATGTAGTCGTAGAGGTCGAGTGCCGTGGCATAGCGATCGGACAGCTCGGGTCCGGCAAGCGACGGGCTGATTCCTCCTTCGAGGTTTTCCCCGTGACACACGGCGCAGTGCAGCGCGTACATCCGTCTCCCCATTTCAACCATGGTTTCCGGGGGCGATGCGTCATCCGGGTCAGGCGTTGCCTCGACCGCCGGTTCCGGCGGGGGCACCGGAGTCGGCGTCGTCTCCAAGGGAACCACGGACTCGCCGCTTGGAGTGTCCACGGCAAGCACGATCAGCAGGGCAGCCAGCGCGGCAGCCACAAGCGCGATACCCGGCAACGCACGGACCAGTACTCCGTGCCTCACATCACTCCCGCAAGCGCTACGTGGACTGCCACCGTCTGGGATACGAAAGCCGCCGGGCTTGCCAGTCTATAGTCTGCGCGCGCAGCGGACTCCGGGGGCTCCGCCGTCGCGAAGCGCCATCACGGCGACCGACGGCGAGGTGCGGCAGGCCGGAAACGACGGTCGGATCAACAGGCATTCATCGACTCTCAGCCGGTGAATCGTCCGGCGCAAGAGTAGGGAGTCCGTCATGTCAGCCCCCGCGAGCCGGAGGGGGCCCACATCGGTGGGCACCGCCGTGGCGTCAATCAATGCCCCGCCGGTGTGATCACGAGCTGACCGCGGCCTCTTCCCGGACCAGCATCACGTGATCGAGCATGAGGCGCGGCCGGTCGCCAATCTCGTGGTTGAAGATCTCCAGCTGCAGCTCTTTGCCGGCGAGTTGGCGCAACGGATAGATCACCATTTCAAAGCGCCTCCAGTTGTCACCGCGCCACACGGCCACTTCTTCGCCATCGGCCAGCAGGCGCAGGCCCACCAAGTCATGCCGTTCCCCGGCGATGAGGAACATCAGGTATTGATCGTCCCTGGCCGTGAATACCGGCGAGTACGCCTCCCCCGTGCGCTCCCATTTCCCCGGGTAGTACGTCGTGAGGAACCCGGGCCCCACGCGGCCCTTCACCGGAGAGCGCCTGTCGAGGAACGGCGCCAACTCGTGGTTGGTGACCGCCTTGACCTCGCGATGCCAGCCATCCAGATCCGTTCCGTCAAAGCGCCCGAGGAATTGCTCACCCACATAGCGGACACCGTCAACGGTGAAGCGATTCCCCGTTGGATCGGTCGACGAGAATCGGTTCCTTGCGCGCAGGTCAAAATTGGCGAAGCGTTCGTTCGCCCACAGGTGATCGACAACGTCGAACGGCATCCATATTTCCGGGCCAACGTTCAGCGCGTAATTCCGTCTGACAAGCGCTTGGGCTTCGGTTGTCACCGCGTGATCGATGCGAATGTTTACCCCTCGACGCTGCAGGTAGCCCGGCGGAGGGGTGCGGTCGTGGGCAATCACTCGCTCGCTGTTCGACCTGGCAACTGGATTCCTGGCCACGGTCGCATCGACCAGCCCGAACACGTCGACAAACACCACATCGGGCAGGAAATAGGGACCAATGCCCATTGCGTCCATGGTCATTTCCGCATCGCCCGGAAGAAACCGGCTCGCCGTGTGCTCGTAGGGCTGCCACCCGCCGATGCGCCATCTGGCGGCGGCGTGATGCTCGTAGGTCCTCATCCCAACCAGATGTCGACCGGACTCAAATCGCAGGTCGTTCGAAAGGGCGACCAGCGCCGGCATCCCCGGCACCGTCAGTAGCCAGGCAGCATTCTGGTCATCAAGCGCTACCTGTGACGGAGCGGCATCTTGGGACTGAAGCATTGTCCGGCCTTCAAATAGCAGAACGCCCTGAATCGCGCTGGCGTAGAAGAGGACGGGCACGAATAGCGCGACTGCCAGGGTCCGTGGTCCGAGCCGCCGCGGGTAGTGGGACCAGCGCTTGAGCCATGCGCACAGCCCGCCGCCCACACGGGCCAGGCCCTCGGCCGCCGGGACCGCCAGCAACGGCCAGTAGTGGTCCATCGGCCGATACTCGAAGTGGTCGCCGCCAATCTCGAAGAGATAGGCCATGTGCGTCCCCACGAGGAGCAGCACCAGGGCGTAGATCCCATCGCGGTGCTCGCGCCACCGACTCCCCATCGCCACCACCGCCAGCGGGATCAGTAGATACAGCCCCGTCTCAATCGCCGCAGCCCACAAGTACCGAAACCCCGACTCGTACCACGGCCCCACGTGCTTCGCGTAGTACGTGTTCGGCAGCCATTCGCCGTAGTACCGATACCGCGCCAGAAAATGGCCGCCAATCAGCACCACGAAGGGGCCCGCCAGCGCCAACGTCCCGCGCCAATCCACCTGCCGCGCCGTGAACCACCGGTGCGCCGCGAACCAACCCACGCAGCACGCCGCCACCAGCAGGCCTTCGGGCCGTGTCAACGCCGCGGCGGCCAGGCTCAGCGAGGCTGCCGCCAACGCCCAGCGATTGCCCCCCCCCGAAATATTCCATCGAGAAATACTATTGGTCCCGTACACGCTCAAGCAGACGACCGCGACCAGCGTGAAGAACGTGAATTGCCGCGTCTCCAGCCCACCGCCTGAGGTCCACACGGCGAACGTCGCGCTGCTGCCGATCAACCCCAGCGCCATCCAGGCCACCAGCCCGCGATGCCGCAGAAACGGCATCCGGGCTACCCACCACAGCATCACGGCAATCGTGCCCACGGTATAGATCACCGACAGCCACTGGGCCACGTCCTCCGGCCGGATGCCTAGCACGCGCCAGATCGCGGCGAGCTCGAGCACCCACAGGAAGTTGGTGTAGCCCTCCACGTACTCGCCGGGATTGAAGACCAAGCCATGCCCGTCGAGCAGGTTGCGCACATAACGAAAGCTGATGAAGGCGTCGTCGGTGATGAACCACCCAACGCTCGCCAGCCAGCCCAGCAGGGCCAACCAGAGAACGAGCGCCAGCGCGGCGGCTACCCGGGGCATTCGCCGCGACGGCATCAGCCCGCGCAATGAGTTTGCGGCGCCTCGGCTTTCAATGGTCGAGAAAGCGCAGGGACGAGCAATGCATCTGGTTTCGGCGTCAAGGGGCCATTTTCCAAGATATGCTGATTTCTTCGTGAATCCTAAGGACGTGAATGCATATTTACAAACGAGCCAGACTCCAGACCTCCGCTCTACCGATACTGGGCAGCATGCCCCCGATAAGCAGGGTTCCAGACAGTCGCTGTGCGGCCGTCTACACGCGATCTCACAGGATTGGCCGCTGAATCCGAGGGTCGCTCAATCCCATCCGCACGAGCCTTGGCCCGGCAGGCCCGTTTGGGGCATCCGCAACGATTGAGATACGCGCCCGGCTCGACGCTACTGGGCCGCGCCGCGGGCCTAGAGGGTTCTCCCGCCAAGCACCTCCGCAAACGGCTCGAAGGCTGCTTCTCCGTCCTCGGCAATCCTGATCCGCACGCCCGGTATCACGGCGGCAGCGGAGAGCCCCGGCACTACGTACAACAGGAAGTTTGTGATGATGCCCCAGCGGGCAAGGCCGACTACCAGCCCCTGCGCCAGCGCCATGCGCTCGTCGTCCTACCGCAGCGCAACGCGAGCCACGGCGTAACCTCCCGCGGCTAGCACGATAAGCGCCGACGTCAGGAGCAGCAGGCCGGGAATCACAAACGGATCAACTGTCATCGATTGACTCTCGCCTGAGGCGACCATTCTCACCGCCTGACCGGGTCGGAGCGGCCCCAATCAATGCTGCACACGCGGTCATTGGCTCGTCACCGATTCCCTTCGGACCAACATCACGTGATCGAGCATGAGGCGCGGGCGGTCCCCAATCTCATTGTTGATGATTTCGAGTTGCAGCTCTCTGCCGGCAACGTCGCGCAACGGATACACCACGAGCTCAAACGCCTCCCAGTTGGCGCCCCGCCACAGGGCAACCTCTTCGCCGTCGGCCAGCAGCCGCAGGCCCACACGGTCATGCTCCTCTCCGGCAATCAGGAACACGAGGTATTGATCGTCCCGCGCCGTAAACGTCGGAGACGTCGCCCGGCCCGTCCGTTCCCATTTGCCGGGGTAGTAGGTCGTGAGGAACCCGGGCCCCACGTGGCCCCTCACCGGAAAGCGCCTGTCCCGAAACGGCGCCAACTCGTGGTTGGTGACCGCCTTGACTTCACGATGCCAGCCATCCAGATCGGTCCCGTCAAAGCGCCCGAGAAACTGCTCACCCACATACCGAACGCCGTCTTTCGCAAAGCGATTCCCGGCCGGATCAGTCTGTGAGAATCGATTGGTCGCTCGCAGATCGAAGTCGTCGAATCGCTCGTTGGCCCACGCGTGATCGAAGACGTCGAACGGCATCCAGGTTCCTGGGCCAACTCGGAGCGCATAGTTGGCCCCAGCCAGCGCCTTGGCTTCGGTGGCAACGGCCGGAGAGAGACGGATGTTCACCCCCCGGCGCTGAACATAGCCAGGCGGTGCGGAGCGGTCGTGAGCGATTCGCCGCTCACTGTTCGTCAGAGTGACCGGATTGCGGGCAATGGTGTGGTCGGCCAGCCCAAACAAATCGATCACCGTGAGGTTCGGCAGGTAGTAGGAGACGATTCCGATTGTCGACGAAGACATCACGGCATCGGCTGGAATGACCAGGCGAGAGGATTCCTCATAGGCCTGCCATCCGGGTATCGTCGGAGCGTTGTATTGGTGGTGTTGCTGGGTCCTCAGGCCGACGAAGTGCGGCTCGGAGGCTAAGCGCAAGTCATTTGAGATGGCGACGAGCGCCGGCATCCCCGGCGCAGCCTGCAACCACCCGGAGTTTGATGCGTCGAGCACGACTTGCGGAGGGACGCCCCAATCGGGACGGGGCGCTTCCTTGCTCTCGAACAGGAGTAGTGCCTGAATTGCGCCGGCATAGAAGAGCAGCGGTACGAAAAGCGCGACCGCCAGCGTCCGAGGACCGGCCCACCGCAGGCGCCGGGACAACTGCCGCAATGAGTTCGACAACCACGCACCCACCCGCACGACACCCTCCGCCGCCGGCACCGCCAGCAACGGCCAGTAGTAGTCCATCGGTCGGTATTCGTAGAGGTCGCCACCAATTTCGAGCAAATAGACCATGTGCGCCCCAACCAGGAGCAGCACCAGGGCATAGATCCCATCGCGGTGCTCTCGCCACCGACCCCGCAGCGCCACCACCGCCAGTGGGATCAGCAGATACAGCCCGGTCTCAATTGCCGCGGACCACAAATACCGAAACCCCGACTCGTACCACGGCCCCACGTGCTTCGCGTAGTACGTGTTCGGCAGCCATTCGCCGTAGTACCGATACCGCGCCAGAAAGTGCCCGCCAATCAGCACGACGAAGGGGCCGGCCAAAGCCAGCGTCCCGCGCCAGTCCCAC
This sequence comes from Chloroflexota bacterium, assembly GCA_026706485.1. Taxonomy (NCBI): domain Bacteria; kingdom Bacillati; phylum Chloroflexota; species Chloroflexota bacterium. Next base: position 32,048 of record JAPOYR010000013.1, on the reverse strand, counting down.
TTTCGCGCCGTGAACCACCGGTGCGCCACGAACCAGCCGACGCAGCAAGCCGCCACGAGCAGGCCTTCGGGCCGCGTCAACGCCGCGGCGGCCAGGCTCAACGAGGCCGCCAGCAGCGCCCAGCGGTTGGCCCCGAACACGCTCAAGGCGGCCACCGCAACCAGGGCGAAGAACGTGAACTGCCGCGTCTCCAGCCCGCCGCCCGAGGTCCACACGGCAAACGTGGCGCTGCCGCAGATCAACCCCAACGCCATCCAGGCGATCAGCCCTCGGTGGCGCAGCCACGGCATCCGCGCCACCCACCACAGCATCACCGCGATCGTGCCCACGGTGTAGCCGACCGACAGCCATTGAGCCACGTCCTCCGGGCGGATCCCGAACAGGCGCCAGATCGCCGCGAGCTCGAGCACCCACAGGAAGTTGGTGTAGCCCTCCACGTACTCGCCGGGATTGAAGACCAATCCGTGACCCTCGAGCAGATTGCGCACGTAGCGAAAGCTGATGAACGCGTCGTCGGTGATGAACCAGCTCACGCTCGCCAACCAGCCCAGAAGCACGAACCAGGGGAGACACAGCAGCCCGGTGACCACCCAACCAGGCCGCGGCACTCGCGCCAGTCGTTCCAACGCGGTCAAGTGCCCGTCAGATCCAAGCCGGCGGCCACGGACATCAGGCCAGGTTCAGCGCCCGCAGCGCCTCGCGCAGGTCGGCGATCTCCTCGTCGGTGAGGTTCGGCGCCGGAGAGCGCCGCCAGCGCGGCGACACGCCATGCGCCTCACCCATGGACGCGAAGAAGCCGTTGCCGCCGACCCGACACGCCGCCACGAGTGGCCCGATGGCCAACTCGGAACGCTCGATGGTCGCCCACGCCGTGGCGCCGTCGCCCCGCTGCAACGCGTCCCAATAGGTCATCGCCGGCTCGGGATAGGAGCGCACGAACACATCCAGCCATGAGCGGCATCCGTGAGGCCACAGCAGGTGGTGGCGCTTCATGCCCCCGCCGCCGGTCATCGGCCAGCGGTCGCCCCAGCGCATCAGGACCTCATGGGCGTAGGCGAGGTCGATGTCCTCCTTGAATGCGAGCAGGTTCGGCTCGTCCTCGACCAACTCGCAGGTGCGCAGCGGCACGTCGCCCACGAACATCACGCGCGTCTGCTGCGCCACACCGCGGTACCAATCCGCCAGCGACTCGGGCGTGCCTCGCGCCCACTCGGCCGGACGGGCCATGTAGAGGTCGAAGCCCAGCCCGTCCGCATACGCCGCGAATTCGCGCGCCTTGTTGAGCCCCCACATGGCGTCGCAGGCGATGGTGACCGCGCGCCGCCCGACGTGGTCGATCACGATGCGGTGAATCTCGGCAACCTCGTCGTCGGTGAGCAGCGACACCAGCCCCTCGCCCCAGGTGAGCATGATGACCTCGACGCCGGCGTCGAGCGACACGTCAATGGTGGCGCGCATGCCGTCCGGATCGATCTCGCCGTCGGGGGTGAACTTGGTCGGCAATGGATTCACCGGCCCGCGCAGCCGGGCCCGGATTTCGTCCGCGTCGCGCCAGTGACTCACGCTCGGGCGCCGTCGGCCCTCATACCATCAGCTCCCCGCCGGTTATGTCAACCGCCGCACCGGTCATGTACCCGGCACGCTCGGACGCGAGGAACGCCACCAGCTCCGCGACTTCCTCAGGCTGACCGAGGCGCTGCAGCGGAATCGAGGGAATATAGGCTTCGATGCGTTCCCTGGGCCACGCCTCATTGATCATCTGCGTGTCGATCATGCCCGGGCACACGGAGTTGACAGTGATCCCGTGCACCGCAAGCTCCAGGGCCGAGGCGCGCGTGATGCCCAGCACCGCCGCCTTGGATGCCGTGTAGTGGGCGCCCGCAACCGTGCTGACATTCTTGCCCGCCGTCGACGAGAAGTTGACGATGCGTCCGTAGCCGTTGGCGGCCATGGGCCCCATCGCGGCTTGAATGAACGTGAACACCGCCTGCACGTTGACCGCGAACACCAACGACCACTCGTCATCGGTGATCTCGTCGATCTTCCGATGGAACGCCACGCCCGCGTTGTTGACGAGCACGTCCAGCCGTCCGTAGTGGTCGGCTACCTCCGCGACGATGGCGCGCACCCGGTCCCGATCGGAGACGTCGCCGGGCACCGCCAGAGACTCGGCTCCGCAGGCCTCGGCCGTCGCGGCCGTCGCTTCCGGGTTCAGGTCGTTCACGGCTACCCGCGCACCGCGCGCCGTCAAGAGTTCCGCTATCGCTCGTCCCATGCCTCGAGCCGCTCCCGTGACGAGGGCCACGCGACCGTCAAAATCAGCTGCCACCGTTGGCCTCCAATCCATCACCTCGGGCGATTGTGCCTCATGGCCGTGCCGCCGAAAGCCATCAATCTGGCCAAAACACGCGCTCGGCCGTGCCGTGCAACACCTGGGCAAGGTCGTTTTCGCTGAGGAAATCGGCGTGCTCGGCCAGCAGGCCTATGGAAGTCGCATAGCTGTGCGGAGACACCGTCTGCAGGGGGCTGTCGCTGGCCCACATGCACCGCTCCGGCCCGTATGCGTCCAGCACCCGGCGAAGGATCGGCAGCATGTCCAGATACGGTGGCCCGTCCCGGCTCAGCGCGCCAAATGCGCTCACTTTCACCATCGTCCGCGGGTGGCGGGCCACGGCGCATAGCGCATCCACGTCCTCCGCGGTGGCGCCCGTGGCCGGTCCAAGGCGCGCCAGGTGGTCCAGGATCACCGGCGCATCGCCGTGCCTGGCGCACATCCGATCGATCTCGAGCAAGTCAGCGGCCCCACAAAGAAAGCTGAGGGGCAGGTCGTCCGCCGCCGACATGCGGAACATCGCCTCGCACGCCGGGTGATCGAGCCATTGCTCGCCGCCGGGAACGTCCGGGCGCGTCGATTGCCCACGAACCCGAAACGCCCGAATGCCCTGCTCGGCCAGCGCTTGCATCGCGCGGTCGGGCTCCGGCAGCCCGACGTCCACGATGGCAGGTACGATCCCGGTGCCCGCGAAACGCCGTGGATCGCGCTGGATGAGGTCCACGATGTACGAGTGGTCCAGGCCGTACCAGGTCATCTGCACCAGGTTGAACCGGCCCACGCCGGCGGGCTTCCCACGGGCCGCGAGCTCCGCGCCGTCGAAGCTGGGAAACCACAGGTCGTCGGGACCAAAGCCCGGCGCAAATGGGAACCGCTCCGTGTCGGCGCTCCAGACGTGAACATGCGCGTCAATGATGTCGGGGTCAGGCATGGGTATTCATGGAGCGTTGGGCGCGAGTCTGCCAACCAGCATGGCAGGAAATGCCGCCAATTCGCCACATGCCAAGAAACCGTCCAGACTTTCCACACGTAGTGCGCTTCAATGGCGTTGGATTGACGACAAGGGATTCCCAGATTTCACCGGCTCGTCCCCTGTCCCGTGGCAGGCGCCGTCCGATCAACCGCCGCCGCCTGTTGCTGGGCGCCGCGGGCGCATCCGCGGCGCTGGCGCTCGCGGCGTGCGACGACGATTCCGCCGTAACCGAAAGCCGCCTGCCGCCGGCGCGCACGGCCGATGCTCAGCCCACGGACTCCCCGTCGCCTGAGGTCGCGCGCGTCACTCCCACACCCGAGCCGACGGCCGCCCCCGAACCGACGCCGCAACCGACCGCCACGGTGGCGCCGACACCGATCACCGACGCCCCAATCCCCGAGCCGCCGTTCGACGACGCCGATGTGGAAGTGCTGCTCTATGGGCTGCTGGACCGTCGGAACAGGCCCCGCACGAAGGCAATCGTCGACGCAATTGTGGCGTCCGGCGACCAGCGATTTGTCGCCGTGCTCGTCGAGCTCATTCGATTCAACGAATTGGCGGTCATCCAGGGACCCGGCGTCCCCGGCGTCTTGGGCGCGCTCAAGGCGCTCACCGGCCAGGTGTTCATCTATGTCTCGGGATGGGCGGAGTGGTACGCGAAGTCCGACCTGCAAGCGCCCCCCGGCTTTTCGCAGTGGAAGGGCTGGCTGCTGGGAGCCATCGACCCCGTCATGACCGAATTCTTCCAAGGTCCGGATCCCGGCAAGATTCGCTCCGAGGAAATTATCTGGGGCGGCGTACGGGTGGACGGCATCCCGCCGTTGGAGAATCCGGCGTTCCTCCCCGCGGCGGACATCGACTATCTCGAGCCTGATGACCTGCTGTTCGGCGTGTCCATCAATGGCGACCATCGGGCGTATCCGTTGCGAATCCTGGACTGGCACGAGATGGCCAACGACGTCGTGGGCGGCGTCCCCGTCTCGCTCGCCTACTGCACGCTCTGCGGCGCCGGGGTGCTGTTTGACGGGCGGGTCGCCGACACCGTGTTCACGTTTGGCACCTCCGGCCTCCTCATGCGCAGCAACAAGCTGATGTACGACCGCAACACCAGATCGTTGTGGAATCAGCTGAGCGGCGAGCCGGTGCTCGGGCCGCTCGCGACGAGCGGCATTCAGCTCAACATCCTGCCGGTCGTGGTATCGACGTGGGCCGATTGGACGGCCCAACATCCCGACACGGTGGCACTTGATTGGAAAACCGGATACGCGCGCGCCTACACGCCCGGCGCCGCGTACGGCGCATACTTTGCCAGCCCGGAGACGCGATTCCCGGTGCCGTTCGACAGCCCCGAACTCCGCACCAAGGATCGTGTGTTTGGCCTCTCCATCAACGGCATCCGGCGCGCCTACCCGACCACGCTGCTGACGGAGCACGTCGTCGTGAACGATGAGCTCGCGGGTCAACGCGTGGTGATCGTGGCGCCGCGCGGCAATCTGAAGGGTCAGGGCCGCGACCGCACGCTCGGGGCGCCTGCCATCTGGCCGGCGGGCGCCGAAGTTCGCGCCTTCGACGGCGGAAGCCTCGAGTTCAGCGCGGGCGATGACCCGCAAACGCTGCGCGACGAGAGCGGGGCCGTCTGGCAGGTCACCGAGGACGCGCTCCTCGGGCCCAGCGGCGAGCGCCTGGAACGCCTGCCGGGCCACCTCGCCTACTGGTTCGGCTGGTTCAACTTCTTCCCGGAATCCGAGGTGTATTCGGTCGAGCCATAGCGCTTTCGGGCGGGTCACCTATTCGACGACGCCAAGGACTGCGACCCTGGCGCCCCCCGACTTACACTGGGGGCCTGCGGCCAAATGGACGAGTGAGATTCGCATGGAATACGTCCCCCTCGGGCCCACCGACGAATTGATCCCGAGCATCGGGTTCGGCACCGCCCGCTACCACGGCGAGCCGGGGGTCCTGGGTCGCGCGATTGAGCTCGGCGCGAACCTCATCGACACGGCCGAGTCGTACAACGCCGTTGGCGACGAGCCCGGCGCCGCCGAGCGCATCGTCTGCCGCGAGTTGCGGGAAGCCGGCGCGTCCGCCTTCGTGGCCACCAAGATCAGCGCGCAAAACCTGCGGCATGACAGCGTGATTTCGCATGCGCTCGCCAGCCGCGAGCGACTCGGCATCGACGTCATCGATCTCTACCAGATTCACTCGCCCAGCGCGACGATTCCCATCACCGAGACCATGGCCGCGATGGAGCAGCTGGTCGCCGACGGCGTGATTCGCTACATCGGCGTGAGCAATTTCGACGTTCAACAAATGGCGGACGCCCAGGATGCCCTGGAGAGCTCGCCGCTCGTCGCGAACCAAGTCCCATACAGCGTCCTCGATCGGCGGATCGAGGCCGAAATCTTGCCGTACTGCCAGGCCAACGACATCACCGTCATCGCCTTTGCGCCGCTGGCGCTGGGACGCGTCGTTTCCGGACCCGATTCCACGGTCATCCGGCAGATCGCAAACGAGGCCGGCAAGACCCCGGCGCAAGTCGCGATCCGCTGGCTGCTGGACCACGACCGGGTAATGGCCATCCCCAAGACCGAGCGGCCCCATCGGGTGGACGAGCTGTGCGGGGCGGCAGGCTGGACGCTTTCCGCCGAGCAACAGCAGGCGCTGGACGCCATTCGTCCATGAACCAATCCCACCCACGAACCGGCAGCGTCGGGTTTGACACCAAGGACATTCGCGCAGCATGACTGGTGACTCAGGCCCGGAGACGTCTGCCGCCGAGTCTCCCTACACGGACGTCGGGATTCTCTCGGACGAGATGATCGCGGAGGCGGCGCGCCGGCCACAGCATTCAAGCCGCAAGGCCCGCATCGGATTCATTGGGGCGGGCTGGTGGGCCACCACCAACCACATGCCGCTCCTGGCCGCGCGCAGCGACGTTGAGATGGTGGCGGTGTGCGGCCTCGACGCCGCGGTGCTAGCGCGGGTGCACCAGCACTTCGGATTCGAACACGCAACACCAGACGTCCAAGAGCTCCTCAGCCACAATCTCGACGCGGTCGTCGTGGCCTCGCCGCATCGCCACCACTTCGCGCATGCCGCCGCGGCCCTGAAGGCAGGCTGCCACGTCCTCGTCGAGAAGCCCATGTGCACGCGGGCGGCAGACGCGCGTCGCCTGGTCGCGCTGGCGCGCGACGTGGGGCGTCACCTGCTGGTGTCCTATGGCTGGCACCACCGACCGCTCACCGTCCGCGCCAAGGCATTGATGGACAGCGGAGCGGTGGGTGAAGTCGAGCACGTGGCCTGTCACATGGGGTCGCCGTCGAAGGAGTTCTTCATGGGCACGGCGTTCCGCTTCGGCGAGCCTCCGCTCGTGGCGCCGGAGTTCGACAACTACACGGACCCCGGGCTTTCCCACGGGGGCTACGGCCAGGCGCAGCTCAGTCACGCGCTTGGTCTGCTCACCTGGCTCACGGATCTCGAACCCGAGGCCGTGTACGCGGCTATGGCGGACGGCGGCGCGCGAATCGATCTGCACAACGCCCTGACGGTGCACTTTCGCAGCGGCGCCCTGGCGTCGGTATCAGGCACGGCCGCGGTTCCGGTGGGCGGGCGCTTCCAGCTCGACCTGCGCGTTTTCGGCAGCGAGGGCGCGCTGCTCTATGACATCGATCGAGCGCGGCTAGCCGTTTTCCGGGACGATGGGGCCAATCAGGAATTCGATGTCGGCGTGGACGATGGGGCCTATCGCTGTGACGGGCCGCCCCATGAGCTGGTGGAACTGACGCTGGGGCTCACGGACTCAAATTCATCGCCGGGCGATGTCGGACGCCGCGCGGTTGAGATCGTGCACGCCGCCTACGAGTCACACGCCGCCGGTCGACCGGTCGCAATCGACGAGCTGGACGGATAGCCGCTAGGTTACCGAGGGCCGAGCGGAGCCGACGCGCGGCCGCAGGCGCAATTCCGGCTGCGACTCAACACTCGTGCTGACGATTCGCGGCACGATCCAGAAGCCCGTACGGCGGGCGCACTGCCGCGCCAGACGGTCGATGAACGTGGGGAGCTCCGCCGGACGCAGTCCCCGCAGCACCTCGATCCAGACGAACGCGTCCTCGCCGTCAACGCTCTCCATGTCGATCGTGACGCGCAAATCCGAATACTTGGCGCCAATGGTGTTCGCCATGCTCATGGCGGTGTCCCGGACGCGCTGCCGGCGTTGGTACGACATCCGCGTCGCAGGGCTCGGGCTCGTGCGAGGCATCGCTGCCGACCTGTCCCTCAAGTCGCCTGTGCATGCTAGCACTCCGGCACGTTACCGATGTCAAGTGGGCTTTTACTGTCGCCGTTCGCCTACACTGCATCGGCAGGCGTGGGGAGCGAGGAGACCGGTGCGGTTTCACCTCCGGATCCATGACGCGGTCGCGCGGCCGCTGCGTGTCAATCGGGACGAGTCCGGAACACTCGTCGAGATTCTTCGAACCGATTGGCCCGACATCTACGACCCGGACACGCGGGCGTTCGCGCAGACCTACTACTCGGTCACCCCGGCCGGACTGGCCCGCGACGAGGATGAATGGCACGTGCACCAGCACCAGGAGGACCGCTTCATCGTGGCAGCCGGCTCGATCGTGCTTGCCCTGTGGGACGGGCGGCCCGAATCGCCGACGCAAGGCACGCTCGACTTGCTGCCGCTCGGCGAAATCTCCGGCGATGACGCGCAGCATTGCGTCCTGATCCCGCGGCTCGTCCACCACGGCTTCATGGTCGTCGGCGACAAGCCCGCCGTCCTGCTCAACTCGCCGACGCGGCTCTACAACCCCGATGACGAAGGGCGCGACGCGTTCGCGGACGTTGGCGCCCGCTTTGACGACGGCCGCCCGTTCACGTGGCAGGCCGTGCGCGACGGCGCGACCAACTAGATCGGGCAGCCGGGCCAGGCGCCCCTACGGATAGACGCCCCGCAGCCCCGTGGCCTCGGCCACGCGGGATATGGCCAGCATGTGGGCTGCCTGGCGCAGCGTGACCCCGGCCTCCTCGGCTGTGGCGGCAACGCTCGCCAGCGCGTCGCGCATCTGGCGTCCGAGTCGTTCGTTGATCTCGGCTTCGGTCCAAAAAAACTGTTGCAGGTCCTGCACCCACTCGAAATAAGACACCGTCACGCCGCCGGCGTTGGCCAGGATGTCCGGGATGACGGTGATCCCGCGATCGGCAAACTCCAGATCCGCCGCCGGCGTCGTCGGGCCGTTGGCGCCTTCGACAATCATCGCTGCCTTGACCTGCGACGCGTTCGCGGCCGTGAGCTGCCCCTCGATGGCCGCCGGCGCCAGAATGTCCACGGGGAGCTCGAGCAACTCGCGATTGCTGATCCGGTCGGCGTCGGGCAGGTCTTTCATCAGCCCCCCGGCGGCGCCGTGACGCACCACGGCCGCGACGTCGAGCCCCGCTTCGCGCATCGCTCCACCCTCGCTGTCGCTCACGGCAACGATGGTGAATCCGGCCTCATCAAAGAGGCGCACGGCGCCCATCCCGACATTCCCCGCGCCTTGCACCGCCACCCGCAGGCCCCGTGGGTCGCGACCCTCGCGCTTCAGCATCGCCAGGGTCACTTCGAGCATGCCGCGTGACGTGGCCAACGCCCGCCCCTCCGACCCGCCGACGGCCACCGGCTTGCCCGTGACGACCGCGGGAATCGAGTGTCCGGCGTGCATGGAGATGGTGTCCATGATCCACGCCATGACCTGGGCATTGGTTCCCATGTCCGGCGCCGGGATGTCGAACTCCGGCCCGATGAGGACGGAGATTTCACTGGCATAACGTCGCGTCAGGTTTTCGAGCTCCGCCAGGCTGAGCTGGTGCGGATCGACCTCAACGCCTCCCTTGGCGCCGCCGTAGGGCAAATTCATGACGGCGCACTTCCACGTCATCCACATGGCCAGGGCGCGCACCTCGTCGAGGTCGGCCAGCGGGTGATAGCGAATGCCGCCTTTGGCGGGACCTCGCGTGATGTTGTGGTGCACGCGATATCCGCGGAACATGCGGATCCCGCCGTCGTCCATCTCCACGGGAAAGTTGACGACCAACTCACGCTTTGGGCGGCGCAGAATCTCGCGCATGTCGGCATCCAGACCGAGAAGCGCCGCCGCCTCGTCATACTGGCGCAGCGCCGTTTCGAAGGCGTTGGGTTCGGGGGCGGTCGAGTGCGTCGCGTTCATTGCGCCCATCCCCACCTCACGCGCCGCGGTCGCGGCTTAGCTCCGCGCGCAGCAACTCGGTCACCTTGCCCGGATTGGCCTGTCCGCGTGTTTGCCGCATGACCTGGCCCATCAGGAATTGAACTGCGCGATCTTTCCCTGCATGGTAGTCCGCGACCGCTTGCGGGTTGGCGGCCATGACCTCGCGGGCGATTTCCACCAACGCATCGCTATCGCTGATCTGCCGGCCGCGGGCAGCCACGACCTCTTCCAATGACTTCCCGGTAGCGAACATCTCCTCGAGCACCGTGCCGGCCATCGTGCTGCTCAGATCGCCCTGGGCTCGCAGCGCCAACAGCTGCGCCATCGCGGCCGCGGAAATGGGGATGCCGTCGGACCCCAGCTCCCGCGCATTGAGCAACCGTCGCACGTCCTGGAGCACCCACGTCACGACCTCCGCCGCCCCTCCGGCATGACGCTCGATGACGTCGAGGGTGTAGGCGGCGAGGTCACGGTCCTCGATCAGCTCGTCGGCGTCCGCTGAAGTGACGCCAAGCTCGTCCACCAGCCGCTGCCGAACGGCATCGGGAAGCTCCGGCATTTGCTTCGTCAGTCGCTGCACGCGCTCGCGCGTGATCTCGAGTGGCGGCAGATCGGGCTCCGGAAAGTAGCGGTAGTCGTGGGCATATTCCTTGGTGCGCTGGGACACGGTGCGGGCGTCGCTCTCGTCCCAACCCCGCGTTTCCTGCTCCAGCCGCTCGCCGCGCTCCAAGAGGTCTATCTGGCGTTCGATCTCGTAGTCCAGCGCCTGGCCCAGCGCCCGGAACGAGTTCATGTTCTTGACCTCGACCTTCGTATTGCCGACCTCGGCGCCGATCGGCCACACGGACACGTTGGCGTCGATCCGCAGCGCGCCGTCCTGCATGTTGGCCGTGGACACGCCCAGCCAGCGCAAGATGTTGCGCAGCTTGAGGCCGTAGGCCATCGCCTCTTCCGCGCTGGTGATGTCCGGCTCGGTGACGATCTCCATCAGCGGCACGCCGGAGCGATTCACGTCGATCAAGCTCGCCGGCTGGCCGTCGTCGCCGACCACGTGCGTCAGCTTGGCGGTGTCCTCCTCCAGGTGAACGCGGGTGATGCGGATGCGCCGGGTCTCGCCGTTGGCCGCGACTTCCAGCCAGCCGCCGACGCACAGCGGCAGGTCGTATTGCGAAATCTGGTACCACTTCATCAAATCCGGATACGCGTAGTTCTTCCGGTCAAATTTGGCGTGCGGGGGAATCTCGCTGTGCAGGGCGAGCCCCGTCATGATCGTGAGATCGACGGCGGCCGCATTGATCACCGGCAGGACGCCCGGCATGCCAAGGCATACCGGGCACACCAGGGTGTTTGGCGGCGCGGACGCATACGCCGCGCTGGTGCGGCAAAACATCTTGCTGGCCGTCTTGAGCTGCACGTGGGTCTCGAGTCCGATAACCACGCGGTAGCCGGAGGGCATCGTCATGCCTCCACCGCCTGCCGCGGCGCCGGCGTCGCCGGCCGAAGTCGCTCATAGGCGTCGGCCACGCGCAGCAGGCGCACCTCGTGCAGCGGCGGCGCGATGAGCTGCAGGCCCACCGGCAATCCGTCCACGAATCCGCACGGCACGCTGATGGCCGGAAGGCCCGCAAGCGACGCGGGCAGGGTGAGCACGTCGGCGCGATACATCGCCAACGGATCAGCGGTCCGCCCACCGAGGTCGAAGGCCGCGGTCGGCGAGGTTGGTGCGGCGATCACGTCCACCGCCTCAAAGGCCGTGTCGAAGTCCTGCTTGATAAGGGTGCGCACCTTTTGGGCGCGCAGGTAGTAGGCGTCGTAGTAGCCGGAAGAGAGCGCAAACGTTCCAAGCATGATGCGCCGCTTGACCTCGGCGCCGAAGCCCTGCGCGCGCACCGTGGCCATCATCTCGTCCACGTCGTCGGCCTGCGGGTCCGACAGCCCGTATTTGACGCCGTTGTAGCGAGCCAGGTTCGCGCTGGCCTCGGAGGGGGCGATGACGTAGTAGACCGGCAGCGCGTACTCGGTGTGAGGCAGCGTGATTTCGCAAACCTCCGCGCCGTTGGCTTCCAGGGCGCCAATCGCATCCTGAACCGCCGAGGCCACGCCCGCGTCAATGCCCTCACCGAAATACTCGGGCGCCACGCCCACGCGCAGTCCCTCGACACTGCCGTCGAGCTCCGCCGCGAAGTTGGGCACCGGCTCCGGCAGTGAGGTGGCATCGCGCGGGTCGTGTCCGGCAGTGGCCGCGAGGAGCACGGCGGCGTCGCGTACCGATTTCGTGAGCGGTCCGACCTGATCGAGCGAGGACGCGAACGCCACCAGCCCGTAGCGCGACACGCGACCGTAGGTCGGCTTGAGGCCCACGCAGCCGCACAGCGCCGCGGGCTGCCGCACGCTCCCGCCCGTATCGGAGCCAAGCGCGGCCAGACACTCGTCCGCCGCCACCGCTGCCGCGGATCCGCCGCTCGATCCCCCCGGGACCTTGGAAAGGTCCCACGGATTGCGCACCGGGTGGTACCCCGAGTTTTCATTCGACGAGCCCATGGCGAACTCGTCCATGTTCGTCTTTCCCACGAGCACGGCGCCGGCGGCCTTGAGCCGCGCGACGACCGTGGCGTCGAACGGCGGCACGAAGCCTTCGAGGATGCGCGAGGCGCAGGTGGTGGCGACCCCGTCGGTGCAGAGCACGTCCTTGATCGCCAGCGGGATGCCCAGCAGCGGTCCGGCGTCGCCGCGTGCACGCCGAGCATCCGCCGCCTCGGCTTGAGCCAGCGCGGCATCGGCCGTCACCCGCAAATAGGCGCCGGTGCGCGCGTCGACGGCGTCGATGCGGTCCAGCACGCTGCGAGTGAGTTCGACCGAGGAAGTGTCTCCGGCCGCCAGCGCGTCCCCCGCTTCGGTGACGGTGAGCCGGAAGAGATCGTTAGCCATGCGACGACTCCCTGCCGGCCCGGCAGTCAGGCACGCCCGCTACTCCTCCGGAAGCACGGCGGGAACGCGAATCTGGTCCCGCTCGACTCTCGGCGCGTTGCGCATCACGTCGTCGCGCGAGAGTGGCGCCTCGGTTTCATCCGGTCGCTCGACGGTGGCGAGCGGAATCACCTGCGCCGTTGGAGACACGTCGGAAACGTCTAGCGCATTGAGCGCCTCGAATGCCTGCAGGATCTGCTGCAGGTCGGCCTGCATGCGGTCGATCTCGGCCTCCGACAGCGCCAGACGCGCCAAGGCCGCGACATGCACCACTTGCTCGCGGTCGATCATGGGGAAATCGGGTTGGGCGAACCGAACCGAATTATAGGGGTTGGGCTGTTTAGAGCTTGTAGACGCGACCACCCGAGACCGGAAGCACGACACCCGTGATGAAGCTGGCCGCGTCCGAGGCCAGAAACACGGCCGCGCCGGCCACGTCACGAGGTTGCCCAATGCACCGCAAGTGCGTTTGGCTCAGGAAGCGTTCGAGCCGTTCGGGGTCCTGCTCCAGGGACGCCGTCGCGTCGGTGCTGATGAGTCCCGGCTGAATCGCCACCACGCGAATGCCGTCGGGCCCCCACGCTCGGGCCAGCCCCTCGGTGAATGATTCGAGCCCGGCCTTGACCGCACCGTAAACCCCCAGGCCGCGTACCGAGGCCGTCGAGCCGATGTTGATGATCACGCCGCGGCCCGCGGCCCGCATGTACGTTCCCGCCCGCTGCGCCGCGAACACCGGCGCTCGCAGGTTGACGTTCACGAGGCGCTCGAACTCCTCGACCGAGGTGTCGGTGCTGGCATCCCCGCCGTGGACCGCCGCGTTGTTGACCAGCACGTCCAGTCCGCCCAAAGCGGAGTGCGCCTGATCGACCATGTTCAAGACGGCATCAACGTCCGAGAGGTCGACGGTGATCGGGTGCGTGGCAACTCCGCACCGTCGGGCGTCGGCGGCGACATCGTTCAGCTTCCGGGAGTCGGTCGCCGCAAGGGCCACGTCGGCGCCGGCCTCGGCGAACGCCAGGGCGATCCCGCGACCGACGCCGCGGCTCGCGCCGGTGATCAGCGCCCGGCGACCGGCAAGCGAGAATGCATCGTTCACGGCTAGTAGTTCGCGCTGCGGCCGCCGTCGACGTTGAGCACGGCGCCGCTGATGAAGTCGGCCGCTTGCGAGGCGAGAAAGACCGCGGCGGCGGCGACTTCGTCCGGCTGGGCCACGCGGCGGCGCGCGGTGGTCGCGATCACCGGATCGATGCGCGCCGGGTCGGCGAGGAACTCCGCCTCCATGTCCGTGTCGATCATCCCCGGCGCGATCGCCACGCAGCGGATGTTGTCCAGCGCCCAATCGCGATCGGCGCTGCGGGTGAAGCTCTCCAGCGCCGCCTTGCTGGCGCCGTAGACGTTGGGCGAACCTTTCTCCGCGGCAACCGAGCTGATGTTGATGACCACGCCGCCGCCGCCCGCCCGCATGAGCGGTCGCGCCGCCTGCATGGCGAACACGACGGCCCGCAGGTTGACGTCGAGCACCAGTTGGAATTGCTCCGGCGTGAGGTCGTCGACGGTCGCATGGAAGTAGACCCCCGCGTTGTTCACCAGGATGTCCAGGCCGCCCAAGGCTTCGGCCGCTTTGGCGACGGCCTTTTCGACGGCCGCCACGTCGCGCACGTCGAGCGGCAGCACGACCGCGCGGCGGCCGCGCGATTCGACCGCCGCGGCAACCGTTTCGAGGTCGGGCACCGTGCGCGCGGCAAGCGCCACGTCCGCGCCCGCCTCCGCGAAGGCCTCGGCAATGGACCGCCCGATTCCACGGCTGGCGCCGGTGACCAGCGCGCGGCGGCCGTCAAGCCGAAAGCCGTCAAGAAGAGACATCTGCCGCTCCATGGCGCCGTGCGGGTCCAGCCTAGCTTGAATGCCACTCAGACCGTGGGGAGCGAACCCCATCTGTCGGGCAAGATGGAAACGCCGTCCGACGAGTCGGAGAACTACCAATGTTCATCGGAGTCCACTCACTGATCTTCACCAAGGACGCCGAGGCCGCGCGGGCCTTCTTTCGCGACGTGCTCGAGTTCCCCTGGGTCAACGCCGGCGACGGATGGCTAGTCTTCGCGCTGCCGCCCACGGAGGTCGGGCTGCATCCGGAGGATGGCGACCGCGACCACGAGTTGCACCTGCTGTGCGACGACCTTCATGCCACAGTGGCGAGGCTGCAAGCCAAGGGCGTCAAGCTGGTCGAGCCGATCCATGAGGAAGAGTGGGGCATTGCGACTCGGATCGAGGTTCCGGGCGACGCCTGGATCGGCATCTACCAGCCGAAGCATCCGCTCGTGATCGAACCGGTGGGGTAGGCGGCGGGCCATCGGGCACAACTAGGCTCCGTTCGCCCTGAGCGCAGTCGAAGGGCGCCGTCCATGGTTCGACAGGCTCACCACGAACGGCGGCCGGTCCCACGCTGCACGCAGCGCGGGCCACCGGGCGCCGAGCACTCGCGCCTCTCTCTTGTCATTTCGAGCGAAGCGAGAAATCTAGGGAGCAGGGAGAAGGCACAACGTCCTTAGATTCCTCACTGCGTTCGGAATGACATTTCCGGTGTCTCACGGCGTACGGACTTGGGCGGCGAAACGACCTCAGCCTCCGCCGGCCTTGCCCGTCTGCTGCTCGAACATGGCCCTGGCTTCGGCAACCGTGGTGGCGTCGGTGGGGTCCTTGTCCTCGCGCACGAAGTTCAGCACGCGCGGGAAGCGCAGCGCCATGCCCTGCTGGGTCTCGCTGCGACCGGCGGTGTGGGTGGGGCTCAGGGTGATTTCGTCGGCCAGCACCTCGACCACATGGGTGGGCGTGCTCCACACGTCCGGCGTCACGTGTGAGTCCACGGATGCCGGTTGCTCGGGCACCGCGTGCGCGTCCAGCATCTCGCGAATGCGGACCCATTCCTCGTCCGAGTATCCGGTGCCGATGCGCGCGATGGTCTTGAAGGTCTCGCTTTCCGGATCCCACACCGCGCTTAGCAGCGCCCCGATGCCCCAGGCGGCGCGCTTGCCGCGACCGCGCCAGTAGCCGATCAGCACGCAGTCGAGCGTGTCGTTGAGCGCCGCCGAGTAGCTGCGCTTGAGCTTGATCCAATTGAAGTTGCGCTTGCCCGCCTCGTAGGGCGCGTCCAGCCGCTTGGCGAGCACGCCTTCGAGGCCCGCGTCCACCTGCGCGCCGAAGAATCGATCGATGGCTTCCGGATCCTCGGTTTCGAGCACGTCCGACACCACGATGCCGTCGCCGGGTGCGATCAGCGCTTGCAGCCGCTGGCGGCGCTCGTTGAATGGGAGCGTGGTCACGTCTTCGCCGTCGTAGAGCACGTCGAACGCCTGCACGGTGAGGGGCATGGTGGCCGCCGCTTCTTCGATTCCGTGCTTGCGCTTGCGTGACACGGTGACCTGGAACGGCAGAAACTCTCCGCTGTCCGGGTCCACGCCCATCGCTTCGCCCTCGAAGATCGCCTGGTCGGCGCGCACCTGCGCCAGCACGGATTCCGTGACCTCGGGAAACATACCCGTCATGTCCTCCAGGTTGCGGCTGTAGATGCTGACTGTGGTCCCGTCGCGGTGAATCTGCACCCGAAAGCCGTCGTACTTGGCCTCCACCGCCGCGCGCCCGATCTTCTCGACGATTTCGGCGCCGCTGGAGAGACGCTCGGCCTGGGCCATGCGCACGGGATAGCCCACGCGCACGTCAACCGCTTCCATGGCGGCGCGACCTTCGGCGACGTAGTCGTGGGCGACCAATCCCAGGTCGCTGGTCAGGTTGTAGGCGCGCTCGATCACCTTGCGCTCGGATTTGTCACCCACCTTGGCCACTGAGAGCGCGTCCATCACCGTGGGATCGCCCACTCCAAGTCGCAGGCGACCCAGCGGAATCCGCGGCAGGTAGCGATTCGAGCGCGCGTCCAGCTCCTGGAGGATGGCGGCGATGCCCTGCACCTTGCGCTCCTGGGATCCCGGTCCCTCGGCCTCGGCCACTTCGCGCAGCCGAGCGAATACCTCGCCCACCGAAAGGTCGCCGCCCTCGTGGCTCGTCAGCCGCTCCGCCGCCGTGCCGAGATCGCCCGTCTCTCGCGACACGGACTCGACCTCCGCGTGGTCCCGGTCGAACGCCTGCGCCAGCGCCTCGATCATGAGGCGTCCGGCGACGCCGAATTCGAGATCGACGAACTTCGGCACCAGGCGGCCTTGAATCAGATAGGTCACCTGGGCCGCTTCATCCGGCCCAACAGTGCCGTAAACCTCCGCCAGGATGTCGATCATGGCGTTGCGCGCGCTGATCTCATCCAGGCGCTCGAAGATGACGGCAAGCTCGCGGAAGGTCATGTCAGCGGCGGCTCTCGCCGACCTGCGTTCGGTGTGACACCCAGGCCTGAACGTCGGCAAGACTGGCGAAGGCATGGTAAGGAATGCCCTCGGCCCGGCAATGAGCCGCGAGGCTATCCTTGGCGAAGACCACGTCGGCCTCGGTCACCGCACAACGGTCCGAGTAGCCGTCTCCCACATACACCGCACGACGCCCGCGCGCCTTTGCCCGCCGCACCGGCAGGGCCTTGCACATGCCGCAGTGCCCGCAGCCGTCCTGCTCGTAGGGAAACTCGAGCACGATGGCGCCGCGGCGCACCTCGAGACGATTCGAGTCCACCGGCAGATCGGCCAGACCGGCTGCCGCAAGCATTCGGCTGATATAGAAGCCGAAACCGTCGCTCGCGATTTGCACTTCGGCGCCGTCACTCTGAAGGCCGCGCGCCAACGCCGGAAAGGCGGGATCGACCGCCTGCCGGTCGATGAGCCGGTGCATGGCCCTGAGGTCGGGATCCACCAGATCGAACTGGGCGCGGGCCCGCACGCTGGTGGGAATCTCGCGCCGGATCCAACGGTCGTCGATGACCCTCCACTCCGGGGTTGCCAGCGCATCGAAGATGACGTGGCCCATGTCCGCCGGGCTCACCGTGCCGTCGAAGTCGAAGATGAAGGTCCACCCGGCAAACGCGCTGCTCAGTTGAGGGCCTCCAGGTTGGCCATGTTGACCGCCAGGTGCTTGAGGCCTTCGGTTTCGAACATGACCGTCACCTCTTCGTCAAAGCGCGTGACCTTGCCGGCCACGACCAGGCCGTCGCCAAACACGCGATGCCGCACCTTCTGGCCGTCCCGGAACGTGCGCTCCGTCGGCGCCTGCGGCTCGGCCTGCGAGGTCACCAGTCCGGCGGACGGAATGCCCGGCTGCTCGTTCAGGCGGCGCTCATACACCAAATGCTCCTGCGGAATGTCGTTCAGAAAGCGCGAAGGAAAGCGCACCGGCGTCCCCCACCCCGACCGAAACCGCGCATAGGACATGAAGAGGCGGTCCTGCGCCCGGGTGATGCCGACATAGGCGAGACGCCGCTCTTCCTCCATCTGGTCCGGGTCGTCCTGGGACCTGATGTGAGGAAATAGCTCCTCCTCCATACCCGTCATGAACACCACGCCAAACTCCAATCCCTTCGCGGCGTGATAGGTAAGCATGGTGATGGCCTCGGATTGCTCGGCCAGGTTGTCGACCTCGGAGACGAGCGCTGCTTCGTAGAGGAAGCGCTGCAAGCCTTCGCGGGGCTGAAACTCGTCATATTTGCCGGCGGCCGCCGCCAGTTCGACTACGTTCTCCCAACGCTCTTCCGGGCGGTCCGGGTCGTTGTCCAGCACGTCGTCGTAGCCGGTTTCTTGCACCACCGCGTTGATGAGGCTACCCACCGGAAGCTCGGATGCGAGCGCATCGAGCTTCCGCATGACGCGACCCAGTTCCGTCAGCGCGCGGCGGGCCCGGCCGCGCAGCGGCGCCTCCGCTTGCACGGCATCGGGCGCGTCGGCCTGCTGCGCGAGCCAGCGCACCAGCTCGCCGGGCGCCAGACCCGTCTGCTCGGACCACGCGCGGAGAGTCTTCAGCGTGGTGGCGCCGATCCCGCGTCGAGGCACATTGGCGATGCGCTCGAAGCTCAGCAGGTCGCGCGGATTGGCCACCGCGCGCAGGTACGCCAACACGTCGCGAACTTCCTTGCGGCTGTAGAACTCCGTCGCGCCGACCAGCTGGTAGGGCACGCCCAGGCGCACGAAGAGCTCCTCGAAGGCCCGGGACTGCGCGTTCGTGCGGTACATGATGGCGATATCGCGCCGGGCCACCTGGTGATTCGTGGTCAGCTTGCGCACGACCTCCAGGACCTGCTGCGCCTCGTCGTCCTCGTCAAGGGCCTCGATGACGCCCAACGCGTCGCCGTCGTCCCGATCGGTCCACAGCGTCTTCGGCGCGCGCGTGGCGAGCTTCGAGATCACCTGGTTCGCCGCCGCGAGAATTCGCTTCGTCGAGCGATAGTTGCGCTCCAGCCGAACCACCGACGCCGCCGGAAACTGCTGCTCGAATTCCAGGATGTTGCGAATGTCGGCGCCCCGCCACGAGTAGATGCTCTGGTCGTCGTCGCCGACCACGCACACATTGCCGTGACCGGCGGCCAGCTCACGAACGAAGTAGTACTGGGCGCGGTTCGTGTCCTGGTATTCGTCAACCAGGATGAAGCGGAAGCGGTCGTGGTAGGCGGTTCGCGCATCCGGCGACTCGCGCAGTATCCGGACCGCGTAGGCAATCATGTCGCCGAAGTCGACCGCCTGCGCGTTCCGCAGGATGCGCTGGTAGCGGTGATAGATGCTGGCGGTCGTTTCCTGAAAGAACCCGTCGGCGCGCTCCGCGTATTCGTGCGGCGTTGCCAGCTCGTCCTTGGCGCGGGAGATCTCGTTTCGCACGGCCTGCGGGCTGATGGTGTTCAGCGGCATGCCCAGGTCCGTCATGGCCTGCTTGACGGCCCGAAGCTGATCGGTCGCGTCGTAGATCGAGAAATCCGACTCCCACCCGATGCGGTGAAAGTCTCGGCGCAAAATCCGCAGGCACTGGCCGTGAAAGGTCCCGACGTTGACGCCGCCCGCCGAGACCCCAACCAGGTCGATGATGCGTTCACGCATCTCGTTGGCCGCCTTGTTGGTGAACGTGACCGCCAGGATGTGCCAGGGGGCCACGCCGTGCGTGATGAGCTTGGCCACGCGATGCGTGATGACGCGCGTCTTGCCGGTGCCGGCGCCGGCAAAGACGAGCAGCGGGCCGACCAGGTGCTCCACCGCCGTCCGCTGCTGCGGATTCAGTCCGTCAGTCGACGGCTCGTTGGGGTCTGAACGCTCGTCGGGGTGCGGCGGCCGCTGCATGTCCAATTCTACGAATCGAGGGCTGTTTGCCCGGGGATGAGCGCGCGGCGCTCGTCATCCGGCTCCGCGGGGCCGGACTTGCACCTCGACCTCGATGTGGCTCTCGCCGCCGCCGCGAAAGATGCCGCTCGTCGGTGCCACGTCGCGATAGTCGCGTCCGACCGCCAGCCGGATATGCCCAAGACCGGCCGGGCGGTCGTTGGTGGCGTCAAAGCCCACCCACCCAAGCTTGGGCAGCAGACACTCGACCCAGGCATGGCTCGCTGACTGCGGCGCGTCGCCCCCGTCGGGATCGTCGATATGAAGATAGCCGGACACGTACCGCGTCGGCACGCCCCAGGAACGCGCGATGGCGATCATGGCATGGGCGTAGTCCTGGCAGACGCCGCGGCTCGTTTCCAGGATGTGGTCGACCGGCGATATCGCCGTCGTGCTTCCCGGCACGTAGTCAAGGTTTCGGTAGAGCAGATTCGACAGCCGTTGCACGGCGTGGAGCGGATCCTCCGCCGGTTCAATGCCGAGTCGATCCGTGAAGGCCGAGAGGGCCGGCGAGGGCCGGGTCAGCACGCTGGGCCGGGTGAAGTCCCAGAGCGTGAAGGAGTCCTGCCACCCACCAATCTCCTCCCAGGCGTCCGCACCAAGCGATTCCGGAAGCGGGGGCGCCGGCGTCTGTTCAACCGTGGCACGGGCAGTGATCGCGAGGGCGCGGTGCTCCCGGTGGACGTTGAGCACGCGCTTGGTGTTGCCGAAGCTGTCCGCCTCGGCGTTCATGGGGGCCGGGGGGTCGGTTTCGATGTCGAAGCGCAGCAGGCGCTGGCCGGCGTCCTGCCGTGGCTCGAGGCACAGCGACATCACGCATCCGCTGACGGGCGAGGAGTAGCGGTAGCGAGTGACGTGCTCGATGTCGTAGGCGGCCGGGCCAGCCATCGGATCAGTTCGAGGGAGCGTCTTCGATCTCATAGTCGAAATACGCCGCCGTCACCCGATCGTGAAGCTCGTAGCAGTGCGTACGCACCTGCTCTAGGAGCGCCCGGCAGTCGTCATGGTCGGGCCACTGGTAGTGGATCACGCCGCCGATTCGACCGGCCAGGCGCTGCAGCGCGCCGCTGGACGCCGGGTCGGGACCCGGGCCGATCGCAGCGATTTCCTCCGCGGCACGGTCGATCGATCGGCCCAGCGAGTCCGGCAGACGCGGGTCAGTGACGAGCAGGTCCAGCACCTGGCGCGGCTGCACGGCGACGCTGTAGCGGCGGTTGTAGACCTCGAACGCGTGGCAGAGGCGCAGCAAGCCGGTCCAGTCCACGTCGGAGGCCTCTTCGACATGCTGCCCGGCATCGAGCTGCGCCAAGAGCAGTGCGGCAAGGAGTTGCGCCCGTTCCACAAATCGACCGAGCTCCATGAAGCGCCAGCCTTCGCCGCGGTACATCGTGGCCGCGGCCACGCCCACGAAGGTGTCGATCTGCGCCACCGTGTCGGCGTAGAAGCTCTCGGGCGAGACCGCCCAAATGTCCGGCATCTCCAACTGCTGCAGGCGCAGGTAGGCCAGATTCAACTGGGTCCACATCGGCGTGCTGATGGATTGACGAATCTGGCGGGCATTTTCCCGGCCCTGGTCGAAACAGCTCCACACCGAGTCGGGATTGGAGCGCTCGAAGGTCAAGTCGCCGGCCAGGGTGTAGGAGTCGGCCAGGGTGTAGTCGTCGCTGCCGAGCAGCTCGATTCGCCCCGCCGGCGGATCACGATTGACGCTGGCATAGATCCGACTCCAGCCGAAGTGAATCTCTCGAGTGGGTCGGTCGACCAGCGACTCCGTTTGCAGCTGCAGCAACCGGCAGAGTCGCCGGGCGCGCTCCAGGTAGCGGCTCATCCAGTAGAGACCCTGAGCGCTGCGCACCAACATGCGATTCAGACCAAATTCGCCGCGATGAAGTCACCGCAGCCGGCCGGCGCCCGCCGCTGCGTGCGACGGGCGCCCAACCGGGCTAGTCCTCGTCGAACTCCTCCGGCATGAGGACGAATTCTGGGTAGGCCTCGATTCCCAACTCGCCGGCGTCCTGGCCCAGTTGCTCGACTTGGCGCGACACGCGGACCTTGATCGTCAGGTCTATGAGGCGCCACACGAGGTAAGAAACCACGAACACGAAGGCGCCAACCGCCAGCACGCCGACGACCTGCACGCCGAAGCTGGCACCACCGGCAATTGCCGCGGCCAAGGTTCCCCAAATGCCGGCGAAGAGGTGGGCGGGAACGGCCCCGACCACATCGTCCAGCTTGAGCTTCTCTAGCAGCTTGAGCCCGAGAGTGCACAGAATCGCGCCAATGGCGCCGATGATGATGGCCCAGTAGTGATCCACGATATCAGGGCCCGCGGTAATCGAAACCAGCCCCGCGATCGCGCCGTTGAGTCCGACGAAGAGGTCCGTGCGCCCCATGATCGAGCGTGAGATCGCGATGGCGGCCACGACGCCCGCCGCCGCCGCCAAGTTGGTGTTGACGAGCACGTGGCTCATGGCGACCGCGTCGAAGGCACTACCCAAGGCCAGCTGCGAGCCGCCGTTGAATCCAAACCATCCGAGCCAAAGGATAAACACGCCGAGCGTGACGACCAGGATGTTCGACGGCGGCGTGGGTCGGGCGGTGCCATCCTTGCGGAACTTGCCCAGCCGCGGCCCGACGACCAGGATTCCGGCAAGAGCCGCCCAGCCGCCCACACTGTGGACGATGGTCGAGCCGGCGAAGTCCTGGAATCCCATCTCGGACAGCCAGCCCCCGCCCCAGGTCCATGCCCCGACGATGGGGTAGATGAACGCCGTGAGCAGGAGCGTGAACAGAAAGAACGACCACATCTTGACCCGTTCGGCCAGCGCGCCCGACACGATTGACGCGGCGGTGGCCACGAAGACCATCTGGAAGAACCAGTCGGACATCGAGGAGTAGCCGTTGGCGACGACGCTGGAGAGCGCGGCGTCATCTCCGCCCAGCAGATCGAGCTCGGCGCTCGACGGTCCGTAGAGGAAGTTAAACGAACCGATCACCGAGCCGACATCCACGTACATGAGGTTGTAGCCGATGATGAAGTACGCGAGGCCGGCGATGGAGTAGATGCCGATGTTCTTGAGGCAGATCATGGAGGCGTTCTTGGTGCGCACCGACCCGGACTCCAGCATGGTGAAGCCGGCGCACATGAACATCACCAGGGCTCCCCAAATCAGGAACGCAAACGTGTTGAAGACAAAGGTCGCCTCTTCCGACACCGCGGCGCGTGCCACGTTGGGTATCAACAGCGGGATGGCGAGTGCCAACAGCAGAATGAGGACGAGGCGTCGCGGAAACGGTCTGGTCATGGAACTCACGACAGCACGCATGGCGGTCCTTCGGCTAGGGACGGCTGGCGGGGCGAGTGTAGTTATTGCTACTGAATATTTCTAACGGCACTGTTGGACTGCGACCTCAGTTTGCCTGGTCGTTGAGTACCCAAAGGTCTTTTCCGCCGCCGCCTTGGCTGGAGTTCACCACCAGGCTGCCCCGGCGCAGGGCCACGCGGCAGAACGCCCCGGGAACGATGCGCGTCTGGCGGCCATTGAGCACGAAGGGCCGAAGGTCGACGTGCCGCGGTTCGAAGCGGCCGTCGATGAGACACGGCGCGCGGGAAAGCGCGAGCACCGGCTGCGCGATGAAATCCGCCGGATTGGCCCGCAGCTCTTCCGCATAGGCCGCGCGCTCCGCGGGTGTCGCGTGAGGACCCACGAGCATGCCGTAGCCCCCAGACTCGCCCACGCGCTTGACGACCAGGTTCTCCAGGTTGTCGAGCGTGTACTCGAGGCTCTCCGGACGGCGGCAGAGGTGCGTTTCAACGTTCGCCAGGATCGGCTCGTCCCCCAGGTAGTAGCGAATCATGTCGGGCACGTAGGCGTAGACACTCTTGTCGTCCGCAACGCCGGTTCCGGGCGCATTCACCAGGGAAACGCTGCCGCGCTTGCAAGCGTGCAGCAGCCCGGGCACGCCGAGCAACGAGTCCGGCCGGAAGACCAGCGGATCGAGGAAATCGTCGTCAATGCGCCGGTAGATCACGTCGACCCGACGCAGCCCGGCGGTCGTGCGCATATAGACGGTGCCGTCGTTGACGACCAGGTCGCGACCCTCCACCAGCTCCGCGCCGATTTCCCCCGCCAAGAACATGTGCTCGTAGAAGGCCGCGTTGTAGACCCCGGGCGTCAGCAGGGCAATGCAGGGGTCGGAGCGACCGGAGGGCGCCAGTTCACGCAGCGTCGTCTGCAGCAGGCGCCCATAGTGCTCCACCTCGCGCACCCTGGCGCCGCGATAGATCCGCCGCAAGCCAGACTTGATCACCTTGCGATTGGCAATCATGTAGGAAACGCCGGACGGGACGCGCAGGTTGTCTTCGAGCACATGAAACCCGTCGTTGGTCCGCACGATGTCGGTGCCGCAGATTCCCACCCAGACGCCGTGCGGCGGTGAGAAGCCGCGCATTTCAATGCGGTATTGCGGGCAGCCGCGGATGACGTCCGCGGGGATCACCCCGTCGGCGACGATTCGGGCCTCGTTGTAGACGTCTTGCAGGAATCGATTGAGGGCGGTGAGCCGCTGCGCGAGGCCCGACTCGATCAGCCGCCAATCGGCGCCGGAAAGCAGCCGCGGCAGGCAATCGATGGGAATGATTCGCTCCTGGGCTTCGGCCTCGCCATAGACCGTGAACGAAATGCCCTCATGCGAAAAGGAGCGGGTCGCGCGTTCCTGGACGCCGCTGAGTTCCTCGGAGGACATTCGGCGCAGGGCGTCGTAGAGCGGCCGGCAGTGGTCTCGGGGGGCGCCGTCGGGCAACAGCATCTCGTCGTAGACGGCCGGATCGAGTTCGTAGGTGTCGAAATCCACGATGACGCCTTATCCGTGACGCAGACCCGATGAGCCACGGTCGGTGCGGATCCACGGCCACTCTCTCATCTTGCCACTCCGTCGGGCTGCGATGCTTGGGCCGGTCGCGCCTACCAGGCCAACCCGACGGCGGTGGTCAGGAACTCCATGAAGGGCGACGCCGTGCGGCATGCGTCCGCATAGCGTTCGATGAAGTCGGGCGACGTGGCGTCCTCCTGCGTGAAGTCCGTCGACGCTACGAAGTCCTTGCGCTTCAGGTCGTCGATTTGCGGATGGCCGGCGTCGTAGCCTCGCGGAGGCCGCTTGAGCGACTCACCTTCCAGCGCAAACGCCTCGGCAAATCCCTTGTCCGAGATTGCCTCCGTCCACTTCGTCGGGTGGGCCACGATGGCATCCCGAATCTTGGTCAGCGTCTCCGAGGCCGGGCGCCAAATCCCCACACCCGCGTAGACCTCCCCCGGCGCCAGGTGCAGATAGAAGCCTGGGCCGTGAACTTCGCGGCCCGTCTCGTGGCGGAAGTGCAGCGCGGCGTGAGTCTTGTAGGGGCTCTTGTCCTTTGAGAACCGAACGTCGCGGTAGATGCGAAAGATCGAGCCGCCATGTGTGCGCGGATCCGCCACGAAGTGCGGGCTGATATCCGGCAGGTAGGCGCCGAAATCGGCCACGAAGTCCGCCATCGGCCGCAGCACGACGGATTGGTATCTCACCTTCTGCGCCTGAAACCAATCCCGATTGTTGTTCAACCGCAGCTCGTACAAGAACTCGAACAGCTCGTCGCTGAAGTGCGCGTGTGTCATCGAAGGCTCGCCTCCCACCATGGTCTTCGTGCGTCGTCTCCTGGGCCGGACGCTTGCAATCGACGCGCGCATTCAACCGCCAGACACCGACTGGTGCGTGTCGGCGAGCCTATACGGATGTCGCCTCGGTCGCGGCGCCGTCTCCATCGGCGGCTCCGGCCAGCGCGGCCGCCGGCGGTTCCAAGGGCAGCTCAACGATCATCTCGGTGCCTTCGCCCGGCTCGGATTCGACCCGGATATTGCCCCCGTGCTGACGCACGATATCGCTGGATATGGCAAGACCGAGCCCGGTGCCCTGGTCAGTCGGTTTGGTCGTAAAGAACGGGTTGAAGATTTTGTCGATGATGTCGGCAGGCATTCCCATGCCGTTGTCTTTGATCCGGACCTCAATGTGCTCGTCGCCACGGCGGGTCACGAGCCACAGCGTGGGGAAGTAGCGCTCGCCGTCGGCGTCGGCGCCGCTGCGGCGTTTCTCGTCGGTGGCGTAGCAGGCGTTGCTCACCATGTTGAGGAACACCCGGCCGAGATCCTGCGGCACGACCTCGAGTTCGCCGACCTCCGGGTCCATGTCTTGCTTCAGGTCGAGCTGGAATTCCGTGTCCGTCGCCCGCGCGCTGTGATAGGCGAGCCGCGCGTGTTCGTCGAGCAGCCGGTTGATATCCGTGGCCTGCCGGTCGCCCGAGCCCCGGCCCATCATCAACATGTCGTGGACGATGTGATTGGCCCTTTCGCCGTGGGATCGAATGCGCCCGAGATTGTCGGTGAGGTCGCCGGCGATTTCATCGATGTATTCGCGTTGGTCCTCGCTAATGCTCTCGGCTTCTTCTTCAAGCACCTCTTTCAACTCCACGATGAGCTCCTCGGACACTTCCGAGAAGTTCTTGACGAAGTTCAGCGGGTTCTTGATCTCGTGGGCCACGCCGGCGGTCAATTCACCCAGCGCCGCCAGCTTCTGCTGCGAGACGATTTGGTCCTGGGCGCGTTGCAGGTCGCCGAGCGCCGTTTCGAGCTGATCGTTCTTGCTCTGGAGCTCGTTGGCCAGCTTTTCCACCAGGTTCAGGCGCTGAATCTCCAGCGCGTGCTGCCGAAATACCTCGAGGGCGGCCGCCATTTCCGCAATCTCATCGCGACCGCTGAGTTCCACGGTCGTCTCCAGGTCGCCGCCGGCGAGGCGCCGCATCCAGTCGGAGAGCCGCTGCAGCCGGCTCGAAATGAAGCGACCGACGAAGAGCCAAGCAATTAGAACGGCGCCGGTGACGCTGACCGCACTAATGGCCAGCAGGAGGACGCGGCCGGTGAAGATCGCCTGCGTTGACGCGCCAGTGGCTTCCTCGACACTGGCCTGGGCGGCGCTCACCAGTCCATTGACCTCCGCGATCAGATCAACCGTGATCTCCTGGTTGCTTGCCAGAAGATCGCGCTGTCGAGCAACCAACTCCAGCTCGGCGGCAAGGAGATCGAAGCCAGTCTCCCCGCCGATGCCAAGCTCGAGCAGTTGGTCGAAGACCGGCGCAACTTCGGCGCGCAGCGCGTCCGATTCAAGCGCCGCCAGGTTGCGCTGGATGCGGCGGGCGGCAGCCTCGAAACGCTCGCGCAACGCTTCCAGCAAGGCGGGCTCCGACAGAATCGAGGCGGAGGCCAGCAGCTGCTCGGCGATGCTGGCATCGGCTTGCATCTCAGCCAAGCGCCGATAGCTGCTGAATTCGGTTTCCGAGAAGTGCTCATTTCGCGGCGCCGGCGGCTCGCCCAGGTTGCGATAGCCCGTCATGGCGTAGAAAAACTGGTCGTCGATGGCGGGAATGACGACGCTATCCAGACGGAAGCGCAGGTCGGCAAGCTCGAGTCGCAGGGCGGCGCTGCGCTGGGTGAGGTCGAAGTAGTAGGCCATATCCGCCTCGATGGACTCGATGTTGGCGATCAAGGAGTCGGCGTGGGCGCGAATCCGCTGGACGCGCTCATCTTCGGCGGCGCCGCGCTCGAGCACGGCCAGCTGCGCCTCGAGTGCGCCATAGGCCTCGTCGATGCTGACGGCGACGCGCGCCACGTCGTCGAGTGTGGGGGACGTGGTGAGCCGCGGGGCGGCCGCAACGAGCGTGCTGCTGTAGTCGGCCACGCCGAAGGCGGCAGCCAGCTCGGGCACGCTGCCCTCGTTGACGCGGCTCTGCTCGTCACCGACTCGATTAAAGGAAAACCAGCCGACCAATCCCGCGGCGACCGTCAGCGCGACGGCGCCCCAGATGCCAAGGAGCAATTGGGTGGAGATTCGATAGCGGCTTGCCAGGCGGCGCTGGATCCACGCGTTCATCGGGGCACGTCCCGCAGCGTTTCGGCCGGGTGATAGTTGGCGTCAGGGCCGAGGACGGTGAGAAACACCTGGTCCGAGCCTTGATTGTCGCCGGCGCCGTAGCTCAGAGGAAAGCCCTCGATGTCGTAGGGCTCGGAGCTGCGGAAGCTTTCGAACAGGCACGCTCGGCTCACGTTGCGGCCGCAGCGTTCGAGCCCCGCAACCGCCAGCCGTCCCGCCAGATAGCCTTCGAAGGACACGAAGCCGGGAATGGCGTCGGGATCGTAGTCCGCGAGCGCTCGGTGATAGGCCCGGACAACCGGCAGGGAATCATCCGTTGGGAAGGGGACGACCTGGGTCACGAAGACGCCGGCCCCGCCCGCGCCCAGCTCCTCGGCCAGCGCGTTGCTGCCGACGAATGACACGGTCATGAAGATGGGATCGAAGCCGGTCTCACGTCCCCAGGCGATCATGGCGGCGACGGGCTGATAGGCCCCAATGATGATCACCGCTTCAGGGTTGCCTTGGCGAAGGTCGAGCAGCGCCCGCTTTACGGCGGTGGTGTTGCGCGTGTAGATGCCGAGCGCGGCCATCTCCATGCCGCGGCGTTCCAGCGCCAGCCGCACCCCGTTGAATCCGGCCAGGCCGTAGGAGTCGTCCTGGTAGAGCACGGCGATGCGCGTCACCCCCAGGTCGGTGGTGAGGCGATTCACCATCTCCTCGGTTTCCTGGTAGTACGACGCGCGCATGTTGATTACGTTGTCCAAGGTTGCGGCGTCGCGCAGGAATTCAGCGCCGGTGAAGGGTCCGATATAGGGCACCCCGGCGGCTTTCGCCACCGGAGTTGCCGAGCGGGATGTCGGCGTGCCCACGGCGCCGATGAGCGCAAAGACGTTTTGCTCGTTGATGAGCTCAAGCGTGTTGGTGGCGGCAGCCTCCGGTTCGTATGAGTCGTCGAGCCAGGTCAAGTCAATCTGGCGTCCATGAACGCCGCCCTGCTGGTTCGCTTCGTGAAACGCGGCCAATATGCCGAGCCGCATATTGAGACCCAGCTCCTGGGCAGGCCCGCGGAACGCCGCCGATTGGCCGAAGAGAATGCGGTCGCCGGAGACGCCGGGCTCCCCGGCCGGCACGGCCGCGGTACCTGGCCCGGTTTCAGGCGTCGCCTCGCTCGTCGGACGCTGAACGTCGTCCGAGGACGTTGTGGGGTCGCAGCCGGCGAGCACCACCCCGAGCAAGAGCGCGGCGATGCCCAGAATTCCGGTGAGGGTCGCGCGTGCCACTCGCGTACGCGTTGCCGGTCGGCGCGTCACGCGGGTTCCGCGCGGCCGAACCAAGGCGACGGGTTGGCTGCAATTCCGATCAGCGCCCCGGTCGGCCCGGCGCGAGGTTGGCGTGCTGGTTGAGGAGTCCGACATCGTCAATTCGGCGGTGAGTCGACAGTGCCCCGCCCGCGTGCGTCGTTCGCGTCAGACCGGCCGAGTATCGCTGCTCCAGTCAACGTCGATCATCTGCGCGACACGAGGGTGAGGTGATTCTTGCCGTCCTCGCGCCGATAGTGCATCTCATCCATCATCTCGCGCACAAAGTAGATGCCGAGCCCGCCGATCGGTCGATCTTCAATCGCCGCGCCCACATCGGGCTGCTTGGCGTCATGCAGCGGATCGAATGGCCGGCCATCGTCGACGATCTCGATTGTCAGCGTATCGTCCTCGGAGGTGAGCGTGATATCGAATTCGTGAAGCCCCGCGTCATAGCCGTGATTCATGATGTTCATGCCCAGCTCCTCGAGCGCCAGGTTCACGCGAAAGACGAGGTCCGGCGGCCATTCCTCCTGCTCGCCGAAGTCCTCCACGGCGGCGGTGATTCGCGCCAGCTCCTCGGCCTGTGTCTTAACCGTGAGCGACAACCGGGCGCTCATGACGCAGCCTCACGAGGTCGGAATACCAGGCAGGTGACGTCGTCGGACTGCGGCGTATCGCCGGCGAACGCCTGAACGGCTTCGAACACGGTCCGATTGGCCTGCTGAGAGTCTTGAGGGGGGCTTGCGGCAAAGGTCTCCTGAAGCCGCTCGACCCCAAACTCCTCGCCGTCCGCGTTCATGGCCTCGGTCACGCCGTCGGTATAGAGCACCACGGTGTCATCGAGGGCCAGGGTCACGGCCCCCTGGTCGTACGGCAACTCCGGCACCACGCCCAGGGCAACGCCGCCGGTAAGGGGCAGCTCGGTCGAACTGCCGTCGGCGTGCACCACGAGCGGAGTGTTGTGACCGCCGTTCGCATAGATGAATTCTCGGGTCGCCGGGTCATACACGCCGTAGAGGACCGTGACGAACATCGCGGACTCGTTGCTCTCGTTCAGCAAGTCATTGACCTCGCGCAGCACCTCGCCTGGGCCTTCGTGGCCAATGGCCGCGCCCTTCAGCAGCGTACGCGTCGACATCATGAATAGCGCGGCCGGCACGCCCTTGTCCGAAACGTCCGCCACGGCCAGACCGATTCGACCGTCATCCAGTTGCAGCAGGTCATAGAAGTCCCCGCCAACGTTACGCGCCGGCGCCATGTTGGCGAAGACTTCGTAGTCGTCGCGCACGGGAAATTTCCTGGGGAGGATTGACTGCTGCATCTTGCTCGCGACGTCGAGCTCGTTTTGCAGCGAGACCAGCTTGTCACGGGCCGCCAACGCGGCACGCCATTCGTTCATGTGCTGCAGCGTCCGATCAATCGTCACTTGCAAATCGTTAAAGTCGACCGGCTTGGTCACAAAGTCGAACGCACCGCGATTCATCGCGGTGCGGATGTTCTTCATGTCGCCGTAGGCGGAAATGATCACCGAGCGGATGTTGGGATTGACCTTGGGAATCTGGTCAAGCAGCGTCAACCCGTCCATCTGCGGCATGTTGATGTCCGAGAGGACCATGTCGATTTCGTCGTCCTCGTTCAGACGCTCGAGCGCCTCCACTCCGTTGTGGGCAAAGACAAACTCGTATTTGCCACGCCGGATACTGCGACGCATACGCTGCAGCACGAGCGGCTCGAGGTCCGGCTCGTCGTCGACGACGAGGATTTTGCATGGGCGATCCGTCATGCCCAATTCCCGATCTGACTACCTTGCACTACCAATGCGGTTTCGGATGAACGCGCCCGGAGAAGCGCGACGATCAATCAGGCGGTGACGGCGGCGATTGCCTCGGCCTGCGTCGAATGAACGGGGATGATCTGATCGAACCCGCTGATCTTGAACACTTCGAGGATTGAACCCGCCAGCGAGCAGACGGCGAACTGCTTGTCTTGCTTGCGGAGCTCCTTGGCGGCCAGCAGGACGACCCGAAGACCGGCACTGCTGATGTAGGACAACTGCTCGAAGTCGAGGATCACGGCGCTTTCGCTCGCCTTGATCACGGCTTCCAGCGCTTCCTGAAACTCATGGGCATTGGCACCGTCGACGCGGCCGTCGACCGTGGCAACAATTGCGCCGTCGTGCGATTCCCAATTCGTGTTCATTCCCTCTGATCCTATCCGGGTGGCCTGGAAGAGCGTTCGCCGCGACCCTTTCCACTGGGTGTCCACGTCCATCGAGGTAGTCCCCTTCTCCTCAAGCTTCCGTCAAGCACTCGCCGCGCCCGGTATGTCGACCGCCCTCCGACCCAACGAGATGCCCGACCGGTCAGCCTGAGTCCGCCAACGGATAACGGCCTGCGATGCTCAAACATCTAAAATGACGCCTCTCCGCCAGCCTGCGCGGATGGTAGCACTTCACCCATCCGTTTCGAGGGTCATCACACGGGCGCAGGGAACCGTCTACGGTTGCTCCATGGCCGCAATGCGGCGAGTGACTTCATCCATGTCGACATCCTCGACGTGGCTGGCAATGGTCCAGTGGTTGCCCCAGGGATCCACGACGCGGGCGGCGCGGTCGCCGTAAAACTGGTCGGCGGGCTCGGCCAGGGAGGTCGCGCCAGCCCTCATCGCCTGGGCATAGGCGCTGTCCACATCCTCGACATAGAGGTGAAGCTTCGACGAGCCAGCCGGAAACTCCGGCGGCATGGCGTCGGACAGCATCAGCACCGCGCCATCGATCTCCACCTCGGCATGGCCGATGCCGCCCTGAGGCATCGCGAGACGCATCCGCTCGGCCGCTCCGAACGCCCGCGTGAGAAAATCGATCAGCGCAGCCGCATTCTCAACGATCAGGTAGGGCGTAATCGCGGTGTAGCCGTCGGGGATGGGCTTCACGCCGGACATCGGGGCTCCTTCTGGCTGGTGAATGGTGGGCCAGAGCGTACCGAACTACGAACGTTCCGGTGGGAGCTCGACCTGTAA